>CAZOEC010000109.1:0-15961 GCA_964578635.1 uncultured Pseudomonas sp.
CACCGCCCTTTCACGGCGGTAACAGGGGTTCGAGTCCCCTAGGGGACGCCAGTTTCAAAAAGCAGTGCCGGTTTGGGCTGTGAGCCGAGAGGCGATAAATCTGGGGGTATAGCTCAGCTGGGAGAGCGCTTGCATGGCATGCAAGAGGTCAACGGTTCGATCCCGTTTATCTCCACCAATTTTGCAGTAGTAATCACTGCCACGGGGCCAGCGTAAAGCTGGCCTTGTTCTTCGAAGGTTTCGTCCCCTTCGTCTAGTGGCCTAGGACACCGCCCTTTCACGGCGGTAACAGGGGTTCGAGTCCCCTAGGGGACGCCATTTTTGCCCGCTCTGCGGGATTTTGAAGGGTCATTCTTTATGGAATGGCCCTTTTGTTTTTATGGCCTGCCATCCCTGGCGGCCACCCTGCGGGCCGTCGCTACGCGACGTTAAAAATTGCTCCAGGCAATTTTCCCGCCTCCTGAAATTTCTCCTGTCGCCCGATCAATGGTCGCATTCAGCGCTTGCCATAAATTATTACGAGCATAATATTATGGTTGTAATATTTGTGGAGGCGAGCATGAGCGACAAGAAAGCGCAAACCCGTGAACGCATTCTGGCCGCGGCCAGTACTGCGCTGCTGCAGCGTGGCCCGGCTGAACCCAGCGTCGGTGAAGTGATGGGGGCAGCTGGCCTGACCGTCGGCGGTTTCTATGCCCATTTCGAGAGCAAGGACGCGCTGATGCTGGAGGTCTTCCAGCAGATGCTCTGCCAGCGCCGCGAGTTGCTCGGGGCGTTGGATCAGGCGTTGCCGGCGGATCAGCGGCGGGTTCTGGCAGCCGCTTTCTATCTGTCGCGCAAGCACCGCGATGCCGGCGATCAGGGCTGTCCCTTACCCAGTTCGCTGGGGGAGTTGACCCGCTTGCCCGAGGGGTTTCGCCAGGCGTTGGCGCAGCACCTGGAGCTGATGACGGCGCAGTTGGCGGGTAGCCCCGAGGAGGCCGACAAGGTGCTGGCCGATATCGCTTTGATGGTTGGGGGGCTGGCGCTGGCGCGGGCGCTGGGTCCCTGTGAGTTGTCTGACCGCGTTCTGCGCGCCGCCAAGTCGGCAATCCTGTGAGGAGAATGGCAATGAACAGCATCAGCTGGATTCGTGGTTTCAATGCGTCTGTAGGTCTGCTGGCCCCCCATACGTTGGCCAGTAGGTTGCGTCGTGAATTTATAACCCCGCGTGAGTCGTTGCCGAGGGATTGGGAATTGCCGCTGCTGAGTCGGGCCGAGCGCATCACCCTGCGTTTCGGTCTGTCGGCCTTGCGCTGGGGCAGTGGCCCGACCGTACTGCTGATGCATGGCTGGGAAGGGCGGCCAACCCAGTTCGCCGGCTTGATCGGCGCGCTGGTCGAGGCCGGCTATGGCGTGGTGGCCCTGGATGGGCCGGCCCACGGCCGTTCACCAGGACAGGAAGCCACCGTGGTGCAGTTCGCCCATGCGCTGCTGGAGGCGGCCAACGAGTTGCCACCGCTCAAGGCGGTGATCGGTCATTCCATGGGCGGGGCCAGCATGCTGCTGGCTACCCAGATGGGCTTGCGTGCGGAAGCGCTGGTAAGCATTGCCGCGCCGAGTCGGATTCTCGCCGTGCTGCGCCGTTTCGCCCGTTATATGGGTTTGCCGGCGCAGGCCGGGGCGCATTTCGTGCGTCTGGTCGAGGAGAAGGCCGGTATGCCTGCGGGCAAGCTGGATGTGGCGCAATACCAGCTGGATATCCCGGGCTTGATCGTGCACGCCGCGGATGACCCAGTGGTGCCTTTCGACGAGGCCGAGGTGATTCACCAGGCCTGGTTCGACAGTCGTCTACTGCGTCTGGAGGCGGGTGGCCACCAGCGGGTATTGGCCGACCCGCGTCTGCACGAGGCAGTGGTGCAGTTGCTGGGTGCTGCCCGTCATACCTCGTCGAGCGCGCTGGCTTCGTAGCACTCCACCCGGTTGCGCCCGGCGGCCTTGGCGCGATACAGGGCCTGGTCGGCGCGGCGCAGCAGTTGTTCGCTGTTGCTGTCGGCTTGCGGAACCAGCGCGCAGACGCCGATGCTCAGGCTCAGTGCGATATTGGCACCCTCATGCGGGCAGGGATGGCTGGCCAGGTCGGCGCGCAGCTGTTCGGCCAGTTCGGCCGCGCCGGCGAGGTCGGTGTCGCTCAGTACCGCGGCAAATTCTTCGCCGCCGAAGCGCGCCAGCAGGTCGTTGTTGCGCATGCGCTGCTGCATGCGCTGGGCCGCGTGGTGCAGGCAGGCATCGCCGGCCAGGTGGCCGTGCTCGTCGTTGACTCGCTTGAAGTAGTCCAGGTCCATCATCAGGATCGCCATCGGCTGGCGTGAGCGCTTGGCCTGGGCCAGTGTTCGCGCCAGCTCCTCATTGAGCACCTGGCGGTTGAACAGGCCGGTCAGGCTGTCGTGGCGGCTGAGTTCGGCCAGGCGCCGGTTGGCCGCGGAAAGCTCCTGCAGGGCCTGCTGCAGCGAGGCGGTGCGCTGTTCTACGCGCAGTTCCAGGCCCTCGCTGATCTGTTTCTGCAGGTCGAGGCTTTTCGCCTGTTCCGCACGCAGCTGCTGCTCATGGCTGAGCAGTTGGGCCTGGGCCAGTCGTTCGGCCTGCTGGGCCTGGCGGATACGCGCACCCAGGGCGATGGAAAAGATCACCAGTTCGAGCAGGCCGCCGATCTGCTGAGCGTGCAGGGTCAGCAGGGAGTTGGCGATGATTCCGGTACCGCTGAGGATGCTGAACAGGCTGGCGCAGATCAGCATGGACCAGCCCAGGGCAAACAGCTTGGCTGGTTGGTAGCCGGCGCGCCAGCGCAGCAGGGTGAAGGCGAAGGCCATCAGCGCGCAGATCACCAGCAGGACGAAACTGGCAATCAGCGCCACGCTGTAGGGGGCGGTCAGTGCCAGGACAATGACCGCCAGGCTGCCGGCCAGCAGGGCCTGAACGATGCGGGTATAGGGTGCGGGACAATTCTTGAGGTCGAGCACGCCGTAGGTAAAGAGGATGCCGAACAGGGTGGCGAGCGCGGAACTGAACGGAAAGCTCAGCTGTTGCCACCACAGGGCCTGAGGCCATAGCCACTGGAAGGCGAAGCCCAGTTGAATAAACTGATAGAGGCTGAAGCTGCCGACAAACAGGCTGTACCAGAGGTAGTTGCGGTCGCGGGTGATGACGAAGATCGACAGGTTGTAGATCAGCATCACCAGCAAGGCCCCGAAGAACAGGCCCTGCAGCAGCAACATCGACTGCTCGTGGTGGTTGAAGGCGGAGGCCGTCATCAGGCTGGCGCTGAGGTTGGCCGAGCCCTCGGTCTGCATGCGTAGGAACAGTTCGCGCTGCTCGCCCGCGGCCAGGCGCAGGGGCAGTACAAATTGACGATGCTCGACCCAGCGCTGCTGAAAGGGGCGCTGATCGCCGGCCTGGTACAGTCGTTCGCCATCCAGGCCGTAAGCATCCAGGTAGTCCAGCAACGGGTTGCCGATCAGCAATACCCAGTCCATGGCCTGTGTTTCGGGGTTGTGCAGCTTCAGGCGCAGCCAGTAGGCCTGGCCGCCATAGCCGAAGCTGGCATCACGCCTGGCGACCTCTTGCCAGGCCGAATCGGGCAGATTGCGTACGGTGGCTATTTCCGTCCGGCCCTCGGGGTCCTGCCAGACCTGCATAAAGGGGGCCGGCAATACGGGCTGTTCACTGGCCGGCAAGGACAGCAAAGCCGTGTGGCCCGTCAGGGGCAGTAACAGCAGTAGGCACAGACGGAGCAGGGCGATCAAATGCAAGTTACTCGCTGTGGTGGGGGCGGGGTGTTCGGCAAGGACGTATTATGCTGCTCCCTTGTACCTTGCCGATAGCTTAGTGCCAGTGTGCGTGCTGGCCAATGCCCTGTGTCAAGTTAACTGGCTGTTGATCGCAATCGCTGGCCGCCGGCTCTTGTGGGGCTCGCGGACGGTCTGAGTGCGCTGTTTTAACCGGTCAGCCCCTGGGCTGGCGCAACCCGCGTCTTGAGCGCAAACATGGAGCCATAGCCATGAGTTGGGATCTCGCCAACCCGTTTGTTATCGATATCGAAGTCGTGGATGAGGACATCGACGGTCTCGGCCATGCCAATAATGCGGTCTATGTCAGCTGGCTGGAGCGCTGCGCCTGGCGGCATTCGCAATATCTGGGGCTGGACCTGGCCGAGTATCGGCGTCTCGATCGGGCCATGGCGGTGCTGCGCCATGAGATCGATTACCTGGCCAGTGCCTATGCAGGCCAGGCGCTGCAGATGGCCACCTGGATCGTCGAGTCCGACCAGCGTCTGAAGATGGACCGGCGCTTTCAGCTGCTGCGTCCGGAGGATGGCACCACTCTGCTGCGGGCCAAGACCACCTTCGTCTGCATCGAGCTGTCCAGCGGCAAGCCCAAGCGTATGCCGGCGGAGTTCGTTGAGGGGTACGGGCAGGCCTTGCAGCCGCCGTTTCCGCTGGAGCTGTAACGGCTGGGGTCATTCCAGCTGTGGGGCGAGGAACAGGGCGTCGTTATCGAACATGAGTCGGTAATGCCGGGTCTCGCCGGGTTCGAGCAGCACCGACTGGCCGCTGGCCAGGCCGCCGGCATTGCAGTCGTCGGCGGTCAGCAGCTCGGCTCTGAGGTAGAGGGTGCCGGGGGCGACCTCCAGCTTGGTGGATTCGCCGGCCGGTAGTTGCGCCACCTGCTTTTCCTCCAGCAGCAAGTCCACCTTGCAGCTGGCGGGGACCTTGGCGTCACGGCTGATAATCAGCTGGGCAGGCTTATTTTGGCGCGCCTGCGCCTCGCTGTCGGTCGGTTCGGCGGCATGGCTCAGGCCTATGCCGAGGAGGAGGCTGCTAAGCAGTATCAGGTGACGCATCGTGTTCTCCAGGGTGTTTGAGGCTCTTCGAAATGGACTCCCTGAGCGCTGCGGTGTTCCATCCGGTTTATCTGGAGCCCGTTCATTCAGGACGATGCGCCGCGTACACTAGGAGCCTGTCGGACTTAACGCTGTTCTACTGCGGAAAAGCCGGACTCGGCCATTTTTGCTGCTCTTTCTCGTTAAATAGCTCGCTATTCGCCTCGAAAGACCAACAAAACTGACTCGAGCCGGACTTTCCCTCGCTACGAACGGTCAAGCCCGACAGGCTCCTAGCGTTCCTGCGCAGGCTCCCCGAGGGCCGCGGTTTTCTGAGAATTGATTTATGCAAATCGCCCTGGCCCCGATGGAGGGGTTGGTCGACGAGATCCTTCGCGATGTGCTGACCCGGGTGGGCGGCATCGACTGGTGTGTGACCGAATTTATCCGCGTGACCGAGCGGGTATTGCCCGTCAGCAGCTACGAGAAGCTCGCACCGGAATTGTTCAGTGGCGCGCAGACGGCCGCCGGTACGCCGTTGCGGGTGCAGTTTCTCGGATCCGACCCGCTCTGCCTGGCGGATAACGCCGCGTTCGCCTGCACCCTCGGTGCACCGGTGATCGACCTGAATTTCGGCTGCCCGGCCAAGACGGTGAACAAGTCCCGCGGCGGGGCGGTGCTGCTCAAGGAGCCGGAGCTGCTCCACGCCATCGTCCGCGAGGTGCGCCGCACGGTGCCTGCGCATATCCCGGTGACCGCCAAGATGCGCCTGGGCTTCGAGCACAAGGACGCTGCCCTGGAGTGTGCCCAGGCCCTGGCCGATGGCGGCGCGGCGCAGATCGTGGTGCACGCCCGGACCAAGGTGGAAGGCTACAAGCCGCCGGCGCACTGGGAGTGGGTGGCGCGGGTGCAGGAAGCAGTCAGGGTGCCGGTGTTTGCCAATGGCGAGATCTGGACTCTGGAGGACTGGCGGCGTTGCCGTGAGGTCAGCGGGGTCGAGGACATCATGCTCGGTCGCGGCCTGGTGGCGCGCCCGGATCTGGCCCGGCAGATCGCTGCCGCCAGGGCTGGGCAGGTGGTGGAGACCATGGGCTGGGCCGAGCTGCAGCCGTTGCTCGCCGATTTCTGGCTGCAGGCGCGGCGCAAGATGTCGCCACGCTATGCCCCGGGGCGGCTCAAGCAATGGCTGGCGATGCTGACCCGCAGCTACCCGGAGGCCACCGAGCTGTTCAACCTGCTGCGCCGCGAGAGCGACTGCCTGCGTATCGATGCCTTGCTTGGCATCGACTTTCTCGAACTCGGGCGCGCCGAAAAGGCCAGCGCCTGAGCGTTTCCCCTCAGAACCTGTTTACGATCTCGCGAGCTAGAGTCCTGCAAGGCAAAAACAGGCGAGGAAGCGGAGTGTACTTTTGTACATGAGCATTCCGACTGGGCTCGCATCCGAGCCTGTTTTTAACGCAGCAGGGCCGACGCGCAGCAGATCGTAAACAGGTTCTCAGCGACCGCCGCTGACATCCAGCAGCGCCCCACTGGTATAGGACGCCTGCGCGCCGGCCAGCCAGAGAATCGCTTCGGCCACTTCCTCGGCCAGACCGCCACGGCCCATGGGCACGCTCTGACTGACCCGCGCGACCCGCGCCGGCTCGCCGCCGCTGGCATGGATTTCGGTGTCGATCACCCCGGGGCGCACGGCGTTGACCCGGATCCCTTCGGCGGCGACTTCCTTGGCCAGGCCCAGGGTCATGCTGTCGATCGCACCCTTGGCCGCGGCATAGTCGATATATTCGCCCGGCGCGCCGAGGCGGGCGGCGGCCGATGACAGGTTGACGATGCTGCCACCCTGGCCGCCGTGGGCGGTGGACATGCGCCTGATCGCCTCGCGGGCGCAGAGAAAGCTGCCGAATACATTGGTGGCGAATACCCGCTGCCAGCGCGCCAGGTCCATCTGCTCCAGGGGCATCTGGGTTTCCAGCATACCGGCGTTGTTGACCAGCACGTCGATGCGACCGAAGTGGCGGTCGAGCTGGGCGAACAGTTGCAGAACCTGGCTTTCGTCGGCCACGTCCGCCTGTACTGCGATGGCCTGTCCGCCGCCCTGGATGATCTCGGCAACCAGGGCATCCGCCGCGGCCTGTTGCCGGTGATAGTTGAGACACAGGGCATAACCGCGGGCGGCGGCGAGCCTGGCGGTGGCTGCGCCTATGCCGCGGCTGGCACCGGTAATCAGCATGACCTGGGGCATGGTGCTACTCCCTGATGGAAATTTGTGCAGAGGCTTGAAATCGTTGCAGGCGTCCACATTTTCACTAATGCGGGATGCCGAAATCGGGTCTCGTTATTTTCGACTCGCTGAATTTCAGGAGATTAATCCCATGAGCACTGCATTTTCCATGACCCCGCTGTTCCGTCAGTCCGTTGGCTTCGACCGTTTCAATGACCTGTTCGAATCGGCCATGCGCAACGAGGCGGGCAGCAGCTATCCACCCTACAACGTCGAGAAGTATGCCGACGATCAGTACCGCATCGTGGTCGCCGCCGCGGGCTTTCAGGAAGAAGACCTGGAACTGCAGGTCGAGCGCGGGGTGCTGACGGTTAGCGGCGGCAAGCGCGACACCAGCGCCGAGAACGTCACCTACCTGTACCAGGGCATCGCCCAGCGCGCGTTCAAGCTGTCGTTCCGCCTGGCCGACCATATCGAGGTCAAGGCTGCCAGCCTGGTCAACGGCCTGCTGAATATCGACCTGGTGCGCATCGTGCCGGAGGAGGCCAAAGCCAAGCGCATTCCCATCAGCGCCGAGCGCACCGTGCTGCAGCGTTAACCATCCGTCGTCAAGTGGATAAACAAGGGCACCTAGGGTGCCCTTGTTGTTTTTACCGGGCTGGGCTGGCTATTTTCCTCCAGCAGGTTGCGGAACTGCGTCAGCGGCACCGGTTTGCTGAAGAGGTAGCCCTGGTAGTGGTGGCAGCCTTGCTGCTGGAGGAAGTCCAGCTGGTCGCGCTGTTCGACCCCTTCGGCAATCATCGCCAGGCCCAGGCTGCGGGCCATGGCGACGATGGCGCGGATGATTTCCGCATCGTTGACGTCGAGGGTGGCGTCGCGTACGAACGATTGGTCGATCTTCAGCACGTCCACCGGCAGGCGCTTGAGGTAGGTCAGGGAGCTGTAGCCGGTGCCGAAGTCGTCCATGGCGAAGCTGACACCGACGCGTTTGAGGCGATTCATCTTGGCGATGGTGTCGTCGATATTCTGGATCACGATGCCTTCGGTGATCTCCAGCTTGAGCATGCCGGCGGGTAGCTTGCTGGCGGCCAGGCTGCTTTCCACGCGCTCGACGAAGTCGTTCTGGCGGAACTGCCGGGGGCTGATATTTACGCACAGGCTGAACTGGCTGGCGTCGACCAGGCCGTCCCTGAGCAGCTGGGCGCAGGCGTGGCAGGCTTCGGCCAGAACCCAGCCGCCGACTTCGAGAATCAGCCCGCTTTCTTCCAGCACATGGATAAACAGGGCTGGCGACTGCGCGCCCAGGGTTGGGTGACACCAGCGCAGCAGGGCTTCGGCACCGATGATCTGGTTGTTGCGGGCGTCGACCTGGGGTTGGAAATGCAGTTCGAACTCGCCGCGGGCCAGGGCCAGGCGCAGGTCGTTCTCCAGGCGCAGGCGTTCGCTGGCGGCCTTCTGCATGGTGTTGCGAAACAGCTGGATGCAGTTGCGCCCCGAGTCCTTGGCGCGGTACAGGGCAATATCGGCGCGCTTGAGCAGGTCCGCCGGGGTGTCGCCATGGTCGGGGATCAGGGCGATGCCGATGCTGGGGGTAACCTGCAGCCTCTGGCCATCGAGCAGCATGGGTTCGGCCAGCAGCTGGCGCAGTTTTTCCGCCACCCCGCGGGCCTGGCGCACCACGGTCGAACGCTTGCCTTCCAGGCCCGAGAGCAGCACCACGAACTCGTCGCCGCCCAGGCGTGCCACCGTGTCTTCCTGGCGCACGCTGGCTTCCAGGCGCGCGGTGACCAGCTTGAGCACCGCATCGCCGACCGGGTGGCCGAGGGAGTCGTTGATGTGCTTGAAGTGGTCGAGGTCGAGAAACAGCAGTGCGCCGCGCAGTTCATGGCGCTTGAGCAGGGCGATCTGCTGGGTCAGGCGGTCGAGCAGCAGGGCGCGATTGGGCAGGTTGGTCAGTGAGTCGTGGTAGGCCAGGTGCTGCACCTGAGCCTGGGCATGCTTGAGTTCGCTGATATCGCGGGCGGTCAGCAGCAGGCAGGGGGTGGCGTTCAGTTCGATCGGTTCGACCGAGACCTCGACCAGCTTGATCGTGCCGTCGCGGTGCCGGCCGTGCATTTCCATATGGTAGACGTGGCCGTCCTGCATCAGCCGTTGCACCATCTGCACCCGTTCCTGCGGGTCGGCCCAGACGTTGAGTTCGCTGGCGCTGCGGCCGATAACCTCGTCGGCCTGGTAGCCGGTCAGGCGGCTGAAACCCTGGTTGACCTCGATATAACGGCCCGTATCGCGCTCGGTGATGGTGATGGCGTCCGGGCTGGAGTGGAAGGCCTTGGCGAACTTCTCCTGGCTGCCCTTGAGCGCGGCTTCGGCCTGCTGGCGCGCGCTGATATCGCGAAACGAGGTGAGAATGCAGGACTGGCTGCCGATTTCGATCGGTCGGGTCGAGACCACGCAGGTGAGTTTGCGGCCCAGGCGGTCGAGAAAGTCGGCGACCTCGTTATCCAGTTTCTGCTGCCGGTAGAACTTTACGAAGAGTGCGGCGCGCACCTCTATATCGGCCCAGAATTTGAGTTCCAGCATGGTGCGCCCGACCACCTGTTCGGGTTGCCAGCCGAACACCTGGGTGAAGCTGGGGTTGATTTCCACTACACGGCCGTCCGGCACCGTGGTCAGGGCGATGGGGTCGGGGCTGGCCTGGAACAGGGTGGCGAACTTTTCCTCGGAGGCCGTCAGGCGCTGCTCGCGGCGAACCCGCTCGCTGATGTCGATCAGGATGCCGGCCATGCGCTCGGGTCTGCCCCGGGCGTCGCGGTAGAGCTTGGCGGTGCTCTCCAGGTAGTGCACCTCCTGGTTGGCGTAGATGGCGCGGTAGGTTACCTGGTAGTCCTGGGAACTGCCTTCGACCAGGCGCTTGTAGTGGTCGCGCATGGCGCGGCGGTCTTCCAGGGGGACGAAACTGAAGAACTTGCGAAAGTCGTCATGAAAGGGTTGCTCCGCCAGGCCGTGGAGCTTCGCGGCGCGCACCGAGCCAAACAGCATATTGCTGGGGATATGCCAGTCCCAGGTACCCAGGTCGGCGGACTCCAGGGCCAGGTTCAGGCGTTCCTGGCTGTCCTGCAGGGCCTGCTCCTGTTTGCGCTGTTCGGTGATGTCGCGCAGCGACAGCACCAGGCAGGTGCAACCATCCAGCAGCATCGCGCCGCCGAACAGGAGGTTGCGGCGCAGGTTGCCATCGCGGTGATAGAGGCTGACTTCCAGGCCGTCGAGGGCGTTGTTGTCGATGGCTTCGAGCATTCGCAGGCGGTCGCCGGGGTGGGCCCAGATGCCCAGTTCCACCGAGGTGCGGCCCAGGGTTTCCTGGCTGGTCCAGCCGAACTGACGGGTAAAGCCGGCATTGATCTCGATAAAGCGTCCAGTGGCCTTGTCGGAGATGATCACGGCGTCCGGGGTGTAGTGGAAGGCCTGGGCGAACTTTTCCTCGCTGCTGCGCAGCGCCTGTTCGCGCGCCTGCTGCCCGCTGATATCACGGATCACCCCCATCACCCGCTGCTTGCCGTCGGCGTCCAGTTGCAGGCTGCCGCTGATTTCCAGCCAGTGCAGGCTTTCGTCCGGCCAGATGATGCGGTGGCGAAACGCACGGGTGCTGGGGGTGCCGGCCAGCAACTGTTCGAACAGCTGGAGGACTTCGGCGCGATCTTCGGGCGGAATCAGGTCGATATAGTTGACCTGGGTATCCAGGGGTTTCCTGGGGTCGAGGCCGAACAGTGCCTGCGCGCCGCGTGACCAGCTGACCCGGCCGCTTTCGATGTCCCAGTACCAGGTGCCCAGTTTGGCCCCGTTCAAGGCGCGCAGCAGGCGCGGGGCGTCGTTCCAGGCGTTTTCGAATTCGGCAGGATCCAGTGCCGGGATAAAAGGCAGTGGTGGGCGGCGGTCACTGGATTGGGTCACAACCGACTCTTCCTTTTGCTCATCCGGTGGTGCAACCGTGGTCGGGTCGACAGGCTTGGCTCATGGGTGGGCCTTTTTTATCGTTATGCCTCACGTTAGCCTCTTGTCTGTCGGCAGTGCAAGGCTGTCGCGCTGACTGTCGAGCAGGGTCATAAAGGCCCGTGCGGCATTCGACAGGGTGCGCTCGGTGTGGGAGATATAGCCCAGCTGGCGCGACAGCTGGATGCCGGGCAGGGGCAGGCGGGCCACCTGGTCGTCGAGCATGGTGCGTGGCAGCACGCTCCAGGCCAGGCCGATGGAGACCATCATCTTGATGGTCTCCAGGTAGTTGGTGCTCATGGCAATGTTCGGTGTCAGCCCCTGGGCTTCGAACAGGCGGCGCACGATATGGTGGGTAAAGGTGTTGCCGCCGGGAAATACCGCCGGATGATGCGCCACGTCGGCCAGGCTGATCGCCTGGCTGCGTGCCAGTGGATGCTCGGGGGCGGCGACGAAATCCAGCGGGTCGTCCCATACGGCCACCGCATGCACCAGCTCGCGGGTTTCCGGGGCCAGGGTGATCACCGCCAGTTCGGCGCGGCCATGCAGCACCTCTTCATAAGCCACTTCGGAGTCGAGGAACTGGATGTCCAGGGCCACCTGCGGGTGTGCGCGAGTAAAGGCGCGTAGCAGCGGCGGCAGGCGATGCAGGCCGATATGGTGACTGGTGGCCAGGGTCAGACGGCCGCTTATCTCGCCATTCAGATTGGTCAGGGCGCGGCGCGTATCATCCAGTACATTGAGAATCTGATAAGCCCGCGGCAGCAGGGCGCGGCCGGCCTCGGTCAGGCTCACCTCGCGGCCCAGGCGGTCGAACAGGCGCACATTGAGCTGCTGCTCCAGGCTGGCGATGCGTTTGCTCACAGCGGGCTGGGTCAGATGCAGGCGCTCGGCCGCCTCCGAAAAGCTGCCCAGTTCGGCGATGGCGATAAAGGCGTTGAGGGTGGCGAGGTCCATAACGCACTAGCTCCGAGTGGTAAGCCATAGGCAGCAAGAGGGCGGCTGTGGCTCCTTGCTTGCAGCTTGAGGCTTGCAGACTATTGCTATTCCTGCAAGGAATCCTTTGAATAAAAAATATGAATTTGAGTAATTCGATGGCAGCCCATAGGATTGCCCCATAAGCCAGAGGGCCATTCGCCCCAGGCATAGAAAGGGCATCTCTAAAAACGTAGGCGAGGCAGCCAGCGCAAGGCAAAAACAGGCGAAAAAGCGGAGTTTACGTGTTGTAAATGAGCATTTTTGGCCTGTTTTTAACGCCGCGATGGCAACGCAGGTAGTTTTTAGAGGTGCCCGAAAGACGCTGATGAGGAAAACGCTGATGGCCGGCAAAACGCTCTACGACAAGCTCTGGGAAATGCATGAGGTCAAGCGCCGCGACGATGGTTCGTCGCTGATCTACATCGACCGGCATATCCTCCACGAAGTGACCTCGCCCCAGGCCTTCGAGGGCTTGCGTCTGGCCGGCCGCAAGCCGTGGCGCATCGACGCCAACATCGCCACGCCCGACCACAACGTGCCGACCACCAAGGCCGAGCGTCAGGGCGGCCTGGAAGCCATCGCCGATGAAGTCTCGCGCATTCAGGTGCAAACCCTGGACGAGAACTGCGACGACTTCGGCATCCTCGAATTCAAGATGAACGACGTGCGCCAGGGCATCGTCCACGTGGTCGGTCCAGAGCAGGGCGCGACCCTGCCAGGCATGACCGTGGTCTGCGGCGACTCGCACACCTCCACCCACGGCGCATTCGGTGCGCTGGCCCACGGCATCGGCACTTCCGAGGTCGAGCATGTGCTGGCGACCCAGTGCCTGGTGGCGAAGAAGATGAAGAACATGCGGGTAGCGGTCGAAGGCAAACTGCCGTTCGGCGTAACCGCCAAGGACATCGTGTTGGCCGTGATCGGCAAGATCGGCACCGCCGGCGGCAATGGCCATGCCCTGGAGTTCGCCGGTAGTGCGATCCGCGAGCTGTCGCTGGAAGGGCGCATGACCATCTGCAATATGTCCATCGAGGCCGGTGCCCGCGTCGGCCTGGTGGCGGTGGATCAGAAGACCATCGATTACGTCGAAGGCCGTCCGTTCGCACCCAAGGGTGCCGATTGGGCCGCTGCAGTGGCGCAGTGGCAGGACCTGGTGTCCGATGCCGATGCGGTATTCGATACCGTGGTCGAGCTGCGTGCCGAGGACATCAAGCCGCAGGTCAGCTGGGGCACTTCGCCCGAGATGGTTCTGGCTGTGGATCAGAACGTGCCGGACCCGGCCGCCGAAAGCGACCCGGTGAAGAAGGATTCGATCATCCGCGCTTTGAAATACATGGGCTTGCAGGCCAATCAGGCGATTACCGATATTCAGCTGGACCGGGTGTTTATCGGCTCCTGCACCAACTCGCGGATCGAGGACCTGCGCGCCGCTGCTGAAGTGGCCAAGGGGCGCAAGGTCGCCGCAACCATCAAGCAGGCCATGGTGGTGCCGGGCTCCGGCCTGGTCAAAGCCCAGGCGGAAAAGGAAGGGCTGGACAAGATCTTTATCGAGGCCGGTTTTGAATGGCGCGAGCCGGGCTGTTCCATGTGCCTGGCGATGAACCCGGACAAACTCGGCAGTGGCGAGCATTGCGCCTCCACCTCCAACCGCAACTTCGAAGGCCGTCAGGGTGCCGGTGGACGTACTCACCTGGTCAGCCCCGCGATGGCGGCGGCGGCGGCAGTGACCGGCCGCTTTATCGATGTGCGCGAATTGATCCAGGCCTGAGGAATAGATTGATGAAAGCCTTTACTCAACACACCGGCCTGGTCGCTCCACTGGATCGAGCCAACGTCGACACCGACCAGATCATCCCCAAGCAGTTCTTGAAGTCGATCAAGCGCACGGGTTTTGGCCCGAATCTGTTCGATGAGTGGCGCTACCATGATGTCGGTCAACCGAACCAGGACAACTCCAAGCGCCCGGTCAATCAGGAGTTCGTGCTGAACTTTGCGCGTTACCAGGGTGCCAGCGTGCTGCTGGCGCGGGAAAACTTCGGTTGCGGCTCATCCCGCGAGCACGCGCCCTGGGCGCTGGAAGAGTACGGCTTCCGCACCATCATCGCGCCGAGCTTTGCCGACATTTTCTACAACAACAGTTTCAAGAACGGCCTGCTGCCGATCATCCTCAAGGAAGACGAGGTCGATGCGCTGTTCCAGCAGGCCGAGGCCACTGTCGGCTATCAGCTGACCGTCGACCTGGCTGCGCAAACCGTGACCCGTCCGGATGGTGTGCAGTACAGCTTCGAGGTCGATGCCTTCCGCAAGCATTGCCTGCTCAATGGCCTGGACGATATCGGCCTGACCCTGCAGGACAGCGAGGCGATCAAGGCCTTCGAGGTCGGTTACCAGCAGCGCAGTCCCTGGCTGTTCGGCGCGATCAAATAAGTGAGGGTGGGCGGGGCCGCCTAGGCCGCGCGCACCGGTTCAACGAATAAATGGTGCGCCCGGCGCACCCTACGGCGTATTGAGGGCAAGATGAGCAAACAGATTCTGATTCTCCCAGGCGACGGTATCGGCCCGGAAATCATGGCCGAGGCGGTCAAGGTGCTGGAGCTGGTCAACGACAAGTACAGCCTGGGTTTCGAGCTGAGCTTCGATGAACTGGGCGGCGCAGCCGTAGACAAGTACGGTGTGCCCCTGGCTGACGAGACCCTGGAGCGCGCCCGCGCCGCCGACGCCATTCTGCTCGGTGCCGTCGGCGGGCCGAAGTGGGACAAGATCGACCCGGCCATTCGCCCCGAGCGCGGCCTGCTGAAAATCCGTTCGCAGCTGGGCCTGTTCGCCAACCTGCGTCCGGCCATTCTCTACCCGCAGCTGGCCGATGCTTCCTCGCTGAAGCCGGAAGTGGTGGCGGGGCTGGATATCCTGATCGTCCGCGAGCTGACCGGCGGCATCTATTTCGGTCAACCGCGCGAGAGCAAGGTGCTGGAAAACGGCGAGCGCATGGCCTACGACACCCTGCCGTACAGCGAAAGCGAAGTGCGCCGTATCGCTCGGGTCGGTTTCGACATGGCCCGCGTGCGCGGTAAAAAGCTCTGCTCGGTGGACAAGGCCAACGTGCTGGCCTCCAGCCAACTGTGGCGCGCCGTGGTCGAGGAAGTGGCCAAGGATTACCCGGACGTCGAACTCAGCCATATGTACGTGGACAACGCCGCCATGCAGCTGGTGCGCGCGCCCAAGCAGTTCGACGTGATGGTCACCGACAATATGTTCGGCGACATCCTCTCGGACGAGGCCTCCATGCTTACCGGCTCCATCGGCATGCTGCCGTCGGCGTCCCTGGATGCCAACAACAAGGGCATGTACGAGCCGTGCCACGGCAGCGCGCCGGATATCGCCGGGCAGGGCATTGCCAACCCGTTGGCGACCATTCTGTCGGTGTCGATGATGCTGCGTTACAGCTTCAATCAGGCCGCGGCGGCCGATGCCATCGAGCAGGCGGTCAGCCTGGTGCTGGATCAGGGCCTGCGCACTGGCGATATTCTCTCTGCCGGTACGACCAAGGTCGGTACGGCGGCAATGGGCGATGCGGTGGTTTCCGCGCTGCGCAGTCTGTAATCTTCTCTGCCCGTCGGCGCTAACTCCGGCGGTCTGCTTGTTTATAAAGGTGCAGTGGCTATGAAACGTGTAGGTCTGATCGGTTGGCGTGGCATGGTGGGTTCCGTGCTGATGCAGCGCATGCTGGAAGAGCAGGATTTCGACTTGATCGAACCGGTGTTCTTCACCACTTCCAATGTCGGCGGTCAGGGTCCGGCGATTGGCAAGGAGATTGCCCCGCTGAAGGACGCCTACAGCATCGACGAGCTGAAAAGCCTCGACGTGATCCTGACCTGCCAGGGCGGCGACTACACCAGCGAAGTCTTCCCCAAGCTGCG
>CAZOEC010000110.1:0-15839 GCA_964578635.1 uncultured Pseudomonas sp.
GCACGGTGGCGACCCTGTTCGGCGTGCGCAACCTGTCGATGCTCGGCGGCATCGTGTTTCTCTTTCATCAGCTGGGGGCCTTTCTCGGCGGCTGGCTGGGCGGTTATCTGTTCGACCGCACCGGCAGCTATGACCTGGTCTGGCAGATCGCCATTGTTCTCAGCCTGCTGGCGGCGGCGCTGAACTGGCCGGTGCGTGAACAGCCGGTGGCACGCCTGCGTCAGCAGCAGGTGGGGGCATGATGCGCAAGCACTACCTGAGCGCCCTGGCGGCACTGGCGGGCATGCTCTGCCTGGGGCTGTTGTGGTGGGCCTGGCGGCAGAGTGGGTTGGCCTTCCTGCAGCTGGGCATGGGCGTGTGCTGAGCCGGCAGCTGTGTCGTCAGTCCATAGCGTTTTGTTACCAGGCGAAAATTGCCGCCTGCCTGTCCGGCGAGTAGCCTGAATTTCTTCCATTCTCGAGGCGACTGCCATGCTGCGTTCTCTTGTTCTGAGCACCCTGCTCCTGGCCTTGTCCGCGCCGGTACTGGCTGAGCAATGTCCACCTCTGCTGCAAGGCGAATTGCCAAAGCTGCGCAGCCAGGAGCGCATCGACCTCTGCGGGCAGTTTGCCGGCAAGCCGCTGCTGGTGGTCAATACCGCCAGCTTCTGTGGCTTTACTCCGCAGTTCAAAGGGCTGGAGGCGCTGTACCAGCGCTACAAGGGGCAGGGTCTGGAGGTGCTGGGCGTGCCCTCGGATGATTTCCGCCAGGAAGCCGATAGCAGCGAGGAGACCGCCAAGGTCTGCTACGTCAATTACGGCGTGACCTTCAGCATGAGTGAAACCCAGCCGGTGAGCGGCGAGCAGGCCATCCCGTTGTTCAAGGAACTGGCCGCGCAGAGCCAGGCCCCGCGCTGGAATTTCAGCAAGTACGTAGTGGATGCCCAGGGCAGGGTGATCGCCAGTTTTCCCAGCAGCACCCTGCCGGATGATCCCAAGCTGATTGCCGCGGTCGAGCAGGCCATCGCTTCGCAACCCTGACTCACCCATCTGGGCGATGGTTGGGCCCTGCACGCCTCCTTAAAGTGTTGTCACGCCGGACGCAGTTACCCGGCGTGCCCACAATAAAAACAAGGAGGCACCCATGCGTCGCGTTATTTCAACTGCTCTCGCTGCCTGCGCCCTGCTCGGCGCGGTCGAAGCCCAGGCCAATTACACCCAGACCAAATACCCCATCGTGCTGGTGCACGGGGTGACTGGCTTCAACACCATCGGCGGCCTGATCAACTACTTCCATACCATTCCCTGGAACCTCGAGCGTGATGGGGCCAAGGTCTATGTCGCCAGCGTTTCGGCGCTCAACGACAGCGAGCAGCGCGGTGCCGCGCTGGCCCAGCAGATCGTGCCCTGGGCCGGTGCCAACGGCGGCAAGGTCAACCTGATCGGCCATAGCCAGGGTTCGCCAACCTCCCGCGTCGCTGCCTCCCTGCGGCCGGATCTGGTGGCCTCGGTAACCTCGATCAATGGCGTCAACAAGGGCTCCAAGGTGGCCGACGTACTGCGCGGTGCGATTCCCCCAAACAGCGCCATCGAAGGCGGTGCCAATGCCCTGGCCAACGCCCTGGGCGCAGTGATCAATCTGCTGTCCGGCAGCAGCAACCCGCAGAGCGGCATCGACGCCCTGAAAACCCTGACCACCGCCGGCACCGCCGCGCTCAACAGCCGCCACCCCTGGGGCGTGAACAACAGCAGCTACTGCGCCAAGTCCACCGAAGTGCATAACGTGCGCGGGCACAACATTCGCTATTTCTCCTGGACCGGTAACACCTCCTACACCAACGTCTTCGATGCGGTCGATCCGTTCCTGGCCATCACCGGCCTGGCCTTCGGCAGCGAGAAGAACGATGGCCTGGTCGGCGTCTGCTCCACCTACCTGGGTCAGGTGTTGGGCGATAGCTACAACATGAACCACGTGGATGCGATCAACCACCTGTTCGGCATCCGCGGCTGGACCGAGCCCGTCTCGCTGTATCGCCAGCATGCCAACCGCTTGAAGAACAAAGGCGTCTGACCGGTTGTTGCGGGCCGCGCCATGCGGCCCGCCCTAGGAGGTGCCATGCCCTTTCCCTCGCGTCATATTTTTCTGTTGCTGGTCGCCGTGCTCTGCGTCGGCGGCCTGACCCTCTACTGGCAATGGCCAGAGCCTGCTCCCGTAGCCCGGTTTACCGCGCCCCAGCCCACCCCCGTAGCCAGTGTCGACAGCCTGCCCAGCCCCTTGCTGGCGTCTGCCGCGCCGGCCGCTGTGGTTGCGCCCGCCGCCACGCAACTGCCCGGGTTACAGGGCACCGAAGTGGATGGCGAGCTGGGCAGCGACAGTGCCGGCAATCTGCGCCTGAACCTCGGGGTGCGCGACTATTTCGATTACTTCCTCAGCGCTGCTGACAGCGCCGGGCTGGATGCGGCCGTCGAAGCCATGCTGGCCGATGCCAGCCAGCGTCTGGCGGAGCCGGCTCTGGGGCAGTTTATCGGCCTGCTGGGCGACTATATGGATTACAAACGCGCCAGCCTGGCGCTGCTCGAACAGCCGCTCAGCGCTGCCGAGCAGGCGCAACCGCAGTCGCAGCTGGCTGCCCTGCAGCAGGCATTCGACAAGCTGGCCGAGCTGCGCCGTGGGCATTTTTCCACGGCCGCGGTGGAGGCTCTGTTCGGAGCCGAAGAAGCTTATGCCCGCTACACCCTGGAGAACCTGGCACTGCTCACCCGCGAAGATCTTGGCGAGGAGGGCAAGGCCCAGGCCCAGTTGCGCCTGCGCGAGCAGCTGCCGGCAGCCATGCGCGCCAGCGAGGAGCGCCACAGCCAGGCCCAGGCGCAACAGGCACGCAGCGAGCAGCTGTGGCAAGAGGGCGCGAGCGAGGAGCAGGTGCGCCAGTTCCTCGCCTTGACCTATGATCCACCCACGGTCGAGCGCTTGCTCACCGAGCAGCGCAACGAGCGGGCCTGGCAACAACGCTATGGCCAGTACCAAGAGGAGCTGGCCAGCCTGCAGGGCAATGGCCTGAGCCCTGCGGATCGGCAGCGCGAGCAGCAGCGTTTGCGCCAGCGATTATTCAGCGCCGAAGATCAGCACCGGGTGGAAACCTATGACGCCATTGCCGGCAAACAGCAGGACAGCGAGACCTCGGGGTTGTAAGCCCGACGGAGCCCCGCGGGCATGACCCCGGAACAGGAAGAGCGCCTGCTGCTGGCGCAGCAGCGCCGCGGCTACAGCCGTCTGTGCTTCGTGCCGGAGCTGGAAGAGGGCTTCGTCAGCCATCGAGTGCAGCGCATTCGCCGCCGCCTGCTGCTGATCGTCAGCACCGCGCTGATCTTCCAGCTGATCTACTGCATCCTCGATCTGCTGTTTCTGCCCCTGGCGGTGGGCCTGATCAGCGTGCCAGTGCGGCTGCTGGCGATGCTCAGCGTGGTCTTTAGCTTCTTTTACTGTCGGCGTGCGCAGAGCGACCCGCACCTCAGCCTGCTGGCCTATGTCGCCGCCTACGGGCTCAACGGGGCCAGCGTGGTGGTGGTCATCTATGTCTGCTGGGGCATGGGCGTGCCCATACCCTACGACGGCCTGTTTCTGGTGCTGATGTTCGGCTATGTGCTGCTGGGGGTGTCTTTTCGGGCCGTCAGCGCCGCGGCCTGGGGTATCTGCGCGCTGTTTCTCGGCCTCGGCCTGCTGCTGACCGAGGCCGGTTCGGAACTGGCCTACCAGGGTCTGTTTCTGATCTGCGCCAACCTGATCGGCAGTATCGGTGCCTATCTGCAGGAGCATGGCCAGCGCGGTGCCTGGCTCAACCTGCGTCTGCTTGACCTGGCCCGCCAGCGGGCCGAAGCAGATGACGCGCGCAAGCTGCGCCTGCTTGCCGCCGCCAGCCACGACCTGCGCCAGCCGCTGAATGCCATGGGGCTGTATGCCCAGCACCTGCTGGAGCAGAGCCAGGAGGCCGGCACCCAGCGCATCAGCAGTCGCCTGGCGACCTCGGTGGAGCAACTCAGTCGCCTGCTGCAGTCGTTGTTCGACTACAGCCGCATGACCCTGCCCGGTGGTGTGCAGGTCAAGCTCGAGGTGGTCGCCCTGGCACCGCTGCTGGCCCGGCTGAGTGAGGAGAGCCGGGCCGAGGCCCAAGCCCAGGGCGTCACCCTGCAGCTGCAATGCGAGGAACTCTGGGTGCGCAGCGATCCGCTGTTGCTGGAGCGGGTGCTGCGCAACCTGCTGGCCAACGCTTTGCGCCACGCCCAGGCAGGCCGGGTCTGGTTGCGTGCACGGGCAGAGGGGGGCGAGGTGCTGCTCGAGGTGGGCGACGATGGTCGCGGCCTGAGCGTGGAGCAGCAGGACCGGGTGTTCGAGGAATTTCAGCAGCTGGATAACCCCGGGCGCAATGCCGAGCGCGGCCTGGGCCTGGGGCTGGCCATCGTCAAACAGCTGGCCGAGCTGCTCGAACACCCACTGCGGCTGCATTCCAGCCCCGGTCAGGGTGCGCGCTTTGTGCTGCAGCTGCCGCGTGCCGAGGCGGGCGAGCGGCAGGCAACGCAGGTGGCGGTGGCGGCCCCGAGCGGGCGGATATTGCTGCTGGAGGACGACGGGGCCGGGCGCGAAGCGCTGGCCGGACTATTGCGGCGCTGGGGCTGCGAGGTCTGGGCCTGCGCCGACCTTGAGGCCGCGCTGTTGTGCCTGGACGAGGCGCAGCCGCAGTTATTGATCAGTGATTTCCGCCTGGCGGCGAAGGAGGATGGCCTGTCCGCCATCGAGCGCCTGCGCGAAGAGGCGGGGCTGATGTTGCCGGCGCTGCTGATCACCGCCGATATCAGCAGCCAGTTGCAGGAGCGCTGCCTGCCGGCGCATATCACCCTGCTCGGCAAACCCTTGTTGCCGGCGCGCCTGCGCCAGGCCCTGGCAGTGCTGCTGCCGACGCGTCAGGCGGCTACAACCAGCCACGCTGACGCGCCGCACTGACGCAGGCGGTGCGGGTGTGCACGTCGAGCTCCTGGAACAGGGTCTTGAGGTGAGTCTTGACCGTGTCCTCGGCCACTCCCAGCTGCCGGCCGATCGACTTGTTCGGCAGGCCGTCGGCGAGTAACCGCAGAATTTCCATCTGCCGTGGCGTCAGCTGAGCCTTTTCGGCCCCGGCGGGAGCGGGCAGGGTTTCCCCCAGCAGCACGCGGGTCACGGCCTGACGCAGTTCGTTGCTGTTGGCGCTTTTCGGGATAAAACCCAGGGCTCCGGCGGCCAGTGCGGCCTGGGCGTCCAGGTTGGAGTCGCTGGCACTGAGAATCGCCACCGGGGTCATGCGGCCCTGTTGTTGCCAGCGTTGCAGCAACTCCAGGCCGGGCATATCGGGCAGGCGCAGGTCCAGCAGGATCAGGTCGAAATCCGTGTGCTGCAGGCAGGTTTCGGCGGCGGCGGCGGTTTCTGCGGTATGAATCTGCAGATCGGCGCAAAGCGGGGCGAGGGCCAGGCTGAGGCCATCGAGAAAGATCCTGTGGTCATCCACCAGCAGCAGGCAGAGCCGCTCTGGCAGGGCAGTACAGAGTGCAGTCATGGTTGTCTCACGCGGCATTTTTATAATTGTCATCGCTGCGCGAGTGTACCCCAAAGTCCGCGGGGAATTAGAAGCGGTACGTCACTTGTGTGCCCAGACCATGGGCGGTGTTTTTGTAGGTTGCGCGGTAGTCGCCCCTCTCGATATCGGCGTCGTCTTCCATCAGGTAGGAATAGGCCAGATCGATGGTCATATCATCGTTCGGTCTCCAGGCCGTGCCCAGGCTGAGGATGGTGCGGTCGCCGGTGGGGATGCGTGGCGAACGGTCGAGGTTGTTGGTCGGCGATTGGTCCACGGCAAGGCCCGCGCGCAGGGTCCATTGTGGGTTCAGCTTGTAGGCGGCACCCACGGCGTGGGCCCAGGTGTCGTGCCAGTTCTGCGGCTCGCTGATGCTGGTCAGGGCACCACCGAGCAAGCCACCTACGCCTTTGTTATCGGCGCGGATTTCTTCCAGGCGACTCCATCGCGTCCAGGTGCTACCGGCGTAGAGGGTCCAGTCGGCATTCAGCTCGTGAGTGACCGAGAAGTCCACCGATTCTGGGGTGGTCAGTTCCAGCGAGGCATCGTAGCTGCCCGCCGATGAACCGATCACGAAGCCCGGGCCGGACACCTTGGTGTCGCCCTTCAGACGGTAATCCACCTTGGAGTGGTAGGTCAGGCCGAAGCGGGTCTGCGGGGTGAGCTCAAACAGCACGCCGAGGTTGTAACCCAGCGCCGTGTCATCGCCCTTGATCTTGACCTTGCCGTCACCCGCGCCGGGAATCGGGTTGTTGACGGCCGAAGTCAGCTTGCCGTTGATACGGTTGATGGTCGGGCCGAAGCCGATCGACAGTTGCTCGTTGAAGCGATAGCTCAGGGTCGGCTGCAGGGTCACCACCCGCACTTCGCTGCGGTCGCCGTGGTAGCGGCCCTGGAAGTTGCGCTCGTAATCGGTCACCAGGCCAAACGGCACGTACAGGCCCAGGCCGAAGCTCCAGTTGTCGTCCAGCGGTTTGACGTAATAGCCCATGGGCGCGCCGATAAACGGCACCATGTCGCCGTCATTGCTGCCGCGGGTGGAGCCGCTGGCGTTGTCGATATCGGTTTTCGCGTGGATCAGGGCAATGCCGCCGCTGATTTGCTCGCGCTTGATGCGCGCCATGCCGGCCGGGTTGCCGAATACGGTGCTGGCGTCATCGGCCGAGGAGGAACGGCCGGCGAAGGCGGTGCCCATGTTGCTGACGCCTTGTTCGTTGATGGCAAAACCACTGGCAAAGCCATGGCTGGCGGCAGAAGCAAGGGCAAGGGACAGGCAGGTCTTGACGACTCTTCTAGTCACGGAGGACTCCTAGGTTTTAGCGGGGGGCGGAAACTAACAACTTTCCCTGACCCTTGCCAAGCCTTTGAAGTTCCCGAGATAGAGCGGTTATGCCTTTAACGTGCGGCCATTTTCTGCTAACTGCAGTGAAATTGTCGGACAATAATGGCCGCTGTCCAGGCGTCAGGCGACCTGGCTGACGCGGCCGATATAGCGCTGCCAGGCGGCGATAAAGTCCCGCGGCCGGCCCTGGGGTCTGAATACCCGCTGCCATATCTGGGCCATGCCGAGCAGATCGTCGGCGGCGGGCAACTCGCTGGCGTCCGTCTCGATCAGCATCCAGGCAATGGCTGTGGCATAGCGCAGGTTGACGGTCAGCTCCAGGTGCGGGGCGGCGAGAAAGGCATGCTGGCTGGCCAGGCCCCTGATCTTGCTGGCCAGGTCCGGGTCGCGGGCCAGGTGCAGGTCCCAGAGCTGCTGGTGGCGCAGGGCAGCGATACGGTAGAGGCCGTGGCCGTGCTTGTCATCGAGCCCCGCACCCAGCCCGGACTGGCTGGCGGCGGCTCCCAGGAGCAGGGCTTCGGCGGCGGCGGAATGGCGGCCCAGGTAGATCAAGGTGGGCCGAATAACGTACTGGCTGAACTCGCAGGCGGCAATTCCCATATAGCCCTCGCGACAGGTAGCCGATGGGGCCGGGGCGCTGGCAGCGTCTTAGTTGTTGTGAAAAGGCCCCACCGGAAGCGGGGTTAGCCGCTTGTGTTGAAGTCTAGTGCGACCTTTGCACTGTAAAGGGCTGTTTTTAAATTGTTTTCAGCTTTCGGTTATGACCGATATTCCAGTTGGTGCTTAGGCCCCGGCCGACCTGGTTTCAGTCGCCAATGGCCACCGGGCGGGCAGGGTCGGTGATCCATTCGCTCCAGGAGCCGGCATACAGCGGTGCCAGGGGGTAGCCGGCCAGGCACAGGGCGAACAGGTTATGGCAGGCGGTCACGCCCGAACCGCAGTAGGCCACCAGGCCACTGGCCGGGCGCTCGCCCAGTTGCGCGGCAAAGCGCTGGCGCAGTTTTGTGCTGCTGAGGAAATGACCGTCGCTGTCCAGGTTGTCGGTAAACACCGCGCACTGGGCCCCGGGTATATGCCCGGCGACTGGGTCGAGCGGCTCCACCTCGCCCCTGAAACGCGGCAGGGCGCGGGCATCGAGCAGGCACAGTTGGCTATCGTGCAAGCGCTGCTGCAGGTGCTCGGCATCGATCAGCAGGCTGGCATCGGGCTGGCCGCTAAAGCTTCCACTGTTGGGCGCGGGCAGGGCGTGGGTCAGCTCGCCACCGGCTTCGCGCCAGGCCTTGAGACCACCATCGAGCAGGTACACGCCCTCGCGTTTGCCCAGCCAGGCCAGCAACCACCAGGCGCGGGCGGCGAAGGCACCGGGGCCGTCGTCGTACAGCACCACCTCGCTGTCGTCGTTCAGGCCCCAGTCGCGCAGGCATTGCAGCAGCTGCGCGGGGGCCGGCAAGGGGTGGCGGCCGGTGATGCCTTGGTGGATCGGCCCGGAGAGGTCGCGCTCCAGGTCGGCGAACTGCGCGCCGGGGATATGCCCTTCGGCGTAGCTGCGCTGACCGTAGGCGCTGTCATCCAGGGCGAAGCGGCAATCGAGAATCAGCAGATCGGGTTGCGCCAGGCGCTGCTGCAGTTGCGAGGCGCTAAGCAATTGGGCGAGGGGCATACCGGAGATCCTGTGGGCAAGAAGGGGGCAGGCGGCATGATAAACCCTGGCGCTCGGCTGTCGAGACGCCGCGCCGAGAAGATTTTCTGCCCGCTGGGCGCTGCATCTTTGCCCGTTTATGGGCATGCTGCATGCCCGTTTTGTTCTGACCCAGGCAGCAGTCCCCCATGAAGCGTTTTGTATTGCTCGATACCGCCCCGATTCCCGATGGTTCGGGCGCGCTGTGCCTGTTCGAGTACGGCGAGGATTTTGTGATCAAGATCGCTGGCGGCGATGGCGGCCAGCTGATGAACACCCGCATGCACGGCTCGGAAGATGCGCTGGCGGCGATTCCCTGCAAGAAGGTCGCCGGGCGGCCGGATTCGCGGGTGCTGATCGGCGGCCTGGGTATGGGCTTTACCCTGGCGGCAGCGTTGCAGAACCTGGGCAAAACTGCCGAAGTGGAAGTGGCCGAGCTGGTGCCCGGGGTGGTGGAGTGGAATCGCGGGCCGCTGGGGGCCAAGGCCGGTTATCCGATTCTCGACCCGCGTACCCGGGTGATTCAGGACGATGTCGCCAACTGCCTGAAAAACGCCGATCAGCGTTACGACGCGATCATGCTGGATGTCGATAACGGCCCCGAAGGCCTTACCCAGAAGCGCAATGGCTGGCTGTATTCGGCCCAGGGCCTGCAGCGTTGCCACCAGGCGCTACGGGCAAAAGGCGTGCTGGCGGTATGGTCAGCCAGCGCCGACCGGCAGTTTTCCGAGAAGGTGCGCAAGGCCGGTTTCAAGGTCGAGGAAGTGCAGGTCTACGCCCACGGCAACAAGGGCACCCGGCACACCATCTGGATCGCCGAGAAGCTTAAGTAGTTATTCATGAACGATCCGCGGCGGAGTTTTCTCGATTGTTGCGAGGCGGTGCTGCGCGGCGATGCGCAGCTGCTCGAACAGTTGCGCGCCGAGGGCTTTAGCTGCGCACCGGGCAGTTGGACGTTCAGCCTGTCCGAGCTGCATCGCTATCTGACTGCGGGGCAGGAGATGGATTACCAGCGCTGGCTCAAGCAGCTGTACGCCAGTGACACCAATACGCGCCTGCGGGACCTGGGGGCGGAAATCGTCATTGTCGACAACCGCGGCAAGGTCGACGCCAGCCTCTACGGCCTGCGTCGTCTGGCTGTCGTGGGCTGAACTTCAAGGTGGACAAGCCTTTGCCATGTCCACCCTACAAGAGCGCGCCCGTAGCCCGGATAAGCCTTGGCGCAATCCGGGACTATTTGTGCGGCGATACGCGTTCCCGGATTGCATCCGGGCTACAAAAACCGTGTATTTGCCTATTCAGTCGCCCGCTGTCCACGGCCAAACAGCCAGGCGCTGATCAGGCCGAGGGCGGCCCAGAACAGTGCGTTGACCAGCAACGAGGTGACGATAAAGTGCTGGCTCAGGGCTGTCGGAACCAGGCTTTCATGCACTTCTGGCTGCGGCGCGCCGACCAGGTGCGGCAGGGGCAGCAGGAGCAGGCCTAGGAGTCGCAGCCACCACTGCCCACCGAAGGCGAGCAAGGCCAGGCCGGCGGCAGTGGTGGCGGCTGTGCCGACCCACCAGTACTGGCGCAGCAGCAGGTCGGCCGCAGCAGTGCCCGGCAATTCAGGCGGCAGGCCGATGGCCGGTGCCAGGCTGAAGGTGGCAAAACCTGCCAGCCCCCAGAGCAACCCCTGCCAGGTGTGGCCCGGTGCGCGCAGGCTGTAGAGGCCCGCCAGCATCAGGGCGAAGCCGACCGCGACAACCAGATTGCTTAGCCCGGTAAACAGGGTGCGCTGGGCTCCGTCTTCGGGTGCCCAGGCGTCATCGTCATGATGGTGCTCATGGGCTACCGCACCGGGGGCATGGCTATGTTCGGCGACCGGCTCGGTGCTTTCATAGGTCTCCGCCTCGAGGATCAGCGGGGTGACCCACAGGCTCTGCAGCAGAGTCAGCAACAGGGCGGTCAGCAGCCCCGCAAAACCTGCGGTCTGGGCGATTCGTTTAAACATGTCGAAAGCCTCAGTGGCAGGGGAAGGCGGCGCTGTGGCGGGCATCGTGGGCGGCGTTGTGCAGCACGTCCATGGGCGCGAAGCCTGCGCAGAAAATCAGTGCGCCGCCCAGCAGGCAGCTGCCGAGGGCGAGGATCAGGCGTTGGGACAGGGGCAGGGCGAGCGCGGGGCTGGCGGACAGCGTGCGGGTTGACATGTAAGAACCTTCCAGGGAGTCGAAAAACGGCCACGCGAGGAAGGGAAGCAGCACAAAAACGGGGCGAGCGCGGACAGCGGAACAAACCCGATTTCGGCGCGCCCCGCCCACCGCAGGTTGCCAAACAGGTTCCAGGCCGGTCTCCGGGCTTGCGACTACTGTCGGTCGACAGTGGTTGGGGCAGCCTTCCCATGTCTGAGACACAGTGGCGATAACGACCCAAGTACGCTTACCGTTGCGGGGGCAGCGCCGGACTCGTTCGACCTTGCGGATCGAACCCACCGGCTTCCCGTTTCACCTCGCACACGCTGGTGCGAGACACCTGAAACAGGCCGCTAGCTGACCATGAAGCGCTATCTCCGTCAACCGCGGCGAATTGCCGGAAGGTGCCGACTGGGTTACCCTGCCGGCCAACGAACAGGTGCCCTATGCGCAATCGCGCCATGGGCTGAAACGGGAAGTCCGGTGACCTCTGAGGTAATTCCTCGAGCATTCCGGCGCAGCCCCCGCTGCTGTATACCTGACGAAGCCGCTTCAGGCTGTTGAAAAACTACCTGCGTGGCCGATGCGTCGTTAAAAACAGTCTCAAAAATGCTCATGTACTGCTCGTACACTCCGCTTTTTTCGCCTGTTTTTGCCTAGCCTCGGCTGCCTCGCCTACGTTTTTCAACGGCCTGCCATACGCCACTGGGCCAACCGCCCGGGAAGGCGCGGACTTCGGATGAAGGTGAGCCAGAAGACCGGCCTGATCGAAACAAGGTGCGTACCCCGGGGTGTGGGTGGTTGCCGGTGCTGTTGCATGCCCGCGTTTCGGGCAGTCTTCCCTCAGTAGTCGTCATCAGGGCTCGAGGTCCGTAGCCTCGCGCCTGCTCCCCGTGGTTGCACCAAAGCGTCGCGCTTGCGCGAGGAATTTGCCATGGCCGAGGTTCGGTCCGGGCGGGAGTGTGACTCATGTTCGATGATGAGAAAAAACAGCGCCATGCCGAGCGCATGCAACGCAAGAAAGCCGTGGTCGATGCCGGTATCGAAAGAGCCCAGGAAGAGCGCGGCATAGTCGTGCTGATCACCGGCAACGGCAAGGGCAAGACTACCTCGGCGTTCGGCACCCTGTACCGCGCCCTGGGTTACGGCCATCAGGTCGGCGTGGTGCAATTTATCAAGGGCACCCAGGCCTCCGGCGAAGTCACCTACCTGCGCCAGAACGCCGTGCAGGTCGCCTATCACGCGATGGCCACCGGCTTCACCTGGGACACGCAGAACTGGGACGCCGACAAGGCCGCCGCGGACGAGGCCTGGGTGCATGCCGCGCGCATGCTCGCGGACCCCAGCCTGAATCTGGTACTGCTCGACGAGCTGACCTACATGCTCAAGTACAACTACCTGGACGCTGAGATGGTGATCGAGGCGATCCGCGCCCGGCCGGCTGGCCAGAGCGTGATAGTCACCGGCCGCGCGGCCAAGCCCGAGCTGATCGAGCTGGCCGATACGGTCAGCGAAATTCGCGACGTCAAACACGCCTACAACGCCGGCGTAAAAGCCCAGGCCGGTATCGACTTCTGATGCGCCGCGCCTGCGCTCTGCTGCTGTCGATGCTGTGCGCCCCGCTGGTCGGGGCCGCGGCGTTGCCGACCGTGGTTTCGACCAATCTCTGCGCCGATATGCTGGCGTTGAGCCTGGCCGCGCCCGCGCAACTGCTCTCGGTGTCGCGCAAGAGCCAGGACCCGCGCCAGTCTTCGATGGCCGAGCTGGCCCGGGACTTTCCGGCGAACGATGCCACGGCGGAAGAAATCATTGCTCTGCACCCGGATATCGTTCTCGCCTCGCGGCGCTGGCAGGCGCACAACCAGGCCGAGCTGCTGAGCCGCCACGGTATCAAGACGGTGGTGGTGCCTTACCCGACCACCTGGCCGCAGATATTAGACAGCACCCACTGGGTCGCCGAGCAGATCGGCCGCGAGGCCGCGGGCAGCGCACTGGTCGCCGATGTGCAGGCGCGTCTGGCACGTTTGCAACAGCGTCCGCGGCCGCTCAGTGCCCTCTACCTGCGCGCCAACGGCGGCAGCGCCGGGGCCAATACCTACGTCGATACGGTGTTCCAGGCGGTGGGGCTGCGCAATCACCTGGCCAGTCTCGGCCGCTCCGGCTGGAGCCGCTATGCCCTCGAAGACCTGGTTGACAGCCCGCCGGACGTATTTGTCAGTGCCGATATGCTGATCGACAACGGCTACGCCAAGTCCGCCTATTCGCGCCATCAGCGCCTGCAGCAACTGATGGCCACGCGTCCGGTGCTGAGCATCAGCGGTAACCGTTGGGGCTGCAGCGACTGGCAGTTGATCCATGCCGCTGAACAACTGGCCGCGCAGTTGGATGCCCTGAGCCTGGCCAGCGGGGCGGAGCAATGAATCGACTCGCCCCAAGCCTGCTCAATCTGCTGCTGATGCTGGCCTTGCTGACGCTGTTGCTGTTGTCGCTAAGCATCGGTTCGGTGCCACTGGCCCTCGGCGATATCGGCCGCGCGCTGCTGTCCTCGGCGGCGACCGGCGCGGATCTGGCCGATGTACGGGTTCAGCAGCAGGTCATCGTCAACGAGATCCGCCTGCCGCGGGTGCTGCTGGCGATCCTCGTCGGCATGTCGCTCGGCGCGGCTGGTGCGGCGCTGCAGGGCCTGTTGCGCAACCCCCTGGCCGAACCGGGGCTGCTCGGGGTCAGTTCCAGCGCCAGCCTGGGCGCGGTGCTCTGCCTGTATTACGGGCTGAGCAGCCTCAGCGCCTGGCTGGTGCCGCTGTCAGCGATGGGCTGCGCGGCCCTGACCACCCTGGTGCTGTACGCCATCGCCCGGCGCAGCGCGAGCAACCTGACCCTGATTCTTTCCGGCGTGGCGCTGTCATCGCTGACCGCGGCGCTGACCTCGCTGGCGATCAACCTCGCGCCCAATCCCACCGACGTGCAGGACATCGTGCTGTGGCTGATGGGCTCGCTAAGCGACCGTAGCTTCGCCGATATCCGTCTGTGCCTGCCGTTTATCGCCGCCGGCCTGTTGCTGCTGTTCGCCTGCGGCCCGCAACTCGATGCCCTGACCCTCGGCGAAGACGAAGCCAGCAGCCTGGGCGTCAACCTGCCGCGGCTGCGCGTGCAGATCATCGTCGGCACGGCGCTGTGCGTCGGTGCCAGCGTGGCGGTGACCGGGGCCATCGGCTTTATCGGCCTGGTGGTGCCGCACCTGCTGCGCAAATGGGTCGCCTTCCATCCCTCGCGCCTGCTGCTGAGCAGCGCCCTCGGCGGCGCGGTGTTGCTGCTGGCGGCGGATATCCTGCTGCGTCTGGTCAGCGGCGAGCAGGAACTGATGCTCGGTGTGGTCACGGCGATGATAGGCGCGCCCTTCTTTCTGCTGCTGGTGCTGCGTCAACGGCTGGGGGCGGCATGCTGAGCCTGGAGCAGGTCTGCGTCGAGATCGACGGTCGGCGTCTGGTCGACCGGGTGTCTCTGAACCTGCCCCGCGGCGAACTGCTCGGCCTGATCGGGCCCAACGGTGCCGGCAAGAGCAGCCTGCTCAAGGCCCTGGCCCATCTGCTGCCGTACCAGGGCGAGATCCGCCTGGACGGCGAGCTGCTGAGTAGCCTGTCGCCGCGCCAGCGCGCCTTGCGTTGCGCTTACCTGGGCCAGGGCGACCAGAGCAGTTGGCCGCTGCGCCTGCGCGACTATGTTGCCCTCGGTCGCCTGCCGCACCGGGGTAACTGGGGCCAACGCCTGCGCGGCGAAGACCAAACGGCTATTGATCAGGCGCTGGAGCAGATGCGTCTGGGCGAACTGGCGCAGCGGCGTTTCGATCAGCTGTCCGGTGGCGAACGGGCCCGCGCGCGCCTGGCCCGTGCCCTGGCGGTGGGTAGCCCATTGTTGCTGGCGGATGAACCGGTGGCGGCGCTCGATCCTTTTCACCAATTGAATGTGATGGAGCTGCTGCGCCAGCAATGCGCCCAGGGCAAGGCCGCGTTGGTGGTGCTGCATGACCTGACCCTGGCCAGCCGCTTCTGCGACCGCATCCTGCTGCTCGATCAGGGGCGGGTGGTCGACTGCGGCACCACCCGCCAGGTGCTGACGCCGAAGAACCTGCAGCAGGTCTATCAGGTCCAGGCGATGCTCGGCGAGCACCAAGAGCAGCGTTTTGTCCTGCCCTGGTCCTGCCGCGCGCAAACTCCGAAAACTCAGGAACAGTTATGACCACCATGCTGCTGCTTTGCGAAACCTGCGGCCAGGACGCCGCCGCGCCCAGCGCCGCGCGCAAGGGCGAGCTGTTCGCCGCCGAGGTCGAGGGGCTGTTGCAGGAGCAGCTCGCCGCTGGCGCGCCGCCCCTGAAGATCAAGCGCACGCGCTGCCTGATGGCCTGCCAGCGGCATTGCACCGCGCTGCTGCAAGCCCCGGGCAAGATCGCCTATGTGCTCGGCGACTTTCAGCCCGAGCGCGAGGCGGCCGAGGCGCTGCTCGATTACAGCCGCAAATACCAGCAGTCGGACAGCGGTCAGGTGCCTTTTCGTACTTGGCCGGCCGGCATCAAAGGCAAATTTATCGCCCGCATCCCCCCGCTCGAATGAGAGGATGTTTACAAACTACTGCGCTCGGTCATGCGGCGTTGAAATCAGCCCGAGACACGGCGTCTCAAAATGCTCATGTACAACTCGTACACTCCGCTTTTTCGGCTGATTTCGCCTTGCCTGACCATCGCTCGCTACGTTTGTAAACACCCTCTACGCGCGGCTCATTTCATATCAATTGGAGCAGTCCCATGTTGGCCAAGATCCCCGTCACTATCGTCACCGGCTTTCTCGGCAGCGGTAAGACCACGCTGCTGCGGCACATTCTCGAGAACGCTAATGGCCGGCGCATCGCGGTGATCGTCAATGAATTCGGCGAGCTGGGCATCGACGGAGAGATCCTCCGTGGCTGCGGTATCGGCTGCGACGAGGACGGCAATGAGGCGGCCGGCCAGCTCTATGAACTGTCCAACGGCTGCCTGTGCTGCACCGTGCAGGAGGAGTTCTACCCGGTGATGCGCGA
>CAZOEC010000111.1:0-15704 GCA_964578635.1 uncultured Pseudomonas sp.
AACGCGGCTCGCGATGAAACGGCAACAGACCCTAGGTCCGAACCGGAACAAACCGGGCGCTGTAGGCTTCGCCATTGCTCTTCGGGTAGAACAGCATGCCGTCTGTTGCTTGCGAGTTGCCTTTGCTGAACACCACATCCAGGCAGGAAACCGGCTCTTGCGGGTTGGTTACGAATACGCGGTAGAGCACGCGGTCCTCACCTTCGTAGGTATTGGCGATGGCGTTGGCCTTGACCTGGGCCTTGCGATTGCCAGCCTGGTAGTTCTGCACCACCTCTACAAAGGGTTGACGATCTACTGCGGCGGAATCGCGCAGGATGGACACGGGGGAAATCGTCACCAGGTGGCCATTGACCGTCTGCGCCCATACGCGGTTGTTGTAACCCGGTAGGTAATCGGTGGTGGCATGGGTTTCCAGGGCTTTACCGCTGGCCAGGTTGAACACCTCGCCACTCTGACGCGGCTTATCGCTTTCGCAACTGCTCATGGGAATGTCAGCCGCATTGGCCGTGGCAATCAGGGCAAAGCCGCCACTTTTCGGGGTGATGGCCTGGCCGAGCGTCCAATTGCTAACAAGGGCAGGCTGACCGCCGAAGTCGATCACCTTGCCTTTGTGCGCGCGCGCTGCCGGCGTGACGCTGCTGGGGGGCTTGGTCGCTGTCTGCTTGGCGGAGGCGCTGCTGGTCGAGGTTTTACTCGGCACTGGCTTAGCGGCTTCGAGAGAGGTGCCGTGGGCCAGATACTTGGGGTTGTTCTGCTCGGCATTGACCCGCTTTACCAGGGTGTTGCGGTCATTGACCTCGACTATCTCCACGCGGCGGTTCTTGCCGCGTTGCAGGTTGTCACTGTTGTCGGCGATTGGCCTGGAAGCCCCCGCACCCTGGAAGTACATACGTTCGCGGGCAATGCCCTGTTCGGCCAGGATGCTGGCTACGGCGCGGGCGCGGCGTTCCGACAGTTGCTGGTTGGTTTGCGCGCTGCCGGTGGCGTCGGTATGGCCGACCACCAGAATGGCCGAGTTGTTCTGCTGATCGGGCTGCGCGGCAAAGGCACTGGCCAGCTTGCGTACCTGGCGCTGCCCGTCGCTGCTGAGCGTGGCGCTGCCGACCGGGAACATGCCCTGGTCTTCGATCTGCGCGACTATGCCGGCTTGCTCGGGGGCTGCGCTGGGAGTACTGCCAGGGGTCTGCAGGGTTTCCAGCTGCATCTTGAGGTTTTCCTCGCGCGCCAGTTGCTCCAGCTTGTCCAGGCGGTTTTTGTACAGCAGGGCCATGCCGCAGCCAGCGGCAGCACCGGCCACAGCGCTGCCGATAATGACCTTATCGTTCTGCTGGGTCAGCATGGCCAGGGCCGCGCCGGCCACGGCACCTGCGGCACCGCCGGCGATGCAGTTGATATTGGCACTGTTGTTCTTGGCGAAGTTATCGACAGTGGCACAGCTACTGGTGCCCAGGCTTATGGCAATGGCCAGAGTCGTGATGCGAAATGTGCGCGAGCACCGGGTATGCAGGGCGGTAGGCAAGAATGGCGCTCCTGAAGCAGGGAGGGGCACTTCAGGGCAGGCAGATTGAGCGCAGCGTCAAAATGTTCATCCATGAAGCATCGGTCTTTCGATCGCTACTGTGCGAGCGGGAGGGATTTCATCACAGCAGTGATGGCAATTCAATGGCGTCAAGAAGCTGAGTGGCTCTCTACTGTGGCGATACTCTGTTTTAGGGCTGTACCGGCCAGTGCTCGGGCGTTAGCGCTAGCCACATTGCAGAAGAATTGCCATCGCCTCGACTGACTCACGCGCCGCTCCCAGCGCCCTGCAGAAAAGTACTTTGGTGCCATGCAATTGCTGCTTTTGTACAAGAGCCGAACAAAAGACCTACAAAATATACTGTTTTTGCCTAGTCATCAGAGAGGGAATTACAGAATGAAAATACGTCTGCCATCAGCATTAGCGCTGTTCAGCACGGCACTGGCCGCGGCTCCGTTCGTCCAGGCGGTAGAGGGCGGGATGGAAGTGGCTGGCCGTCAGTTGTTTGCGCACCACTGCACGGCATGCCACTCGCTGGATACCAGCGAGAACGCCTTCGGCCCCAGCCTGTTCGGTGTGGTCGGTCGCCCGGCGGCTTCCGTGCCGCGGTTTGCCTACTCCAACGCCATGCAGGCCTCGGGGATCACCTGGACCGAAGACAACCTGCGCAAGTGGATTGCCGACAACGAGGCGCTGGTTCCGGGCACCCGCATGCGTCACGTCGCCATTAGCGATCCAGCCGAACAGGATTACCTGATCAGCTTCCTGCGTTCGTTGAAATAAGCTATGCCCCCGTCACGCGTTGTGATGCCCGGCACTGTTTGCTCCCCTCGCCCTCCGGGAGAGGGGCTGGGGGTGAGGGGATTGATCAGCGTAAGTCGAACATCGTGCAATCAGAGTCGAGGGTTAGCGACGCCGACACCGCTGGAGAAGCCCCACAGGACAGTGGCGCACCCCGTAACCCACAAAGCTGTTTGCAACAGTCAATTGGTACATAGCCTTGAAATAAGCCAGCCGCCGCTGGATTCCCGCGCTGCGGGGTAACCCGCCTCTCTTCGCACGGTGCCTGCCCGCTGGGCCGGTGCCGCCTGCATTCGCCCCGCACCGGGGCTTGTCGCCCCGGCGCGCTTGCCGCTACTGTCGCCGCCTGTTCGCCGCGAGATACCCCGATGTTGTCGCCCGATCGCCGCCCGGCCACTGCCACCCTGATTCTGCTGGCCTCGCTGTATTGCGCCCAGGGCCTGCCCTCCGGGTTGCTGGCCCATGCGCTGCCGGTGTTGCTGCGCCAGCACGGCGTCGACCTGGCACTGATCGGCCTGCTCAAGCTGCTGGCGTTGCCCTGGTTGCTCAAGGTGCTCTGGGCCCCCTGGGTCGACCGCCTGGCATCAAAGCGTCTGGGCCATCACCGCGGCTGGATACTGCCGCTGCAACTGGCCAGCGTCACGATCATCACGACCCTGGCGCTGATGAATCCCGCGCGGCTGTTCGACAGTCACTTCCTCTTGCTGATCGGCCTGTTGCTGCTGGTCAACCTGGCCGCCGCCACCCAGGACATCGCCACCGACGGCCTCACCGTGCGCCTGCTGCCGGAGCGCTGGCGCGGCCTGGGCAACAGCCTGCAGGTGGGCGGTTACAAAGTTGGCATGCTGGTCAGCGGCAGCGGCCTGCTGCTGGCCATGGACTGGCTCGGCTGGCACTTGAGTCTGGGCCTGGTGGCCGCGCTGCTGGTGTTGATGACGGTGCCGATCTGGCGCTTCGCGGAAAACCGCCAGCTGCCGTTCCAGCCAGCTTTGGCCGAACCCGCCGGGCCCGGCCTGCTGCTGCGGCATTACCGCGGCCTGTTGCTGCAGCCGGGGATGCTGCTATGGCTGGCGGTATTGCTCAGCTTCAAGCTGGGCGATGCCCTGGGCTCGCCGATGATCAAACCGATGCTGGTCGACCAGGGCTGGAGCAACGCCGACCTCGGCCAGCTGACCCTGATCAGCAGCCTGGTCGGCATTGCCGGCGCGCTGCTCGGTGGCCTGCTCTATGCGCGCATCGGTGCCCTGCGCGCGCTGCTGCTGTTCGGCCTGCTTCAGGCGGCGGGCATCGCCGCCATGGCCTGGCTGGTCGGGGCCGGCGGGCAGCCTGTTCTGGTCTACGGCGTGGCCCTGTTCGAACAGGCCGCCGACGGCATGTCCACCGTGGCCCTGTTCGCCGTGATGATGCGCCAGTGCCGCCCCGAGCATGAAGGGGCCGACTTTACCCTGCAGGCCAGCGTGCAACTGCTGTTGGCCGGCCTGGTGGGAGCCAGCAGCGGCTGGCTGGCTGAACAGCTGGGCTATCAGGCGTTGTTTATCAGCGCCGGAGTTCTGGGCTTGCTGGCGCTGCCGCTGGTGGGGCTGTACTTCTGGCGGGGTGCGCGGGCGGGGTAGGGCTGGGCAGGTATAGCGATGCAATCGCGCTGACGATAGGGTTGAACAAGCTATGTCCCGCTGCTTGTGGGGAGAGTTTATGCGCCATTGGTTAGAGGGAATTTAGTAGCTCGATGGTTGAAACCACAGTGGCGTACTCTCCATGAAGGTTGGCTAATGCCAGCGCATGCACGTCTTCGGCGCTGCGCATAACACCGTTGAAGTCGGCCTTTGCGAAGGCAAATGTTGCATCAGCGGCTACATAGGTTTCAAAGCCAAGATTGCCGGCTGTGCGAGCTGTCGCTTCGACAGAGTTATTAGTGCTGACGCCTACGATTGCGATGGCGTCGATGCCTCGGACTCGAAGCCAGCGCTCAAGCCCGGAGTTAATAAATGCGTCCGGGACGTTTTTCTCAACTACATGCTCTGTAGTTAATGGCTGTAGTTCTTCTTGGAACTCAACACCCGGTTGGCCTGGCCAGAATGGAGAGCCGGGTGTTCTTGAAATATGACGCACATGAACAACCGGGGCTTTCGCCTCTCGCCAAGCTTTCAGTATTGTGGCGATTGCTTGCTCTGCTTGTGGGTTGTTGCGAGCACCTGCTGCAGGTTCAAGCATGCCACGCTGCATATCAATGATAATGAGGGCTGGTATGTGCATAAGCGAATAAGCTCTAAAATTAAGGGGCGGCTTTAGCCCGTGCCAGTGAGCGAAGCGAACAATTTAAATACCACTGGTTAGAGATCTGAACGCTAAAGGCCAAGATAGCTACCCACAGACTCCTCCAGCATTTCTACGAGCTCAGGATCCATATATTTGTACTCATCAGGGATATCCAGTACATGAATAGGCTTGTGCTCTAGAAGACGAGTAAATTCTGCAACTAACCTGTTCTTATGCTTCTGTTCCATAACAACAATGACATCAGCCCAGTGGATGTCCACCGCACTGACTGTCCTTCGAGCACTTGGGCTTGTACCCGCAGATCGAACACTGATATCTGGGTGTTTACGCCAGACTGTTTCAGCTGTGGGACTTCGCCACTGATTGCGGCTACAGATAAACAGCACATTTTTCATGACTCTATTTATCCTCCAAGGACTGCGCGTCGTCCAGTATCTGATGAGGAATAGGGGGTAGACAGCGGTATCGCTTGAGTCATCAAGCAGAACAGAAAAACTGTGGCCCCTATTAGCCTTTTAACCTGGGTGAATACCTCTAAAATACTCTGTACGCTCAATAGAACTAAAGGGGTCAGAGCGATTTATTTTTATTCACTTCGACCCCTTTATGCGACCCCTTTATGCTTTATGGACCATTTTTTTATTTGCTTCGCTCCTTTATGCCTCAGCTTTCAGAGGAAATAACTGGGTCTTGCGTTTGTTCAGCAGCTAGTTTTAATCGGTCAGCTTTACTAATGTATTTAGACTTGTTTTTTGGTGCCAATTTAGTACTGGCTTTTTTAGCGTGAGCCTTTAGTAGTTGGTTTATTTTCTTACGGCGATTCATATTTACCTGCTTGGTTGTAAGTTATTGCATGAGTGCATAACGTTTGGTCAGGGGCGGACCTTATCCCGCTCCAAGAAGGGCGTGAGACTTGTTAGCTTGTTGCACCCGTTTCGAAAGTAAAAACTACAACAATCCACAATCCGAGAGTGGCAAGGAAATTTATTGTGAAAACTAATCCGCGCAACCGTACGTTTGTGGTGAGTATCTGTACACAGCTGTGAGCCACACGCCCAAAAATAAAAAACCACGCGAGCCAAGTTGCAGCAGCTAAGGCTGATTGGTTCTGAATGAGTAGAAGGCACGCAGTATAGAAGAATACGGGCCACTCGAACTGGTTTGAAAGATTCGCGCTAATTCGAGGCTCTACTGCCGCCCAAGGGTTGGTTCCATCTGAATTTTTGCCTATGCCCCAAACCTTAGGTGCGCGTGCGATGGTCAATAGCACGTAAAGAAAAGAGGTGAGCGCTATATGAGCGGCCATAGGAAGTATAAGCGGATTCAATGTGTGTGGCCCTCGGTTACGACGATTTTAAGTCAGCAGCCTAGCGTTTGACATGAGGGGCAGTTGGAAGCAAGCAAAGCTTGCTGGAAGACGTCCCCTCGATGGAAGGGTTAGGCGGCATTTGCTGCGGTGGACAGCATGACAGACACCTCCAAGACTCGACGAATATCGGTAGCCGTTATCTCACACCAAGCAGCTTGAAGTTCTTCTGCTGGCGTATTCGTACTTGGGAGTTGATCTACAGGAACACCAGCGATGTCTGGAAACGTTCGACAGAAGATTTGTGAGGACTCGAGATGCTGCTGAAGATCAAGGACTGCAGAGATTATCTTGGGATCGAGGCGATGACCGAATCGATCAAGTATGACGCCGCACTCTATTGAGGCTTGATACAGATGAGAAGCGAATGACTTCCACTGGACTTGGCTGAGAGCTTTGATCTTGGCTTCTGCGGCAGGCGAGAGGACATGAGTCGCAATTCTCAGGACCTCTTTTCGCATTACCTCCGGATTACCCGTAGCCAGCGCCATTCGATCAAATATCTCAGTTCCAAAGCTGAAGGACGTGCGAACGCCCGTGATCGTGGCGGAGGCTAGTTTGCTGAGCCGCGCATTGATGCGTGAATCCGCGTCCTTCCAGCGCTCGCTTTCGTGCTTGCGAAGTACCCAATCGATATACCCAACGGTCACAAGGCTGCCGACAAAGCCTGCCGCAAGGTTTAGAAAGAAGCCATCTGCGGGCCATCGCAGATGAACGAGGACGGATAGAGCCATAGCACCCAGCAGGGGCAGTACGAGTTGAGCAAGCAGGCGGCGGTTCATGCGGGGCCTATGACACCTAATGTTTGGCCAAGGGGGCGGGCTTTAGCCCGTCCCAGTGAGCGAAGCGAACGAAATGGACTCTACCCGCCCACTGTTATGGTTATAGAGCTGTGGCGCAGGGAGAGTCGATATAAGTTGTTAGCCGTTATTTGAGCACATGTGCAACCTTGTGAGGAATTATGTATGTGCCATCTAGCATGTGCTCAATTATTTGAATGGCGAGAGATAGCTGTTGGTGGTTGTGCTTTTTAACTTCATGAGCCGCATCGTTGCCAAGTACTCTAAGCTTATGCAGAGTTTCAACTCCTTCTTTTGTGATAATGGATTTTTCTTGAAGGGAGTTTATTTTGTTGTAGAGATCCTTTCCTGCGGCATCAAGATCTTTGCATATTGTCTCAATTAGGGCCCTGATACCTATGCCGGCTAATATATCTTGCTCGTTTTCAATTGCAAGAATTGTTTCCTTATAAATTTCTTGAACATTTAATGGCAATAGGTAGCTGTCAATGGCTTTTAACCCTGCCGACCTGCCGGGGTAAAATTTTATTGTCTTAATGTTATATCTAGTGTTGGCTTCATAGTCATAATCGTAGTCTTCAGAATTTGTCGACTCAACCCTAAAAGATACTGCCTCGCAGCCTTGGCACTGAATGATTTGGCTAATTTCACTCCAGTCATAGCTATTGCCGCCGCCGCAGTCTTCACTACCTCTTTCTTTGTAAGCCGCTACGATGATGTGCGTTGTTTCTTTGCTGCATTCTCGGCAGATGAATTTGTATTTGCCAGGTACGTTACTGTCTAGTAGGAATATTTTTTCTATGTTTCCCATGTTGAGTCCTAGCAATAATGGCTAACGATTAAGCTGAGGGGCGGGCTTTAGCCTGTCCCAGCGAGCGAAGTGAGCGCCTTGTTATGCTTTTGGGCATGTAAGGTGACTCATGTCCGCTTAGTGAATTTTTTACTCTGTTAGGCTACATTTGCTTTTTGGATAAGCTTTTGCCTTCTTTTTTCTCTAATGTGCCCTGCAAAAATCTCTATCGCAGGGTACGAGTCTTCTCCACCAGCAGCTGCACGGAAGTCTTTTAACGCTTCATGCCCGTCAGAGGGTTTGAAAAGATAGGAAAACTGATGTTCTATAATTTCGCGATCTACGACTGAGTACTGCCAGGCGACTAGAATTGACTCCAGTGAGTTTAGGTAGGTAATTGCGTGCCATCTAAGTTCAGCTGTTTGAGCTTCATTTAGTATTACTTCTCCGTTTGCGGTCTCTTCAATCGCAAAGTCCTTGCCAAAGAATTGTCTCAGCAGATTTTCAAGTTTCTTTGGGGCATAAAGCTTTTGCTGGGCAACAACTTCACGGCACTGAACTTCAGTTAAGCATTCAATGATCTTTCTTGCTAGGGCACTTTCCTTTTTTAGTCTGTTGTCCCACTCCACTAAAAGGTCAACAGTCTTTTCTCTTCGGCCTCTTTCGTGGTCTGCTTTGATTTGATTTTTTGTTAGGTGAACTTGGATGGCTAATCCCAAGACTGCCAATGAGCCAACAATCGTGGCTATGTCAGCCAAGTTTGAGAGTGTCATCATCTTTCCCTTGTGGCATAACGTTTGGTTAGGGGCGGGCTTTAGCCCGTCCCGAGCGAGCGCAGCGAGTGACTTGAAAGCTGTTAGGAGACTGAGGAGCGGCGAATGAACTCACTGACTGCATAGTCAATTAGTTCCTTTACATGTCTTTGTTTAATTGTTATTCCAAGCCCTAATATTTGTTGAACTCCAACTGGCGGGAGATTGACTGGTAAAGTTTGAAGTCGTGAATGCCGTATCATTGTTTCGGTTATTACGCCCAATAAATAGTATCTTCCGTCATAACTTGCAAACACGGGGCTTCCGCTTGATCCTTGAAATACCTGGGCGTCAATAACGATATGCCCTTTTCCGTTAAAGTCTACTGTCGGTAGAGAAGCAATAGATCCTTTTCGTACTAGGGGTAGGTTGTGAACAACGTCGTAACGATTTTCTGGATACCCAACGAAAATGACGCTACTGCTTGGCGCTGTTTTAGTGTGATCTATTGGGTCTAGGAAAGCGTCGTTAAGGTTTTTGTAGAAGGCATCGGTGTGCGTTATTGCAGATGCATTTATACAGGCGAGATCTACATCGCTGCTTGGGTGTGGATAATAAACTTCGGCGAAATTAGTCTGCTCAAATGTATGGATGTTGCCATAGTCAGGTGCTCCTGAAGGGAGCTTTCTATTCAGGCTGATTGCTAACTTACCTTTGGGGTCTACAAAAACATGTTTATTGGAGATAAGTAAGGTTATTGACCCGTCTGTCCCGTCGTTTAACGGAGCTTGATAGAAGAAACCAGTGCCAATAGATGTTCCTTGCGCTCCTGCAATGTCAACAGCTATTCGTGCCGTTATAAACGATATTTGATGCTCAAAAGTTTCTTCTGACATACACGGGGGTCTCCTAACTATTAATTAAGCGACACGTCTGTCGCACTGTATGCCGCATAAACTTCCTTGTTATCGACTACGTCCTTGTTTTTCCTAAAACCGGCCGGCGAAAAGGCGGCTGTGCTTAAGAGGAAACACGACAGGGAGGACGGCAATCCCGGACTGCTGGCGTAATACTGGCAGGCTTGGGGGAAAGCTAGTCCATTCGGACTGAGGCTGTCCATTCGCCCCGGTTTTGGGGCTGGCGTTTCTTCCATTCCCATCTGTTTACCCACCCGGCCCGTCGGTATCAGTGCAGCTCTGTCGGCGCGGGCTGTACCCAATCAAAGATGGCTGCCTTCCGCGGTTATTGGCGCAATCCTCACGGCCTTTATGGAGTGAAGGAGGTGCGTATGGCCAAGCCCGCGAGTCTGAGTGTCGGTCTGCGTTTATTGCTGGCGTCCCAGGGCATGGCTCCGCTGGCGGTAAAGCTGAGCCTGGTGCAGCAGTTGGGGCCGAAGAGGGCCGCACTATTGGCCCCCCACCTGCCGGCCGAGCAGTTGCGTGAGTTGATCCAGGGGTTACCGGTGCCCTTTGTCGCTCAGGTGGTCACTCACCTCGATCCGCAGCTGGTGCTGGAGACCTACCTCAGCCTGCCCGACACCCTGCATCTGGAGGTGGCGCGTCAGCTCTGCGTCGACGGGGCCTTTGCCACGGCGGCCTGTTATGCCGAGTGCCTGTCACCCAAGCAGATCAAGGTGCTGATTTTCGGTATTCACGATGTGGATCATGTGTTGCAGATCGCCCGGCATATCGTCGATATGCCGCTGATCAGCGAGAGCCTGCGCAGCTTTTCCACCGGTTATCTGTGCAAGTTGACCGAGGCGGCGGCGGCCGACCGCAATCTGCCGGTGGCGGCTCAGGTGCTCGGGGGGCTGTCGTTGGCCAGGCAGGCGGATGTCTGTGCCGGCCTGCAGCCCACGACGCTGCGCAAGCTGTTGCCGATGTTGCTGTTGATCAGCGGCGAGGGTCTGCGCAAGCAGTTGCCGGAGGCGGTGTTGCAGTCGTTTGAGGCGCAGCTGGGTTAGGGCGCTGGGCCGCAGGGCCGGTGGTATCTTCGGTGCGCGCGGCGCACCCTACGGAATAGCCGAGCCGGGTGTTACTCCATCCACTGACGACCGTGGCGTTCCAGCAGGTTCTGCAGCTGTTCCGGGCCGTTACTGCCGGCCGGGTAGGGGCGCGGGCTCTGGTGGTGCTGGTGCCAGCCCTTGATGATCGGGTCGATCCAGGCCCAGGCGGCTTCCACTTCGTCGCGGCGCATAAACAGCGTTGAGTCACCTTCTATCACGTCCAGCAGCAGGCGTTCGTAGGCGTCCCAGCGGCGCTGCTTGTGGAAGGCGTCGGCCAGGTTGAGGTCGAGCTCCACCGGTTGCAGGTGCATGCCCTTGCCCGGGCTTTTGCCCATCAGTTGCAGGCTGATGCGCTCTTCCGGCTGCAGGCGGATCAGCAGGCGATTGGCTTCGCCTTCGCCGAACAGCTGGTGTGGCACCGGCTTGAACTGGATCAGAATTTCCGAGGTCTTGTGTCCCAGGCGCTTGCCGGTACGCAGGTAGAAGGGCACGCCGGCCCAGCGCCAGTTGTCGATCTCGGCCTGCACGGCGACAAAGGTTTCGGTGTCGCTGTCGTTGTCGACGTTCTTCTCGAAGTAATAGGCCGGCACTTCCTGGCCGCCGATCTTGCCGGCGGTGTACTGGCCGCGCACGGTCTTGTCGCGCACATCCAGGCCGGAGATGGGCTTGAGCGCTTCGAGGATCTTCACCTTTTCGTTGCGCACTGCCTCGGCGTCGAAACGCACCGGGGCTTCCATGGCCACCAGGCAGAGCAGCTGCAGCAGGTGGTTCTGGATCATGTCGCGCATGGCCCCGGCGTTGTCGTAGTACGCGCCGCGGTTCTCCACGCCAAGGGTTTCGCACACGCTGATCTGCACATGGTCGATATGCCCGGCGCGCCAGATCGGCTCGAACAAGGCATTGGCGAAGCGCAGGGCCATAAGGTTCTGCACGGTTTCCTTGCCCAGGTAGTGGTCGATGCGGAACACCCGTGACTCGTCGAATACCGCGCCGATGGCGGCGTTGATCGCCTGGGCCGATTCCAGCGAGTGGCCGATGGGTTTTTCCAGCACGATGCGGGTCTTGGGCCCGGCCAGGTTGGCCACTTGCAGGTGGGTGGCGATGTCTTCGAACAGGTCCGGGGCGGTGGCCAGGTAGTAGATGCGCACCCGCTCGGGGTCGCTGCCCAGGCGCTTGCCCAGGCGGCCGAAATCGGCGCTCTGGCTGGCGTCCATGGCGAAGTAGTCGAGGCGGGCGGCGAAGCTGGCCCAGGTGTCGTTGTCGAAGTCGGTGCGGGCCACCTGGGCGCGGCAATGGCGTTCGGCCAGGGCCTGGTAGGCCTCGCGGCTGTGGGCGCTGCGGGCCAGGGCGAGGATGCGCGTGTCGTCGTGCAGGCGGCGGGCGCGATGCAGGTGGTAGAGCGCCGGCAGCAGTTTATGCAGGGCCAGGTCGCCGGTGCCGCCAAACACCAGCATGTCGCAGGGAATGCTCAAGGTGGGAACTCCGACTCGGTTTATAAGTGCGGGGGCGGTGCCCATGTAGTATAACTACAAGGCCACTACAACCCGTCGTGCGTCGATCATAACCGAGTCATTACTCCCATGAGGCGTGCTTGATGGATTCGCTAGCCAAAATCGAGCCTATTTCTGTGAACCTGTTGCAGCACATTGCCCAGTCGCGTCATCTGTTACGCAAATCCGAACTCAAGGTCGCTGACCACGTGCTGCTCGACCCGGCTTCGGTGATGCACAGCTCCATGGCCGAGCTGGCCCACAGCGTCGGTATCAGCGAGCCGACCATCGTGCGTTTCTGCCGGGCCATTGGCTGTACCGGTTTCCAGGACCTCAAGCTGAAGCTGGCGCAGAGCTTGGCCGCCGGTGCCAGCTTCGGCCAGTTCGCGATCCATGAAGACGATTCGGTGGCCGACTTCAGTCTGAAGATTTTCGACACCACCCTGCATACCCTGATCGAGGTGCGCGAGAAGCTCGACACCCAGGCCCTGCAGCGCGCCATCGCCGCCATCGCCAATGCCCAGCGCGTGGAGTTCTACGGTTTCGGTGCCTCCGGCGCGGTGGCGGCGGATGCTCAGCACAAGTTCTTCCGTCTGCTGTTGACCGCCGCGGCCTATTCCGACCCGCATATGCAGGCGATGAGCGCGGTGACCTTGAAGCCCAGCGATGTGGCTATCTGCATCTCCCAGTCCGGGCGCTCCAAGGATCTGCTGATCACCGCCAACCTGGTGCGTGAAGCCGGCGCGACCCTGATCACCCTGTGCCCGAGCCAGACGCCGCTGGCCGATCTGGCCACGGTCAACCTGGCCATCGATGTGCAGGAAGACACCGAGATCTACACCCCGCTGACCTCGCGTATCGCCCATCTGGTGGTGATCGACGTGCTCGCCATGGGCGTGGCCATGGCCCGCGGCCCGGGCCTGGTCAACCACCTCAAGAGCGTCAAGCGCAGTCTGCGCAGCCTGCGGTTGTCGCCGAAGGCGCATAAGAACGTCGAAGACTGAACACCTGCCTCTGCTGAGCGGTGGACAAGGCTGCGCCATGTCCACCCTACCGACTCTTGTAGCCCGAATAAGCGCAGCGCAATCCGGGAAGCCTGGCCCCGGATTGCGCCAAGGCTTATCCAGGCTACGCGCACAGGCTTATGGCACCGTTCGTCGGGGTCACCACACCTTCATCGTCTTGCCCGCAAAGCGTCATATCCCTGGCCGATGCTGTGACTCCCGTTATTCAGCTTGGGAGTTGCACCCTATGTCTGCTTACTTGGATAAAGCTCAGAATCATGCCAACAGCGAGGCCCGTGCCCGGCGCAAGGTGATTGATCAGCGCCGCATGGAATACCGTCGCGCCATCGAAAGCTATGCCGAGCAGCGGCAATTGCAGCAGCAACTGTCCGACTTCCCCGAACTGATCGCGGCTAACTACCTGACGGCCGCTCAGGCCCTGGGGCGGCGAAGCGCTCAGCCAGGGCGTTGATCTGGCTGCGCTGATCGCGCACAAAGGCGAAAAACGCCTGGGCCACCGGTGACAGGTATTTGCTCCGCGGGTGGACCAGGCACCAGCTGTGCAGCAGCGGCAGCTCGGCCACCGGCAGTTCGCGCAATACGCCGCAGTCCAGCTCGCGGCGCACGGCGTGACGGGGCAGCAGGGCCAGGCCGAGGCCGGCGATCACCCCTTCGCATTGGCCTTCCATGGAGCCGACTTCCAGGGTCTGGGCGAAGTGCGCGCGCTTCTGATGGCAGTAAGCCTCGCAGGCCTGGCGCGTGCCGGAGCCGGCCTCGCGGACCAGCAGGGGCCAGGCGCTGAGGTCGTGCAGGGTCAGTGCGCCCTGGCTGCACAGCGGATGGTCGGCTGGGGCCACAGCGATGATCGGGTTGTTGAGAAAGGGCAGAAACTCCAGATTCAGGTCGGTCGGAACCTGGGACATTATCAGCAGGTCGTCGCGGTTGGCGCTTAGCCGCCGGAGTGCCTGGGTGTGATTGGTGACCACCATCTGCAAGCTGACTTCGGGGTATTGGCGGCGAAAAGCGGCGAACAGGTGGGGAACGAAGTATTTGGCGCTGGACTCAACCGCCAGGCTCAGTTGCCCCTGCAGCGAGCCGCGCAGGTCCCCCAGCTGCATATCGAGACTCTCCAGGCGGCCGAAGATATCCGCGCTGGCCCGTTGCAGGGCTTCGGCGGCGTCGGTCAGGTAGAGCTTCTTGCCGACATAGTCGAACAGCGGCTGGCCGAGCAATTCTTCCAGCTGACGAATCTGCAGGCTGACTGCTGGCTGGGTCAGGGCCATTTCCTCGGCGGCGCGGCTGTAGGAGCGCTGGGCGCACACCGCGCGGAACACCTGAAGTTGACGAAAGGTCATACGCAGTAGGGACTTACGCATTGTTCTGGGCTCGCGAATGGCTGCGCTCTGGGCGCGGCGAGGTGGCTGCGGAGGTGCGACAGAGGGTCGTGCCGGGCTGACTATAAGTCTTTACTAATGTGTAACCCAATAAATACTGATTTTTGTTAATCGCTGGCGGGGCGTAGCTTAATTGCATGACCGCAAACTGTGCTGCGGTCATCCGTCGACCGCTTTTCGCGGTCGCCTGCTGACGCGATCGAGGACCCAGGCCCGTGATCAAGAAAATCCTCATAGCCAACCGCGGTGAGATTGCCGTGCGTATCGTGCGCGCCTGCGCCGAGATGGGCATCCGCTCGGTGGCCATCTACTCCGATGCCGATCGCCATGCCCTGCACGTCAAGCGCGCCGACGAGGCCCACGGCATCGGTGCCGACCCGCTGGCCGGCTATCTGAATCCGCGCAAGCTGGTCAATCTGGCGGTGGAAACCGGTTGCGACGCGCTGCACCCGGGCTATGGTTTTCTCTCGGAAAACGCCGAACTGGCGGAGATCTGCGCCGAACGCGGGATCAAATTTATCGGCCCCTCGGCGGAAGTGATTCGCCGTATGGGCGACAAGACCGAGGCCCGGCGCAGCATGATCAAGGCCGGCGTGCCGGTCACCCCGGGCACCGAGGGCAATGTCACCGACCTGGCCCATGCCCTGCGCGAAGGCGAGCGCATCGGCTACCCGGTGATGCTCAAGGCCACCAGCGGCGGCGGCGGCCGTGGCATCCGTCGCTGCAACTCGCGTGAGGAGCTGGAACAGGCCTACCCGCGGGTGATCTCCGAGGCGACCAAGGCCTTCGGCAGCGCGGAAGTCTTTCTGGAAAAGTGCATCGTCAATCCCAAGCATATCGAGGCGCAGATCCTCGCCGACAGCTTCGGCAATACCGTGCACCTGTTCGAGCGCGACTGCTCGATCCAGCGTCGTAACCAGAAGCTGATCGAGATCGCCCCCAGCCCTCAGCTGACCCCCGAGCAGCGCGCCTATATCGGCGACCTGGCGGTGCGCGCGGCCCAGGCGGTGGGCTACGAGAACGCGGGTACCGTGGAGTTCCTCCTGGCCGAGGGCGAGGTGTACTTCATGGAGATGAACACCCGGGTGCAGGTCGAGCACACCATCACCGAGGAAATCACCGGCATCGATATCGTCCGCGAGCAGATCCGCATCGCCGCCGGCCTGCCATTGTCGATCCAGCAGGCCGATATCCAGCACCGCGGTTTCGCCCTGCAGTTCCGCATCAACGCCGAGGACCCGAAGAACAACTTCCTCCCCAGCTTCGGCAAGATCACCCGCTACTACGCCCCCGGCGGCCCGGGCGTACGCACCGACACGGCGATCTACACCGGTTACACCATCCCGCCCTATTACGACTCGCTGTGCCTGAAGCTGGTGGTCTGGGCGCTGACCTGGGAAGAGGCGCTGGACCGTGGCCTGCGCGCCCTCGACGACATGCGCCTGCAGGGGGTCAAGACCACCGCCGCGTACTACCAGGAAATCCTGCGTAACCCGGAATTCC
>CAZOEC010000112.1:0-15677 GCA_964578635.1 uncultured Pseudomonas sp.
CCTGCTGCTGGGCTGGCAGTTTCTCACTGCGCTGGTGAGGGTGCTGATGGAGGAGTCCGCCCTGGATGAGTTTATGTGGGGCACGCACAAGGCCGTTGGCGTGGTCCTGATGTCGCTGCTGGTGCTGCGTCTCGGTTGGGCGCTGTATAACCGTGGTCAGCGGCCACCGTCCCTGGGGCGTGCCGCCAGTTTCGGGCATGCCGCGCTCTATGGGCTGATGCTGTTGCTGCCGCTGTTTGCCCTGCTGCGCCAGTACGGCTCGGGGCGTGAGCTGACCGTGTTCGGTGTGCAACTGATGCCGGGCTTTACCGGTGAGAAGATCGAATGGCTGATGCTGCCGGCCAACCTTTTCCACGGCTGGGGCGGTTGGCTGCTGCTGGTGCTGATCATCGGTCATGTGCTGATGACCTTGGTCCATCGCCGCCAGGGTCAGGATGTGCTGCCGCGTATGCTGGGCAAGTAGTTCGGCCAACCGCCGGCGCGGGGAAACATGCCGTTCACCCACCTCAAGTGAACGGCATTGCAGCAGTTTGCGCGGTTAGCGCATCACTTGCCCGCTGTCAGGGTGCTGTAGCTGGTGATCAGGTTGCGGTAGTCCGGGATATGGTTGGAGAACAGCGCGCCCAGACCTTCGACATCATTGCGCCAGTCGCGGTGCAGCTCGCAGGCCACGCCGAACCAGGTCATCAGTTGCGCGCCGGCGGCCGACATGCGGTTCCAGGCCGAGTGACGGGTCAGTTCGTTGAAGGTGCCGGAGGCGTCGGTGACCACGAAGACCTCGTAGCCGGCCTCGATGGCCGACAGCGCGGGGAAGGCCACGCAGACCTCGGTAACCACCCCGGCAATGATCAGCTGCTTCTTGCCGGTGGCCTTGACCGCGGCGAGGAACTCCTCGTTGTCCCAGGCATTGATCTGCCCGGGCCGGGCGATATAGGGCGCGTCGGGGAACTGCGCTTTCAGCTCGGGTACCAGCGGGCCGTTGGGGCCGTTTTCGAAGCTGGTGGTGAGAATGGTGGGCAGGTTGAAGTACTGGGCCAGATCGGCCAGGGCCAGCACATTGTTCTTGAACTTGTCCGGCTCGATATCGCGCACCAGCGAGAGCAGGCCGGTCTGGTGATCGACCAGCAGTACGGCGGCCTGGTCTTTGTCGAGGCGATGGTAGGCAGTAGTCATGGGGGATCTCCTTGCTTGGGTTTAGGTGCCGTACGCCCGCTGAGCGGGGCTGGGTAAGCGCCTTGCCGTTGCCGCCATGTGGCGAGCTGGCAGCGTTGCGGACGTACGGGACGCGGTAGAGGCCTGTGGCGGTATCGCCTGAACGCCCTGATAAACACCATAAAGCAGTGACGCTGAGGCCAGTAGAGGGGTTAAATTGGCCTCAGCGTTCCATATGGAGAACACTGATGGACGATCTCAATGATCTCTACTACTTCGCCAGAGTAGTCGAGCATGGCGGTTTTGCCCCGGCGGGGCGGGCCCTGAATATGCCCAAGTCGAAACTCAGCCGGCGTATCGCGCAACTCGAAACGCGCCTGGGGGTACGCCTGTTGCAGCGCTCCACGCGGCATTTCTCGGTCACGCCCACCGGCCAGGAGTACTACCAGCACTGCGTGGCCATGCTGGTCGAGGCCGAGGCGGCCCGTGAGGTGGTGGAGCGCACCCGCGGCGAGCCCCAGGGCACGGTGCGAATGAGCTGCCCGACCACCTTGCTGCATTACCGCATCGGCGATCTGCTCGGGCGTTTTATGCTCGAACATCCGCGCATTCAGGTGCAGCTCGAAGCCACCAACAGGCGCGTCGATGTGCTGGGCGAGGGGCTTGACCTGGCCCTGCGGGTACGCTTCCCGCCGCTGGAGAGCAGCGAGCTGGTGATGCGCACGCTGGTCGAAAGCCCGCAACGTCTGGTGGCCAGCCCGGGCTTTATGCGCGGCTGCGGATTGCCGCTGACCCCCGCCGATCTGCCCGGCCTGGCCAGCCTCGACTGGGGGCCGCCGCGGGATCATGCCTGGTGCCTGGAGGGGCCCGATGAGGCCACGGCCCAGGTGCCCCACACGCCGCGCTATATCACCGACGACATGACGGCGCTGCGCCTGGCGGCCCTGCAGGGCGTTGGCATCGTGCAACTGCCACTGATGGTGGTGGATCAGGACCTGCAGCAGGGCCGGCTGGTGGACATCCTGCCGCACTGGGTACCCCGCAGCGGCGTTGTCCATGCCGTCTTCCCCTCGCGCCGGGGCCTGCTGCCCAAGGTGCGCAAGCTGATCGATTACCTGGCCGAGCATATCCAGGTCTGAGGCCGCCGGCGCGCCGGCAGAATTTTGCCTGAGCGCCCAGCCAAGTCGGCAATCCTGTACCACACTCAATGGGCTTTTTACCGAGTGTTGCAACAGGCGTGGGCTGTTGCGTCCCGGCGCGCAAAGGGGCCTGCCTGCCCCGCGCCACGGACGCCGAGGTTGCCTGAGGCCTGACACCGGAGGTCGGCCATAACAACAAGAAGGGGTGTTTATGCTCAATCCGCGGGATGTAAAGACCAGCGAGGATGCCAGGCGCATCGTCGAGGAACGTGGGCTCAGCCATATCAAGGTGGGGGTGTTCGATAACGACGGGGTGATGCGCGGCAAGTACCTGAGCCGCAGCAAGTTCTTTTCCGCCCTGGACAGCGGTTTCGCCTTCTGCGACGTGGTGCTGGGCTGGGATGTGAAGGATCAGCTCTACGACAACGCGCAGTACACCGGTTGGCACACCGGCTACCCGGACGCGCCGGTGCGGGTGTTGCCGCACACCTGTCGGGAGTTGCCGTTCGAGAACGGCATGCTGCTGTTTATCTGCGAGTTTGCCGAGGCTGCCGAGCAGGTCTGCCCGCGCGCCACCCTGCGCCGTGTGGTGGAGCGCTGCAAGGCCATGGGCTTCGATGCCTTCGCCGCCCTCGAATATGAATTCTTTATGTTCGACGAGACCCCGGAGTCGGCCCGGGAGAAGGGCTTTCGCAACCTCAAGCCGTTTACCCCGGACTGGTTCGGCTACTCGATGATCCGCAACTCGGTGCACGCCGAGCTGTACCACGAGATCCTGGCCATGGCCGAAGCCATGGACTTTCCCATCGAGGGCCTGCACACCGAAACCGGCCCCGGCGTGCTGGAGGCGGCCATCGCCTATGACCGTGCCGAAGCGGCGGCGGACAAGGGCGCGCTGTTCAAGACCTTTATGAAGGTGCTGGCCCAGCGCAACGGCCTGATGGCCACCTTTATGGCCAAGTGGTCGGGCAAGTACCCGGGGCAGAGCGGGCATATCCATGTGTCGCTGCGCGATCTGGCCAGCGGCAAGTCGGCGTTCCATGACCCGAGCCAGGCGCACAACATGAGCAAGATCCAGCGCCATTTCCTCGCCGGCCAGCAGCGCCTGATGCCGGAATTCCTGTGCATGGTCGCACCGACCCTGAACAGTTACCGGCGTCTGATTCCTGGTTTCTGGGCCCCCACCGATGCCACCTGGGGCGTGGAGAATCGTACTGCGGCGCTGCGGGTGATTCCGGGTACGGACAAGTCGCAGCGCCAGGAATATCGCCTCGGCGCGGCCGACGGCAACCCTTATCTGGCCCTGTCGGTGGCCCTCGGCAGCGGCCTGTACGGGGTGATGCAGCAGTGGGAGCCGACCGACCCGGTGGTGGGCAATGCCTATGCGCAGAAGCACCCGGAACACCTGGCCCTGCCGCGCACCCTGTGGGACGCGGCGCAGCGCCTGAAGGGCTCTACGGCGGCGCGGGAACTGTTCGGCGATGCCTTCGTCGAGCACTTTGCCGCCAGTCGCGAATGGGAGGAGCGCGAGTACCGTCGGCATGTCAGCGACTGGGAGCTGGATCGCTATTTCGAAATCATCTGACCACGGCCCTCACTCCAACCCTCTCCCCGGCGGGGCGAGGGGGCCGAGCGCGGCACGCTAGCTAGCGCGTGGAGTGCGACGCCACCAACGGAGCCTGTTATGAACAAGCTGCAATGTATTTCCCCCATCGACGGTTCGGTTTATGTCGAGCGTCATCTGGCCTCCAATCCCGAGATCCAGGCGGCCCTGGCCAGGGCCGAGCTGGCGCAGAAGGCCTGGAAGAACACTCCGCTGGCCGAGCGCGTGGCCATCGGACGCCGGGCCATCGCCGCCTTCTGCGCCAAGGAGGATCAGCTGGCCGAAGAGCTGTGCTGGATGATGGGCCGGCCGATCCGTTATGCCGCCGGCGAGATTCGCGGTTTTGCCGAGCGCGCCGGCTATATGGCGGATATCGCCGAGAGCGCCCTGGCCGATATCCAGTTGCCGGAAAAACCCGGTTTCACCCGCTTTATCCGCCGCGAACCGCTGGGTGTGGTGCTGGTTATCGCACCCTGGAATTACCCCTATCTGACCGCCGTCAACGCGGTGATGCCGGCGCTGCTGGCCGGCAATGCGGTGCTGCTCAAGCACTCGGCGCAAACCCCGCTGTGCGCCGAGCGCATGGTCGAGGCGTTTGCCGAAGCCGGGCTGCCGGAGGGGGTGTTCCAGTACCTGCACCTGAGCCATGCCGAGACCGCGGTGCTGATTCGTGCCCCGACCATCGCCCACGTGGCCTTTACCGGCTCGGTGGCGGGCGGGGCCATGGTCGAGCGGGCGGCGGCGGGGCGCTTTATCAGCAGCGGCCTGGAGCTGGGCGGCAAGGACCCGGCCTATGTGCGGGCCGACGCCGACCTGGGCCACGCGGTGGAGACCACGATCGACGGTGCCTTCTTCAATTCCGGGCAGTCCTGCTGCGGAATCGAGCGCATCTATGTGCACGAAGCCCTGTACGAGGCCTTTGTCGAACAGGCGGTGGCCCTGGTCAAACAGTACCGGCTGGGCCGTTCGGACGATCCCGAGACCACCCTGGGGCCATTGGTACGCGCCGAGGCGGCGGACTTCGTCCGCGGGCAGATCCATGAGGCGATCGAGCAGGGGGCCACGGCCCATCTGGTGCCGGCCGACTTCGCTCTGGACAAGCCCGGCAGCCCTTATCTGGCCCCCCAGGTGCTGACCGATGTGCACCATAGCATGCGGGTGATGACCGAGGAATCCTTCGGCCCGGTGGTCGGCATCCAGAAAGTGCGCGACGACGAAGAGGCGCTGGCGCTGATGAACGACAGCGAGTTCGGCCTGACCGCGGCGATCTTCAGCGCCGATGCCGAAGCGGCCATGGCCCTGGCCGAGCGGGTCGAGGCCGGCACGGTGTTTCTCAACCGCTGCGATTACCTCGACCCGGCCCTGGCCTGGACCGGGGTGAAAAACTCCGGGCGCGGCTGCACCCTGTCCAGCGTCGGTTACGAGCAGCTGACCCGGCCGAAATCCTTCCACTTCAAAACCCGGTTATGAGGCCCGCCATGGATATCAATCAGTACCGCATGAACTGGAACTACCCGACTGCGCTGCGGGTTGGCGTCGGCCGTATCCGCGAGCTGCCCGAGGCCTGTCGGCAGCTGGGCATGAGTGCGCCGCTGCTGGTTACCGACCCCGGCCTGGCCACCTTGCCGATGCTCGACCGCGCGCTGCTGCAGTGCCGCGACGACGGTCTCAAGGCCGGCCTGTTCCATGGGATCAAGGGCAACCCCACCGGGCCCAACGTGATGGATGGGGTGGCGGCGTACAAGGCCGGCGGCCATGACGGGGTGATCGCCTTCGGCGGCGGCTCGGCCCTGGATGCCGGCAAGGCCATCGCCCTGATGGTCGGCCAGGATCGGCCGCTGTGGGATTTCGAGGATATCGGCGACAACTGCAACCGCGTCAATGTGGCTGGTATGGCCCCGGTGGTGGCGGTGCCGACCACCGCCGGCACCGGCTCGGAAGTCGGCCGCGCCTCGGTGATCACCGACGATGAGGCGCATATCAAACGCATTATCTTCCACGCCCGGATGCTCCCGGCCGTGGTGATACTCGACCCCGAACTGTGCCTCGGCCTGCCGCCCAAGATCACCGCCGCCACCGGTATGGATGCGCTGTCGCACAACCTCGAAGCCTATTGCTCGCCGCTGTTCCACCCCATGGCCGAAGGTATCGCCCTGGAGGGCATGCGTCTGGTCCAGCAGTACCTGCCGCGGGCGGTCAGCCATGGCGCGGATGTCGAGGCCCGCCTGCAGATGCTGGTGGCCTCAAGCATGGGCGCGACCGCCTTCCAGCGCGGTCTGGGGGCGATGCATGCTCTGGCCCATCCGCTTGGCGCGTTGTACGACGCCCACCACGGTCTGCTCAACGCGGTACTGATGCCCTATGTGCTGGTGGCCAACCGCGCCAGCATCGAGGCGCAGATGGAGAGGATGGCGCGCTACCTGAACCTGGCCAAACCCGGTTTTGTCGGGGTGCTCGACTGGGTGTTGCACCTGCGCAACGAGGTCGGCATTCCCCACAGCCTCAGCGAGATCGGCATCGACGACAAACGCATCGAACAGGTCGGGCAGATGGCCGAGGTCGACCCCTCGGCGGGCACCAATCCGATTGCCTTTAGCGCGGCGCAGTACAGCCAGTTGTTCGAAAAGGCGCTGCGCGGAACCCTGTAGGCGCTGTTAGCGAGCGAACAGTGGATAGGGATTGATCGCGGTGCCTTTCCACCAGTGCTTTTCGGGGCCGAGGACGAACACCGCAAAATGCAGGTGCGGAGCCAGCGGGTCGGCGTTGCCGGTGACGCCGACGTAGCCAAGCAGGTCGCCCCGTTTGATCGCCTGGCCTTCCACCAGGCCGGCGGCGTAGCCATCCAGGTGCGCGTAGTAGTAAGCGAAGGTGGAACTCGGGTCGTATTGATAGAGGGTGAGGCCGCCAGGCTTGCTGTCGAAGAGTTTCACCAGGGTGCCGTCATCGACCGCGTATACCGGGGTCTTCAGCGCGGCCATGATGTCTATGGCCTCATGGCTGCGCGCGGTACCACGCATGTCGTGGAAGGTGTCCTGCAGTTGCGCCGGGGCAATACCGGCCACAGGAATCAGCAGCCCGCCGGGATGCGCGGGCAAGGGGTCGGCGAACGGATCTGCGGCGTCGCTCTGCTCCAGCGCGCTGGGGGCCGGGAGCGGCTCAGGGGCCAGGGCCTCGGGGCTGATCGAGGGTTCGACCTGAATCTCCCCTGACGGCGCATCTGCACTGGCAACCCGCTCTAGCGTCTGTGCATGCGGCGCGGCGCTCGGCTCCTGTGTCCTGGCCGCGACAGTCACGGCCTCATAGGGCAAGGGTTCCAGGGCGGCAGGGGCGAGCGCCACAGGCGCAGTCAGCCGGTCGTTGTGCAGGGCATAGAACAGCCCCGCAGCGCCCACCAAAGCACCTACCACAAATATCAGAATGCTCTTCATAAGCGGCTGCCTACTCTTGCAAAAGGGCGGGTAGCCCAGGCGAGACCGAGTGCCCCATGGCCTCGACATTCCAGTTGGTCAGGCGGATACAACCGTGGGATTGAGTCTTGCCGATCTTCGACGGTTCCGGGGTGCCATGGATGCCGTAATGGGGCTTGGACAGGGCGACCCAGGCGACGCCTACGGGGTTATTCGGGCCAGGTGGGATGGTGGCCTTGGCATGGGCGGGGTTGGCGTCCCAGAACAGCTTGGGGTTGTATTTGAACTCGGGGTTTCTTGCCACGCCGAGAATCTTCCATTTGCCGAGCGGCAACGGATCGCGTCCGCTGCCGGTGGAGGCGGGGAATTGCGCGATAACGACATCCGCGGCATCGAACAGGGTGACGGTTGAGTCGGACTTGTCCACCACCACTCGCGCGGCCTTGGCCAGGGGCGCTGCCGATGCCAGGTTGGGCACCACTATCGCCTCGCCTGCGCGGCCCAGATCCTTGCCCGGATTGAGTTCTGCCAGCAGTGCGGGGCTGGCGTGGAATTTCTCGCCGAGCGCCTCCACCGGGTCGCGGTAGCCCAGGGCTGGAAGCCTGGCCTTGTCCATCATGTCGGCGGGGATCTGGACAAAGGGACCGGCGATATCAGCTTCGGTGACGGTATAGGTCACCAGCACTGGCTCTGGATCGCTGTTCAGCGCCGCCCAGGTGGGCTCGTCCATGGCACCGCTGGCGGTCAGGCCGTTGTGTTTCTGGAAGCCGCTGATGGCGACCCGGGTGTTCGAACCGAAACTGGCGTCGACCTCGCCGGGAAAGAAGCGCGCGCGGTCGAGCAGGATCTGCACGCGCAGTACCGCGGCATTGCGTTGCTTGGGGCCGACGTCGCCGCGCAGGCTGGCGTCATTGGCAACCTCGGCCGTGAGTGGCAGCGTCGTGGCGCTGGCCGCAGGGGGCGTGGCGGTCGCGAAGGCGAAGGAGCTGGTGGCGCTATACAGGGCCAGGGTAACGGCGCAGGTGAGGCTTGTTGTTTTCAAGAGGCGATCCTCGAACGAACCAGCAGGGCAGGTAGCAGCGTGTTCGAGCAGACTCGGCACACTGACGTAGGGGGGTGTTCTTCAGAATCGACGACCAGAAACTTCAGTGGCGGCTATCGGTATGGGCAGTGGTGGAAAACTGCCTGCAGCGCCCGGCTCCATTCGCCATGGTGCCAGTGAGCGGATCATTCCCATATGGCTGCGTAAGGTGGGTGTTGGGCTGTCGTGAACTGTTCGCGACGGTTACGTGGCTTGGATCAGGCCGGCGGGTAGGAGTTCCTTGGGTGCTGGCGATTTGCCTTTATCGTGCTGCGTTTTGTCATGTTCCGCCGTGCTTACCCGTCCGAGGGATGCTCCGCGTCTTGCGCGGCGGAGCATCTTTACCTGCATTTCCTTGCTGGAGCATGAGGCGCGCTCGGTGGCGGTCGGAGCTGCGCTGGCTGCAGCACCTCCCCGCCGGTGGCCAAGCTAGCTGCTGGTTTTGCGCCAGGACTGCACGGCGATCACCACCAAGGTCACCGCCGTTAGCGGCAAGGCGTAGCCGAGTATGGCATGAGCGAACTGATCAGCCAGGGGCCGACCAGAAGCGCTGAGCACCAAGTACAGGGTGTAGGCTGCGTAGTAGGCCAGAAACAGTAGCCCCTCCCAGCGGTTGATGCGGTATCCGGCGAAGAATACCGGCAGGCAGACGATGGCCACGCCAATCATCACCGGGAAGTCGAAAGCCAGGGCATTGGCCGACACGGCGACGGGTAGGGGCGCAACCAGCGAGGCTAGGCCCAGAACGCACAGCAGGTTGAAGATATTGCTGCCGACTATGTTGCCCACGGCGATATCGCGCTCACCGCGAATGGCCGCCAGCAGCGAGGTGGCCAGTTCCGGCAGGGAGGTGCCAATCGCGACCACGGTAAGGCCGATCACCAGCTCCGACAGCCCCAGGGCCCGGGCCAGGCTAACCGCACCTTGCACCAGAAAGTTCGAGCCGGTGACCAGCAGCACCAGGCCGACCACGATCAGTATCAGATTAATCAGCCAGGCATAGGGCTTGGCCGGTTCGTTAAGGGCGAACTCCTTGGTGAATTCATCGTCAGCGCTGGCGCTCTTGTCGCGACGGGCACTGACAATCAGAAAGGCGGTGTAGGCCAGGATGCCGACGAACAACAGCAGGCCATCGAGTTTATCCAGGCTGCCATCCCAGGCCAGAGCGAAGGTCAGCAGGCTGGCACCAATCATGATTGGTACGTCCAGGCGGATCAGTTGACGCGACACCACCAGCGGCGCGATCAGGGCGGTCAGGCCGAGGATAAACAGCACGTTGGCGATATTGCTGCCTACCACGTTACCGATCGCCAGGTCGCCGCTGCCATTGAGCGCAGCTTGCACGCTGACAGCGGTCTCCGGCGCGCTGGTACCGAAGGCCACCACCGTCAGGCCGATGATCAGCGGCGGTATGCCGAACTGCGCCGCCAATTTGGCCGCGCCGCGTACCAGCACTTCGGCACCGGCCACCAGTAGGATCAGGCCAGCGATCAGATAGCCCCACGTGATCAAACTCATTGCGCAAACTCCAGGGAATATGCGCCAGTGTAAGTGAGCCATGAGCGTGTCGGCAGGGGAGCTACAAGGTAAATTTATTGTCGGTTTTGTAGGCCTATTCTTCGGCCTGAGCGGCCTTGAGGCTTTCGTAGGCCGGTGCGGCGTAGATGCCGACTTCCACTGCCAGCTCCATCACCCGCGGCAGGTCGCTGCTGTACACCAGCACCGCCTGCAGCGCGTCGTCCAGCGGTTCGCTGAAATCCAGTAGCACATAGCCCTGGGTTTCCGGCGAGAGGCTGCTGAGTTGCACCTGGATACGGTTCAGCGCCTTGAGCGGCTCGGTCTTGGCCAGTTGCTTGGGCTTGAGCACGAAGCTTACGTCAGGGCCGAAGGAGTCGACGATCTGCTGAAACAGCGCGTCATAGCTGTCGGCCTGGAACAGCACGGTTTCCGGCAGGCTGCCGACCACCACCCATTCGCCAAGGGGGATGGGGAAGCTGTCGTCGTAGTTGATATCCGCGTTGGCGGCGAGGAAGGCCTGCGGGTCGGCGTAGGCCTGGGCCGCTTCATCGGCGATCCGCGCGACCTCTTCCGGCAGCATGCAGCCCGAGCTTATTTTGCCGATCAGTTCTTCGAGCTGGGCTTTCATCGGTGATTCCTGGCGAGGGGTAAAGGGTCGCAAAGGATAGCCTGGGTGCGTCCCGGCCGCGAGGGCCTGTTAAACTTGCCCGCTTTGCGGACGCGGCAGGCCACTGAATGCGACCTGCCGCCATCACTCAGGGAGTTATTTGTGAGCGCGCGTATCCATCCTCTGGCCGGGCAGCCGGCACCCGCTGCGATGCTGACCGATATTGCCGGGCTGCTGGCAGCCTATGACGAGCTGCAGCCCGATCCGACCCAGGCCGCCCAGCGTGTCGCCTTCGGCACGTCCGGGCATCGCGGCTGTTCCTTGCAGGGCAGCTTCAATCGCTGGCATGTGTTGGCCATCAGCCAGGCGATCTGTGATTACCGGGTAGCCCAGGGCATCAGCGGCCCGCTGTTTATCGGTGCCGATACCCATGCACTGTCGCAGCCGGCGTTGGACAGCGCGATTGAAGTGCTGGCCGCCAATGGCGTGCAGACCATGATCTCTGCCGGCGGTGAGTTCACCCCGACGCCGGCGATCAGCCAGGCCATCCTGGTGCATAACCAGGGCCGCAGTTCGGGTCTTGCCGACGGCATCGTGATCACCCCCTCGCACAACCCGCCGGACAGCGGCGGCTTCAAGTACAACCCCAGCAACGGCGGCCCGGCCGACAGCGATATCACCAGCTGGGTGCAGAACCGCGCCAATACGCTGCTAGAAGGCGGCCTGCGGGAGGTCAAGCGCATGCCCCTGGCGCAGGCGCGGCAGGCGGCCAATGTGCAGCAATACGATTACCTCGGCAGTTATGTGAGTGATCTGGGCAATGTCATCGACTTCGCCCCGATCCGCGCCGCTGGCCTGCGCCTGGGTGTCGATCCGCTGGGCGGTGCCGGGGTGCATTACTGGGCGCGGATCGCCGAGCAGTACGGCCTCAATCTGGATGTGGTGAGCGAGATTGTCGACCCGCAGTTCGCCTTTATGAGCCTGGACTGGGACGGGCAGATCCGCATGGACCCATCCTCCAGCCATGCCATGCAGCGCCTGATCGGCCTGAAGAGCGGCTACGACATCGCCTTCGCCTGCGACACCGATTACGACCGCCACGGCATCGTCGCGCCGAGCGTTGGCCTGCTGCCGGCCAACCACTTCCTCAGCGTGGCCATCGATTACCTGTTCCAGCATCGCCCGCAGTGGAGCGCCAGCGCGGCGGTGGGCAAGACCCTGGTCAGCAGCGCCATGATCGACCGCGTTAGCGCGCGCCTGGGCCGGCCATTGCTGGAGGTGCCGGTGGGCTTCAAGTGGTTTGCCGGCGGCCTGTTCGATGGCTCCCTGGGCTTTGGCGGCGAAGAAAGCGCCGGGGCGACCTTCCTTCGTCGCGATGGCCGCGTCTGGACCACCGACAAGGACGGCATCGCCTTGGCCCTGCTGGCCGCGGAAATGACCGCCGTTTGCGGGCGTGACCCGGGCGAGCTGTATCAGGGCCTGAGCGATGAGTTCGGCGCGATTTATGCCGACCGTGTCGATGCGCCCGCTACGCCTGCGCAGAAAAAAGCCCTGGGCCAACTCTCGCCCGCGCAGATCGAGAGCCGTGAACTGGCCGGCGACGCCATCACCCAGGTGCTGGACAAGGCCCCGGGCAATGGCGCGGCGATTGGCGGGATCAAGGTGATCAGCGAAGGCGGCTGGTTTGCCGCACGGCCATCGGGCACCGAGGACATCTACAAGATCTATGCCGAGAGCTACCGCGATGAGGCGCATCTGCAGCGCATCTTCGGCGAGGCGCAGCAGCTGGTCGATGCGGCGCTGGAGTAGGTCGGAGGAGGGGGCAAGGCCATGCAGCGTCTCGAGGTAAAAATTCGCCTGCATAACGGCAGCGATATCGCCATGGGTCCGGGCAAGGCTGACCTGCTGGCGGCCATCGCCCAGCACGGCTCGATCAGCGCCGCGGCGCGGGCTCTGGGCATGTCCTACCGGCGCGCCTGGCTGCTGGTGGAAACCATGAACCGCAGCTTCAGGGAGCCGCTGGTCAGTACCCTGGCCGGTGGTAAACAGGGCGGCGGCACCCGCTTGACCGCTCTGGGCGAGCAGGTGCTGCAGCGCTATCGCGCGCTATGCGCCAAGGCCCAGGCGGCGGTGCAGGACGACGCGGCCCTGCTTGCCGAGCTATTGGCCGAGCCGCCCGCCAGCGACTCTTAACCGGCCGTTGAGAAACTACTGCGCTCGGCTATGCGGCGTTGAAATCACCCTCGGAATGCTCATGTACAACTCGTACACTCCGCTTCCTCGGCTGATTTCGCCTTGCCTAGCCGTCGCTCGCTACATTTTCAACGGCCTGCTAGGCATTGTTGCGGCTTTATCACCCGGCATAAACGCAGCGGCAGTTTTTTCTAGACTGCCATCCGCTGTATATGGAAGGATATAGCGCTTTTGTATACAACCCACTAAGCGGAAGTCGTTCCATGCTGCGTAAATCTTCTCTGCGCTCTCTGCTGCTGGGCCTTCTGGCCTGTCTGTCGCTGCCGACCATGGCCGTCGAAGCTCCGGCGGTGGCCGCTGCTTCCGATCTGCAGTTCGCCCTGGAGGCGGTGGCCGCGCGCTTCAAGGCCGACAGCGGGAGTTCGGTCAGGCTGGTGTTTGGCTCCTCCGGCAATTTCTACCGGCAGATCAGCGAGGGTGCGCCTTTCCAGCTGTTTCTCTCGGCCGATGAGCGCTATGTCGAGCAGCTGGCGGCTGCGGGCAAAACCCGGGACAGCGGCGTGCTTTATGCCATCGGCCGTATCGTGCTGCTGGCCCCGCAGGGTTCGGGGCTGCAAGTCGACGGTGAGCTGCAAGGCCTGCGCGCGGCGCTGGCGGCAGGAAAGATCAGGCGTTTCGCCATCGCCAACCCCGAACACGCGCCGTACGGCCAGCGCGCCGAGGAGGCGCTACGTCACGCCGACCTTTGGGACGGGCTGCAAGGCAAGCTGGTGCTGGGCGAGAACGTGTCCCAGGCGGCGCAGTTCGCCACCTCAGGCAATGCCCAGGGCGGGATTATTGCCTACTCCCTGGCCCTGGCCCCGAATCTGGCCGGGCGTGGCGAGTGGGCGCTGATCCCCCAGGACTGGCACCAGCCGCTGCGCCAGCGCATGGTCCTGCTGAACAAGGCCAACGCCACCAGTGAAGCCTTCTACCGTTATCTGCAGGAACCGGCCGCCCGCGCCATCATGGCCGACTATGGCTTTACCCTGCCCGCAGCCGAATAGGACTGTTTATGGATTGGCCCGCGCTGCTGTTGTCCCTGGAACTGGCTCTGTGCACCATGCTGATTCTCTTGCCCGTGGGCGTCTGGATCGGGCGCAAGCTGGCCTGGAGCCAGTTTCGCGGCAAGAGCCTGGTGGAGGCGCTGCTGGCATTGCCGCTGGTGCTGCCGCCGACCGTGCTGGGCTTCTACCTGTTGGTGGCCATGGGGGCCAGCTCGCCCATCGGCCAGGCCTATCAGGCGCTGTTCGGCAGCCAGCTGACCTTCTCCTTCGCCGGGCTGCTGGTGGCCTCGCTGCTGTTCAACCTGCCTTTTGCCATTCAGCCCATGCAGCGCGCCTTCGAGGCCATTCCTCGGGATGTGCGCGAAGCGGCGCGCTGCTGCGGCCTGTCGCCCTGGCGGGTGCTGCGGCGCATCGAACTGCCGCTGGCCTGGCCGGGGATTCTCTCGGCCCTGGTGCTGACCTTCGCCCATACCCTGGGCGAGTTCGGTGTGGTGCTGATGGTCGGCGGTAGCATCCCGGGGGAGACCCGCACCATCGCCATCGCCATCTACGACCGGGTGCAGGCCTTCGACGACCAGGCCGCCGGGCTGATGTCGGCGGTGTTATTGCTGATCTCCCTGTGCGCCATCGGCCTGTCCTACTTCGCCACCTCGCGTCTGGCGGCAAGGCGGCAGCATGACTGAGGGCCTGCATCTCGACCTGCAGCAGGACAGCCCGATTCCGCTGGCGGCCCAGATCAGCTGTGCCCCCGGTGAAGTGCTGGCCCTGGTCGGCCCCTCCGGTAGCGGCAAGTCGACCCTGCTGCGCAGTATCGCCGGCCTCTATCGACCGGCCAACGGCAGCATCCGCTGCGGCGGCGAAACCTGGTTCGACAGCGGGCGCGGCATCGCCGTACCGACCATGCGCCGGCGAGTCGGCATGGTGTTTCAGCATTTCGCCCTGTTTCCCCATCTCAGCGCCCGGCACAACGTCGCCGAGGCGCTACTGGATTACCCACCGGCCGAGCGCATGGCGCGGGCCCAGGCCTGGTTGGAGCGCGTCCACCTGCACGACCTGGGCGAGCGCCTGCCCCATCAGCTGTCTGGCGGGCAGCAGCAGCGGGTGGCGGTGGCCCGGGCCCTGGCTCGCGAGCCCAAGGTGTTGCTGCTCGACGAACCCTTCTCCGCGGTGGATCGCGGCACCCGCGAGGCCCTGTACGGCGAGCTGGCGGAGTTGCGCGAAGAGCTGCGCATGCCGGTGGTGCTGGTCACCCATGACCTGGACGAGGCCACGTTGCTGGCCGACCGCATGTGCATTCTGGCGGCCGGTCAGACCCTGCAGGCCGACACTCCGGATCGTCTGATGCAGGCTCCGGCCACGGCCGAGGTGGCGCGCTTGCTGGGCATGCGCAATATGTCCAGTGGCCGGCTGCTGGGGCATGCTGCCGACCACAGCCTGCTGGCCTGGGGCGAGTACCGTCTCAAGGTCCGCGCCCAGCCGCAGCTGACGGTGGGGCAGCCGGTGGCGTGGGTGATGCCGACGTCCGGCGTGCTGCTGATGCCGCTCAACCAGCGTCCGGGCACGCCTCTGGATAACCGCGTGGCGGTGCGCATCGAGCGCCTGCTGTCGTTGGGCGAGCAATACCGGGTGACACTGCTGGCCGGCGCGGAACGCCTGAGCATGAACGTGCCACGCCATGTGGCGCAGCGCTATGGTCTTGAGGTCGGGCAGGCAATTGAGGTGCGTCTGCGCGGCGAGACGATCCATCTGATGCCGAGCTAAACACCTGGCCTTTGCCACAGGGAACGATGTGAGTGGCTGTTGCGCCACTTGTTGCGCAGCTTTCTGTGGATATGTCTGTGGGTAGCTTGCTGTACCCGCTGCTGCTAAAGGCCCGTAGAGGTGTTGGCAGCTTCTTGCGCAGCGCTGCGCAAGAAGCTGCCAACACCTCT
>CAZOEC010000113.1:0-15551 GCA_964578635.1 uncultured Pseudomonas sp.
TCAAGCAGCGCCTGCGCAAGAGCGACCATATCGGCCGCTACGGCGGTGAGGAGTTTGCGGTGGTGATGCCCGACACCGACGCCCAGTCGGCCAAGCTGGTACTCGATGAGATCCGCCAGCGGTTTGCCGAAATCCAGTACTCGGCGCAGCCCCACGAACTGTCCTGCACCTTCAGTTGCGGCATCGCCCAGCTCGCCCCCGAACTGGACGGCAAACTGCTCTCGCAGCAGGCCGACCAGGCGCTCTATGTGGCCAAACATGGCGGGCGCAACCGGGTGGAGATTTACCAGGGCGACTAAGCAGACCGCCGAGCAATCGGCAGAAAACTGTGACGCAGCACGCACCGTCATATTGCGGTCATGAAAAAGCAATAAATTCCAGGGCTAGTGGCCACCCCGGAGGTGGCCCGTACCGTCCCCCATCGGTCGAGCCCTATGCGCCTGAAATCCCTTACCAACCTCAATACCCTGTTGCTGGTCGCCGTCTGCGTGGCCCTGGCGGCGACGCTCTGGTGGTCACAGCGCGCTCTGGAGCGCCCCTACCAGCTGATGGAGCGCTACCTGAGCCTGTCGCAACAGTTTCAAGGCGAGAGCGCACAGAACATCGCAGCCTATCTGGAAAGCGGCGATGCCCTGCGCCATAGCGCCGCCCTGCAATCCCTGGCCGCCCTGGAATTGGCGCTCGCCGAGCTGCCGACACAGCTGGCGGAGAACCTGCGCCCCAGCCTGAACGAACTGCAACGTTTCAGCGCCGACCAGCTGCTGGCCGCCGGCAAGCTGTCCGGCGATCCCCAGGGCCTGCTGCTGCAAGCCGAGCGGGAAATGGAAGCAGCGCTGGAACAACTGGCCAACTACGCCGACAGCGGCGAGCCCGCCACCGCCGCCGGCTATCGCCGTCCGCTGTTCAGCGCCGCCCGCCATCTCACGCGCCTGGGCCATGCCCGGGCCAAGCTGGTCAGCAGCGGCCGCGGTGAACTGGTCAGCGAGGTCGAGCGGGAACTGGCCGCACTGCACAAGCAGGCGCAGGCACTCAGCGATTTACCGCTGCTCGGCGTGGCCGAGACCGAGCAGTCCGCCGGCAACAGCTTTGCCGGCCTGCTGGGCCTGGACGAGAGCAGCGACAGCAGCCAGGCCGAAGACCGCGGCATTGCCCTCAAGCGCGACCTGGCCAACCTGATCAAGCGCTACCCGGCCGAACTGCAGCGCACCCGCGAACTGATCGAGCAACGCGGCGTGCTGGCCAGCAGCACCCGCACCCAGATCGATCAGGTGCAGCAGGCCCTGGCCGCGCTGGAGCCGCTGGTGCGCGCCGAACACGGGCGCATCCAGGGCGAAGTGCAGCTGATTCTGGGCCTGATGATCGGCCTGATTCTGCTGATCGCCCTGATCATCGACCGCATCCAGCGCCGCCTGACGAAGATTCTCACCCACCTGGTACCGTCCCTCTCCGCCTGGGCGCAGGGCGACTTCGCCACGGATATCCGCCTGGGCTCGCAGATCCGCGAACTGGCGGATATCGAAGCTTCGCTCAATCGTCTGCGCGCCTACCTGGTCGACCTGGTCGGCACCATCCGCCAGCACGCCGAACAGGTGGTGGGCTCCAGCCGCACCCTGGCCGAACTCAGCGGCGGCCTGCATGGCGGGGCCGAGCGCCAGGCCGGCGATACCGCGCAGATTCACGACGCCCTCGGCGAGCTGCAGGCCACCATCCAGCAGGTGGCCGGAGACGCCAGCCAGGCCGCAGATGCCAGCCGCGATGCCAACCGCGCCCTGGGCCAGGGCCAGCAGGTGATCGGCCAGAGCCTGAGCGGCTTGCACTCACTGGTCGGCGAGGTGCAGGGCAATGCCCAGGCCATCGAGCGCCTGGCCGAGGAAACCGCCACCATCGACAAGGTGCTGACGGTGATTCGCGGCATCGCCGAGCAGACCAATCTGCTGGCCCTGAATGCCGCCATCGAAGCGGCGCGGGCCGGCGAACTGGGCCGCGGCTTTGCCGTGGTGGCCGACGAGGTGCGCTCGCTGTCGCAACGCACCAGCGGCGCGACCGCCGAGATTCAGGCGCTGATCGGCCGCCTGCAACAGGCCGCCCTGCAGTCGGTGCAGGCCATGCGCGCCCAGGTCGAGCATGCCGAACATACCGCCAGCCAGGCGGAAGCGGCCGATGGCGCGCTGGACGAGATAGTCGCGGCGATCCGCACCATCGCCAGCATGGCCGAACGCATCGCCGACGCCACCGCCCAACAGAGCGGCGCGGTCAGCGAAATTCGCGGCCACAGCGAGCGCATCCACAAGCTGGGCGGCGACAACCTGTTGCGCATCGGCGAAGGGCGCAACCAGGGCGAACAACTGTTGCAACTGGGCGGTCAGTTGCATACCGCGGTGCAGGCCTTCAGGGTTTAACAGGCTGCTGAAAAACCACCTGCGTTGCCATCGCGGCGTTAAAAACAGGCTCAAAATGCTCATTTACAGCTCGTAAACTCCGCTTTTTCGCCTGTTTTTGCCTTGCGCTGGCTGCCTCGCCAACGTTTTTCAACGGCCTGTTGACGGCCGCCAGCGCGGCAATCTGTCGCGCACCATCCGGCCTGCAGACAAGACCGCTTACAGGCTAAGGCATGCGCGCAGCCTTGCGCCTCCGTTATGATGCGGCGATTCCCGCATCACGAGCCTGCCATGCACCGTCTACTCAGCCTGCTTCTGCTTCTGCTGGTCCTGCCCGCCAGCGCCGGCCTGCTCGACCAGCGCCCCGCGCCTGCGCAACTGGGTGCGGCACTGAACAACAGCGCGGATTTTCTGCCGGTCAGCGAAGCCTTCAAGCTCAACCTGATCGACAGCTCGAGCGAGTCGATCAAACTGCGCTTCGTCGCCGCCGAGGGCTACTACCTCTACCGTCATCGCTTCAGCTTCAGTGCCGAACCGGCGAGCGTGCGCCTGGGCGAGGCCGTGCTGCCGGCAGGCCAGGCCAAGACCGACGAGTACTTCGGCGAGGTCGAGGTGTATTACGAGGTGCTGGACATCGAGGTGCCGGTGGAGAACCCGGACAACCTCCCGTTCAATCTCAGCGTCAACTACCAGGGCTGCGCCGACAAGGGCCTGTGCTACCCGCCGGAAACCACGGTGCTGGCCATCGGCGGCGGTGCAGCATCCGCCGGCACCAGCACGGATGCAACGACGGCCTGGAGCTGGACCGATCTGGCGCTGTTCTTCCTCGGCGGCCTGGCCCTGACCTTCACCCCCTGCGTGCTGCCGATGCTGCCGATCCTCACCGGCGTGGTGCTGCGCGGCCAGCCAGGCGGCCTGCGCAGCCTGGTGCTGTCGCTGGCCTATGTGCTGCCGATGGCCCTGAGCTTTGCCATCCTCGGCGCGCTGATGGGCCTGTTCGGTGCCGAACTCAATCTGCAGGCGCGGCTGCAGTCGCCCTGGGTGCTGGTGCCCTTTGCGATCTTCTTCGCCCTGTTCGGCGCGGCCAGCCTGGGCTTTCTCGAACTGCGCCTGCCGGCAGCCCTCGACGGTCGCCTGCAGCGTCTGAGCCAGCGCCTGCACGGCGGCACGATTTTCAGCGCGGCGGCCCTCGGCGTGCTCTCCAGCGTGCTGGTATCGCCCTGCGTATCCGCGCCACTGGCCGGCGCGCTGCTGTATATCAGCGCCAGCGGCGACGCCCTGGGCGGCGGCCTCAAGCTGCTGGCCCTGGGCCTGGGCATGGGGGCACCGCTGGTGCTGTTCGCCGTCGGCGGCGGCGCGCTGCTGCCGAAATCCGGACCCTGGATGCTCACCGTGCGCAACCTGTTCGGTGCCCTGCTGCTGGCCGTAGCCATCTGGCTGCTCGAACGCGTCGTACCGGGGCCGGTCAGCCTGGCCCTGTGGGGCCTGCTGGCGGGCGGCGTGGCCCTCTGGCTCGGCGCGTTGGAGCTGACCCCCAAGACTCATCACCAGAAGCTCGCCCAGCTGCTCGGTCTGCCGCTGCTGATCTACGCCCTGGTGGCCTGGGTGGGCGCGCTGCAGGGCCAGGACGATCCGCTGCGCCCACTCGGACGGATGGTCAGCAGCGCCGAGGCGATCCAGGTGCAATCGGGCCAGTGGCAAACCATCAGCACCCCAGCGCAACTGCAAGCGGCCCTCAGCGCCGCGCAGAACAGCGGCCGCCCGTTGCTGCTCGACTGGTACGCCGACTGGTGCATCAGCTGCAAGGTGATCGAGCGTGAAGTGCTCAGCGCCCCGCAGGTCGGCAGCCAGCTGGGCGACTATCAGCTGGTACGCTTCGACATCACCGAAAGCAACGCCGAGCAACGCGCCCTGCTCGACCGTTATCAGCTGTTCGGGCCACCAGCGATTCTGCTGTTCGACGCCAAGGGCAACGAATGGCGGGATTTGCGCGTCGTCGGCGAGATCGATGCCAGCGGTTTTGCCGCCCGCCTGAGCCAGGCACGCGAACGCTTTTAAGCCAAGCGGTCACATTAATGGCGCAAACTACGGTCATCGTGCAGGCTATTGCACAGAACTGGACAGTCGCAAGGCGACTCCGGCATAGTCCGGCGAGTGTAAAAACAAGGACTCAGGATCATGGCTACCCTCTTGGTGCTCCACGGCCCCAATCTCAATCTGCTCGGCACCCGTGAACCGAGCACCTACGGCTCCACCACCCTGGAGCAGATCAACCTGGATCTGGAGCGCCGCGCCCGTGAAGCCGGCCATCACCTGCTCTACCTGCAGAGCAATGCCGAGTACGAGCTGATCGAGCGCATTCACGCCGCACAGGGCGAAGGTGTCGACTTTATTCTGATCAATCCCGCCGCTTTTACCCACACAAGCGTCGCATTACGTGACGCATTGCTGGCGGTGAGCATCCCATTCATCGAAGTGCACCTGTCCAACGTGCACAAACGCGAAGCTTTCCGCCATCACTCCTACTTTTCCGATGTAGCGGTAGGTGTGATCTGCGGCCTTGGCGCCAGCGGTTACCGACTGGCCCTGGAGGCTGCACTCGAACAACTTGATCTTAAGCGCCCCTGACCTCACCGGGAGTTGAAAAACTATGGATATTCGTAAAGTCAAAAAACTGATCGAGCTGCTGGAAGAATCCGGCATCGACGAGCTGGAAATTCGCGAAGGCGAAGAGTCGGTACGCATCAGTCGTCACAGCAAGCAGCCGACCTTTATGCAACAGCCGATGTACGCCCCGGCACCTGCGCCAGCAGCCGCTCCGGCTGCCGCGGCTCCGGTCGCTGCTGAAGCCGCCGCTCCGGCTGCTGCCAAGCTCAACGGCACCGTGGTGCGCTCGCCGATGGTCGGCACCTTCTACCGCGCCTCCGGCCCGGACTCGAGCAACTTCGTCGAAGTCGGTTCGAGCGTGAAGAAAGGCGACATTCTCTGCATCGTCGAAGCGATGAAGATGATGAACCACATCGAGGCAGAAGCCAGCGGCACTATCGAATCCATCCTGGGCGAGAACGGCCAGCCGGTGGAATACGATCAGCCTCTGTTCACCATCGTTTGAACCGAGGAGAGCCTGCGATGTTGGAAAAAGTTCTGATCGCCAACCGCGGCGAGATCGCCCTGCGCGTCTTGCGCGCCTGTAAAGAGCTGGGCATCAAGACCGTCGCGGTGCATTCCACCGCCGACAGCGAACTGATGCACCTGGGCCTGGCCGACGAGTCCGTATGCATCGGCCCGGCCTCTGGCGCGCTGTCTTATTTGAATATTCCGGCGATCATCAGCGCAGCTGAAGTCACCGGTGCCACCGCCATCCACCCCGGCTACGGCTTCCTTGCGGAAAACGCCGATTTCGCCGAGCAGGTGGAAAACTCCGGCTTCGCCTTTATCGGCCCGAAAGCCGAGACCATTCGCCTGATGGGCGACAAGGTCTCGGCCAAGCACGCCATGATCAAGGCCGGCGTACCGGTGGTACCCGGCTCTGACGGCCCGCTGCCGGAAGACGAGGAAACCGCCCTGCAGATTGCTCGCGACGTCGGTTACCCGGTGATCATCAAGGCCGCTGGCGGCGGCGGTGGTCGCGGCATGCGCGTGGTGTACAAGGAAGAAGACCTGATCAAATCGGCCAAGCTGACCCGCAGCGAAGCCGGTTCGGTGTTCGGCAACCCGATGGTCTATCTGGAGAAGTTCCTCGGCAACCCACGCCACGTGGAAGTCCAGGTGCTGTCCGACGGACAGGGTAACGCCATTCACCTGGGTGACCGCGATTGCTCGCTGCAGCGCCGCCACCAGAAGGTATTGGAAGAAGCGCCAGCGCCGTTCATCAACGAAAAATCCCGCGCCGAAGTGCTCAAGCGCTGCGTCGATGCCTGCATCGAGATCGGCTACCGTGGTGCCGGCACCTTCGAGTTCCTCTACGAAGACGGCAACTTCTACTTTATCGAGATGAACACCCGCGTCCAGGTCGAGCACCCGGTCTCGGAAATGGTCACCGGTATCGACATCGTCAAGGAGATGCTCAGCATCGCCGCCGGCAACAAGCTGTCGTTTACCCAGGAAGACGTAGTGATCCGCGGCCATTCCCTGGAATGCCGGATCAACGCCGAAGACCCGGACAACTTCATGCCCTGCCCCGGCAAGGTCAAGCACTTCCATGCCCCGGGCGGCAATGGCGTGCGGGTCGATTCGCACCTGTACAGCGGCTACACCGTACCGCCGCACTACGACTCGCTGATCGGCAAGCTGATCACCTACGGCGCAACCCGCGAAGAAGCCATGGCGCGCATGCGCAATGCCCTGGATGAAATCGTGGTCGACGGCATCAAGACCAACGTGCCATTGCACCGCGACCTGGTCCGCGACAAGGGCTTCTGCAAAGGCGGCGTGAATATCCACTACCTGGAAAAGAAACTGGGTATGGATAAGCACTAAGCTTCGGCGTAGCGCGATCAGAGCCTGTTTAGGATCTCGCGAGCTAGAGTCATGCAAGGCAAAAACAGGCGAGGAAGCGGAGTTTACTGGTGTAAATGAGCATTCCGAGCCTGTTTTTAACGCAGCAGGGCCGACGCGCAGCAGATCATAAATAGGCTCTAGACAAGGGCTGCCATTGGGCAGCCCTTGTCGTTTCCGGCCTACCAGCGGTGGCAGCCGCCCCACCGCTTCAAGTAAGCTGCGCGCCAATTTGCGCCATCCCGCCACAACGTTCACGAGGTTTCCCATGCCCTGGTTACAAGTCCGTCTCGCCATCACCCCGGAGCAAGCGGAAACCTATGAAGACGCCCTGCTGGAAGTGGGTGCCGTTTCGGTGACCTTTATGGACGCCGAAGACCAACCGATTTTCGAGCCGGACCTGGGCACCACGCCGCTGTGGTCGCACACCCACCTGCTCGCCCTGTTCGAAGCCGATACCGACGCCAATGCGGTATTCGCTCACCTGCAACTGCTGACCGATGCCGAACTGCCCGAGCACCAGGCCGAAGTGATTGCCGACCAGGACTGGGAGCGCAGCTGGATGGACGGTTTCCAGCCGATGCGTTTCGGCCAGCGCCTGTGGATAGTGCCAAGCTGGCACGCCGCGCCGGAGCCGGACGCGGTCAATCTGCTGCTCGATCCGGGCCTGGCCTTCGGCACCGGCACCCATCCGACCACCGCGCTGTGCCTGGAATGGCTGGACGGCCAGAATTTGCAGGATTGCAGCGTGATCGACTTCGGTTGCGGCTCGGGCATCCTGGCGATTGCTGCCCTGCTGCTCGGCGCGCCGCAGGCGGTGGGCACCGATATCGATATCCAGGCCATCGAAGCCTCGCGCGACAACGCCGGACGCAACAACATCGACCCGGCGCGCTTCCCGCTCTACCTGCCGGACGATATGCCGCAACAGCCGGCCGACGTGGTGGTCGCCAATATCCTCGCCGGCCCGCTGGTGGCGCTGGCCCCGCAGATTACCCGCCTGGTCAAGCCGGGCGGCCGCCTGGCGCTGTCGGGCATCCTCGCCGAACAGGCCGAAGAGGTGCGCGCCGCCTACAACGACGCCTTTGACCTCGACCCGACCGCCGACAAAGACGGCTGGGTGCGTATTAGTGGCGTACGCCGCTAAGTGCTGCATTGCCTAGCACTTAAGTTAGACTAGCCGCCTTGTTTAGCCGGATCGCCGCATGACCCAGAGTTTCGTCACCCAGTGCCCCCATTGCCGCACCAGCTTTCGCGTCAATCTCGCGCAGCTGGGTGCCGCCCATGGTGCCGTGCGCTGCGGGGCCTGCCTGCACGTGTTCAATGCGGCGCAGCAACTGCGCGAACAGGGTGAGCAACTACCGGCCGCCGCACCGCCACCGAACAAACCCGCGCCAGCGCCCGTAGCCCCCGCAGCAGCACCAGCCCCTGCGCCCAGCGCCGCACCGAGCGGTAAAGCCGACGAAACCCTGTGGATCCACGACGATCTGGATCTCGACAGCCTCGATCTGGATGAAGAGCTGGCCAAGCTGGAAGAACAGGAACAGCAACTGTCCCGACAGTTTCTCGCCATCGACCAGGCCCCCAGTCGCAGCGAGAGCTTCCCCGCAGCCGAGCCGGACGAAGCCGACGCCCATGACGAGCGCTGGGCCGAAGCATTGCTGCACGAGGATACGGGCAAGCCCGCCGCGGTCACGCCCGCAGCGCCGACACCGCCCGCCCCGCCAGCCACCGCCCCCGCAGCCGGCCCGGCCGAGGTCAAGCTGTCCGCCACGCTCGCGGATGACGAAGACCTCGCCGAGCCACACTTCGACTTGCGCGCCGAGCGCGAAGAACCGCTAGCAGAGCAGGACGAAGACCAGGATCAAGCCGACACCGCGCCAGTCGCGCCGCCCAAGGCGGCGACCAGCCCGGCGGCACGCAGCGAACCCGAACTGCGCGACAGCTACCGCTTCGACCTCGACGAAGAACCCCTGCAACTGGACTGGCAGCCGGCGAAAAAGCCCTGGGGCCGCTGGCTCGGCTGGGGCCTGCTGAACCTGCTCGCGGCCAGCGCCCTGGGCGGCCAGTATCTGGCCTACAACTTCAATGAGCTGGCCCGCCAGGACCAGTACCGCCCCTGGTTCGAACAACTCTGCCCGCTGCTCGGCTGCCAGCTGCCGTCCAAGGTCGATATCTCCCAGGTCAAGAGCAGCAACCTGGTGGTGCGCAGCCATCCCGAATTCAGCGGTGCCCTGGTGGTCGACGCCATCCTCTACAACCGCGCGCCCTTCTCCCAGCCCTTCCCGCTGCTGGAGATGCGCTTCGCCGATATCAACGGCCAGCTCCTGGCCAGCCGCCGCTTCAAGCCCAGCGAATACCTGGCAGGCGAGCTGGCCGGCAAGGCCGAAATGCCGCCGCAAACCCCCATCCATATCGCCCTGGATATCCTCGATCCAGGCACCCGGGCGGTGAACTACAGCCTGAGCTTCCACTCGCCGGAATAAGGCGCACCTGGCGGTTTGGTTGGAAATCCGCCGCCAACCAAACCCTTCGCGATAAGCCGAGAGCTGTTCAGAATTTGTTCAAAACAGCCTTTCTCCGGTCATCCAGAGCGGGTATCATGCCCACCCTTTTTCGCACTCTCCTATCGGCCTCAACAGCAGATCTCTTCGCAGGTCTATTGAGCAGGGAAGCCCTATGTCGGCGCTACGCATCGGCCCCTATACATTGCCCAACCAGCTGATCCTCGCCCCCATGGCGGGCGTCACCGACCAGCCGTTCCGCCAGCTGTGCCGGCGGCTGGGTGCGGGCATGGTGGTCTCGGAGATGGTCACCAGCGATATGCGCCTGTGGAATACCCGCAAGTCGAGCCTGCGCATGGTCCATGAGGGCGATCCCGAGCCACGCTCGGTGCAGATCGCCGGCGGTGACGCACAGATGCTCGCCGAAGCGGCCAGGCGCAATGTCGAACTGGGCGCGCAGATCATCGATATCAATATGGGCTGCCCGGCCAAGAAGGTCTGCAACAAGGCCGCCGGTTCCGCCCTGTTGAAAGACCAGGCCCTGGTTCGCGAGATTCTTCAGGCGGTAGTCGCCGCGGTAGACGTGCCGGTGACCCTGAAGATCCGCACCGGCTGGGACCGGCAGAACAAGAACGGCGTCGAGGTGGCGAAGATCGCCGAAGACGCCGGCATAGTGGCCCTGGCCGTACACGGCCGGACCCGCGCCGACCTGTACACCGGCGAGGCCGAGTACGACACCATCGCCGCGATCAAGCAGGCGCTGTCGATACCGGTGCTGGCCAATGGCGATATCGACTCGCCGCAGAAGGCCAAGGCCGTATTGGCCGCCACCGGCGTCGACGGCCTGCTGATCGGCCGCGCGGCCCAGGGCCGGCCGTGGATATTCCGTGAGATCGAACACTACCTGCGTACCGGTGAGCAGCTCCCGGCACCGGGCCTGTTCGAAGTGGAACGTATTCTGCTTGAGCACCTGACGGCACTGCACGCCTTCTACGGCGATGTAATGGGCGTACGTATCGCCCGCAAGCATGTCAGTTGGTATCTCGCAACCCTGCCGGGCGCCAGGGAGTTCCGCGCCCACTTCAATCGTCTGGACAGTACGGACGCGCAGTGCGCCAACGTTCGCGAGTTTTTCGGCGAGCGTCATAACAATGGAGAAGGGGTGGCCGCATGACGATGTTGACCGAGACCTTAGAGAGTGGAATGGCTCCCGTGAGTGACAACAGCAGTTTGAAACAGCACCTCAACACGCCGAGCGAAGAAGGGCAAACCCTGCGCGGCAGTGTCGAAAAAGCCCTGCACAACTACTTCGCCCACCTCGAAGGCGCGGACGTCACCGACGTCTACAACCTGGTCCTCACCGAAGTCGAGGCCCCCTTGCTGGAAACCGTGATGAATTACGTCAAGGGCAACCAGACCAAGGCCTCCGAACTGCTCGGCCTGAATCGCGGCACCCTGCGCAAGAAACTCAAGCAGTACGACCTGCTCTGACCCCGAACTCCCGAAAAGGGCGGCCCACAACAGCCGCCTTTTTTGCTGATACTTCCGCCCTGATGGACTCTGAAATGACCGACCAGACCACCCGCCTCCCCGTTCGCCGTGCCTTGATCAGTGTTTCCGACAAGACCGGCATCCTCGAATTCGCTCGCGAGCTGTCCGCCCTTGGCGTGGAAATCCTCTCCACCGGCGGCACCTACAAGCTGCTCAAGGACAACGGCGTAGCCGCAGTGGAAGTCGCCGACTACACCGGCTTCCCGGAAATGATGGACGGCCGGGTCAAGACCCTGCACCCGAAGATCCACGGCGGCATCCTCGGCCGTCGCGCCCTCGACGGCGCGGTAATGGAGCAGCACGGCATCAAGCCGATCGACCTGGTCGCGGTCAACCTCTACCCCTTCGCCGCCACCGTGGCCAAGCCCGGTTGTGACCTCGCCGACGCCATCGAGAACATCGACATCGGTGGCCCAACCATGGTCCGCTCCGCCGCGAAGAACCACAAAGACGTGGCCATCGTGGTCAACGCTGGCGACTACGCTGGCATTGTTGAGTCGCTGAAAGCCGGTGGCCTGAGCTACGCCCAGCGCTTCGACCTGGCCCTGAAAGCCTTCGAACACACCGCTGCCTACGACGGCATGATCGCCAACTACCTGGGCACCATCGACCAGAGCCGCGACACCCTGTCCACCGAAGAACGCGGCGCTTTCCCGCGCACCTTCAACAGTCAGTTCATCAAGGCCCAGGAAATGCGCTACGGCGAGAACCCGCACCAGAGCGCGGCGTTCTACGTGGAAGCCAAGCCTGCCGAAGTCGGCATCGCCACCGCGACCCAGCTGCAAGGCAAGGAACTGTCGTACAACAACGTGGCCGACACCGACGCCGCGCTGGAATGCGTGAAGAGCTTCGTCAAGCCGGCCTGCGTGATCGTCAAGCATGCCAACCCCTGCGGCGTGGCCGTGGCCCTGGACAGCGAAGGCGGCATCCGCCAGGCCTATGAGCTGGCCTACGCCACCGATACCGAATCTGCGTTTGGCGGCATTATCGCCTTCAACCGCGAACTGGACGGCGCCACCGCCCAGGCCATCGTCGAGCGTCAGTTCGTCGAAGTGATTATCGCGCCGAAAATCAGCTTGGAGGCCCGCGCCGTGGTCGCTGCCAAAGCCAACGTGCGCCTGCTCGAGTGCGGCGAATGGCCGGCCGAGCGCAGCGCCGGTTGGGACTTCAAACGGGTCAACGGTGGCCTGCTGGTGCAGAGCCGCGATATCGGCATGATCAAGGCCGAAGACCTGAAGATCGTTACCCAGCGCGCGCCCAGCGAGCAGGAAATCCATGACCTGATCTTCGCCTGGAAAGTGGCCAAGTTCGTTAAATCCAACGCCATCGTCTACGCCAAGGGCCGCCAGACCATCGGCGTCGGTGCCGGCCAGATGAGCCGGGTCAACTCCGCCCGTATCGCCGCGATCAAGGCCGAACACGCCGGCCTGCAGGTCGCCGGTTCGGTAATGGCCAGCGACGCCTTCTTCCCGTTCCGCGACGGCCTGGACAACGCCGCCGCCAACGGCATCACCGCGGTGATTCAGCCGGGTGGTTCGATGCGCGATGCGGAAGTGATCGCCGCAGCCGACGAAGCAGGGATTGCCATGGTCTTTACCGGCATGCGCCACTTTAGGCACTAAAATCGGCCGCACTCGGACAGGCATCTGCGGCGTTGTCCGGCCCTCCCCCCCATGCTCATTGCCAGAAGGCAACTCCGCTGGGTGAAGGGCCGGAGGCCTTGCATCTACCAGCCCGATCGCGACCTCGAAATTTGTAGGGTGGATAACGCTTCGCTTATCCACCAAACGGCCATACGCCGGCCTCCATTGGGAGAGAAACATGAACGTATTGATTATCGGCAGCGGCGGTCGTGAGCACGCCCTGGCCTGGAAAGTCGCGCAAGACCCGCGCGTGCAGAAGGTCTTCGTCGCCCCCGGCAACGCCGGCACCGCCACTGAAGCCAAATGCGAAAACGTCGCCATCGACGTGCTGGCCATCGAGAAGCTGGCCGATTTCGCCGAGCAGAATGTGCAGCTGACCATCGTCGGCCCGGAAGGGCCGCTGGTGAAGGGCGTGGTCGATCTGTTCCGCACACGCAAGCTGGATATCTTCGGCCCCACCGCCGCCGCCGCCCAGCTGGAAGGGTCGAAAGCCTTTACCAAGGACTTCCTCGCCCGCCACGCGATCCCCACCGCCGATTACCAGAACTTCACCGAAGTCGAGCCGGCCCTGGCCTACCTGCAAAAGGTCGGTGCGCCGATCGTGATCAAGGCCGACGGCCTGGCCGCCGGTAAAGGCGTGATCGTCGCCATGACCCTGGCCGAGGCCGAAGACGCGGTGCGCGATATGCTCGCCGGCAATGCCTTTGGCGAAGCCGGTTCGCGGGTGGTGATCGAGGAATTCCTCGATGGCGAAGAAGCCAGCTTTATCGTCATGGTCGACGGCGAGAACGTGCTGCCCATGGCCACCAGCCAGGACCACAAGCGCGTCGGCGACGGCGACAGTGGCCCGAACACCGGCGGCATGGGCGCCTACTCCCCCGCCCCGGTGGTCACCGCCGAGGTGCACCAGCGGGTGATGGACGAGGTGATCTACCCCACCGTGCGCGGCATGGCCAGCGAAGGCAACGTCTACACCGGCTTCCTCTACGCCGGGCTGATGATCGACAAGGCCGGCAAGCCGAAGGTGATCGAATTCAACTGCCGCTTCGGCGACCCGGAAACCCAGCCGATCATGTGCCGCCTGGAGTCTTCCCTGGTGCTGCTGGTCGAAGCCGCCCTGGCCAAGGCCCTGGACAAGGTCGAAGCCAAGTGGGACCCGCGCCCGACCGTTGGCGTGGTACTGGCTGCAGGCGGTTACCCGGGCGACTACGCCAAGGGCGAGGTGATCGCAGGCCTGGACGCCGCCGCGCAGATCGACGGCAAGGTATTCCACGCCGGCACTGCCCTGCAGGATGGCCAGGTGGTCACCGCCGGTGGCCGCGTACTCTGCGCCACCGCAATCGGCCGTACGGTTGAGGAAGCCCAGCAGCAGGCCTATCGCCTGGCGCAGCAGATCAGCTGGAATGGCTGTTTTTATCGGCATGACATAGGTTACCGTGCCATTGCCCGCGAACGCGGCGAAGGCTGAAGGCCGAATCAGCGCTAAAACCCTGCAAAGGTGGCCAAATGGCCACCTTTTTCATATTTCGCCGCGTAACAGCTTGGCTATAATCCGACCACTTACTTTCGAAGGGAATTCACCGTGCGCCGGCTGAGGAATGCCACACACCTGTTGTTCAGCAGTCTGCTGCTGATGGCGCTCGCGGTAGCCCCCGCCCAGGCGGAGCCACAGGCTATCTGGTCGCAACTGGCCGACCCCGCTGCCGAACTGCAGCTGGATGACGTACGCTCACCACGGCATATGGCGCGCTTCGCCCGCACCGACCTGGCCGCCGTATACACCCCGGGCAACAATGCCGCGCTGTGGCTGCATCACCGCCTGCCGGCCAGCCCCGACGCGCAGATGCTCAGGGTCTTCGCCCCTTACCTGGCCTACCTCGATCTCTATGTGCTGCACGGCGACCAGCTGATCGCCCAGACCCATACCGGCAGCCACCTGCCCTTCTCCAGCCGCCCGCTGGCCAGCCGCGATTTCCTCCTGCCCCTGCCCCAGTTCGATGCGCCCGTGGATATCTATCTGCGCCTGGCCTCGGAACATGCCCTGCGCCCGACCATCGGCCTGCACAACGCACAGAGCATGGCCGCCGACGACAGCCGCGGCATACTCTTCGGCCTGCTGCTCGGGGCCATGGCCATGCTGGTGCTCTACAACCTCGTGCGCTTCGTCTATACCCGCGCCACCAGCAGCCTGTGGCTGGCCGCGACCCAGGCCTGCGTGCTGCTCAGCGCCATCAGCCTGCTGGGCATCAGCACGCGCTGGCTCGGCGAGATGCAGAGCCTGCAGCCGCAGATCGCCAACCTGTCGATGCTTGCGGCCATGCTCTGCGCGCTGACGTTCACCGCCAGCTTCTTCCGCCAGGTCTGCCCGCGCACGCCGCTGAACTACCTGCTGGGCATCGAAGTGGGGCTGATCAGCCTGCTCTGCGTGGCCCTGCTGGTGGCCACCAGCCTGCAGTTCAACCAGCTGGTCTACCTGCTGACCGCGCTCTCCGGGCTGAGCATTCTGCTGGTCGCGCTGACACACTGGCACCATGGCTACCGCCCGGCCCGCCTGTTCAGCCTGGCCCTGATACTGTTCTGCGTGGCCTTTATCGGTTCATTGCCGATTCTGTTCGGCTACTGGGCGGTGCAGACCGACTGGCTGGTCTACGGCCTGCTGGCCGTGACCGTGGTCAGCGGCTTTATCCTCAGCATGGCCCTGAGCGAGCGACAGCGACGCATCATGCAGGACCAGTTCAGTACCAGCCGCGCCCTGGCCGCCAGTTCGGCGGAGTTGAAAGCCAAAGCCGAATTCCTCGCCAAGATCAGCCACGAAATCCGCACCCCGATGAACGGCGTACTGGGCATGACCGAGCTGCTGCTCGGCACGCCACTGTCGGCCAAGCAGCGCGATTACGTGCAGACCATCCACAGCTCGGGCAACGAGCTGCTCACCCTGATCAACGAAATTCTCGATATCTCCAGGCTTGAATCCGGGC
>CAZOEC010000114.1:0-15508 GCA_964578635.1 uncultured Pseudomonas sp.
CCAGGCTCTTGGACATCTTCTCGCCGTCAACGCGCACCGCGCCGGCGTGCATCCAGGCATTGGCGTAGAGCTTGCCGGTGGCGGCTTCACTCTGGGCGATTTCGTTTTCGTGGTGAGGGAACACCAGGTCCGGGCCACCGCCATGGATATCGAAAGTCTCACCCAGGCAGCAGGTCGACATTACCGAGCACTCGATATGCCAACCCGGACGACCCGCGCCCCAGGGCGACTCCCAGCTCGGCTCGCCCGGCTTGACGCCCTTCCACAGCACGAAATCCAGCGGATCCTGCTTGGCTTCATCGACCTCGATACGCGCGCCGATCTTCAGATCTTCGATCTTCTTGCGCGACAGCTTGCCGTAGCCAACGAACTTGCCGACGCGGTAATACACGTCGCCATTGCCAGGCGCATAGGCAAAGCCCTTGTCGATCAGGGTCTGGATCATCTCGTGCATACCGGCGATATGCTCGGTAGCACGGGGTTCCTGATCCGGGCGCAGCACATTGAGGCGCGCTTCGTCTTCGTGCATGGCCGCGATCATGCGCTCGACCAGGGCTTCGAACGGCTCACCGTTGTCATTGGCGCGCTTGATGATCTTGTCGTCGATGTCGGTGATATTGCGTACGTAGGTCACTTCGTAGCCGCGATGGCGCAGCCAGCGGGTCACCACATCGAACGCCACCATCACCCGCGCATGACCGATATGACAGAAGTCGTAAACCGTCATGCCGCACACATACATGCGCACCTGGTTACCCACCAACGGTTTGAAGACATCTTTGCTTTTGGTCAGCGTGTTGTAGATCGAGAGCATTGCAGTTCCTTGGAAACCACGGGCCGGCGTACCGGCCCGGTTCTAATCAGAGCGACTGGGCCTTAGGCCCAGGAATCGCGCAGCGTTACAGTACGGTTAAACACCGGTGCGCCCGGCTTGCTGTCCTTGATATCGGCGCAGAAGTAGCCTTCGCGCTCGAACTGGAAGCGTTCTTCCGGAGCGGCGTCGGCCAGCGATGGCTCAGCGCGACAGCCCTTAAGCACAATCAATGATTCTGGATTGATATTGTCGAGGAAGCTGCCGCCGTCTTCGTCCTTCTCCGGGTTGGCGGAGCGGAACAGGCGGTCGTACAGGCGCACTTCGCACTCGACGCTTTCAGCCGCCGGCACCCAGTGGATCACGCCCTTGACCTTGCGGCCTTCGGGGTTCTTGCCCAGGGTGTTTTCGTCGTAGCTGCAGCGCAGTTCGACGATATTGCCGGCGGCATCCTTGATCGCCTCGTCGGCGCGGATCACGTAGCTGCCGCGCAGGCGCGCTTCGCCACCCGGGATCAGGCGCTTGAAGCCGGCCGGCGGGACTTCTTCGAAGTCACCGGCGTCGATATAGATCTCGCGGCTGAACGGCAGCACGCGCACGCCCATCTCCTGCTTGGGATGGCGCGGCAGTTCAAGGTTCTCGACCTGGCCTTCCGGGTAGTTGGTGATCACCACTTTCAGCGGCTTGAGCACGCACATGGCGCGAGCGGCGTTGGCGTCCAGATCCTCGCGAATGGCGAACTCGAGCATGCCGATATCCACCACACCGCCGGCGCGGTTGACGCCGATCATGTCGCAGAAGGTGCGGATCGAGGCCGGCGTGTAACCACGGCGGCGGAAGCCCGACAGGGTCGACATGCGCGGGTCGTCCCAACCATTGACGTGCTTCTCGTCAACCAGCTGCTTGAGCTTGCGCTTGCTGGTGATGGTGTAGTTCAGGTTCAGCCGAGCGAATTCGTACTGACGCGGCTGCGTCGGCACTGGCAGTTGCGCCAGAAACCATTCGTACAGCGGGCGGTGGTCTTCGAATTCCAGGGTGCAGATCGAGTGGGTGATGCCTTCGATGGCGTCCGACTGACCGTGGGTGAAGTCGTAGCTCGGGTAGATGCACCACTTGTTACCGGTCTGGTGGTGATGGGCGTGGCGAATGCGGTAGAGGATCGGGTCGCGCAGGTTGATGTTCGGCGAGGCCATGTCGATCTTCGCGCGCAGGGCACGGGCACCGTCGGCGAACTCGCCGGCCTTCATGCGGGCAAACAGGTCGAGGTTCTCTTCAACCGAGCGCTCGCGGAACGGGCTGTTCTTGCCCGGTTCGGTCAGGCTGCCGCGATAGGCGCGCATTTCCTCGGCATTGAGGTCGCAGACGAAAGCCTTGCCGGCCTTGATCAGCTCGACGGCCCAGGCATGCAGCTGGTCGAAATAGTTGGAGGCATAGCGCTCCTCGCCGGCCCACTGGAAACCCAGCCACTGCACGTCGCTCTTGATCGCGTCGATATATTCCTGGTCTTCCTTGGCCGGGTTGGTGTCGTCGAAGCGCAGGTTGCACTCGCCACCGAACTCCTGGGCCAGGCCGAAGTTCAGGCAGATCGACTTGGCATGGCCGATATGCAGGTAGCCATTGGGCTCCGGCGGGAAACGGGTAACGATCTTGGCGTGCTTGCCGCCGTCCAGATCGGCCTGGACGATGGGGCGCAGAAAGTTGGCGGCTTTTTCGACGGTAGGCTTGCTCATGGTGTCCTTAACGGTTGCGTGACGCGGCTTGGCAGGCCGTTGATGACCCGGCGAGCCGAAGCTCGACGGATCGGAACAGGCGCTCAGGGTAGGCCGACTAAAACAAAGCGCTTATCATAGCCGAAGCTGTCAACCCCCTGACAGGCCCAAGAACCGCTGCAATGCCCTTTGCTGGAAATTCAGCGGCTCACGGTTTTATCGACAGAGCGACTACCTACATGATCAAGCTGCACACCAACCACGGCGTTATCACCCTGAATCTGTTCGACGACAAAGCCCCGGAAACCGTGGCCAACTTCAAGCAGTACGTCCAGGAAGGCCATTACGACAACACGATTTTTCACCGTGTGATCAGCAACTTCATGATCCAGGGCGGCGGTTTCGAGCCGGGCATGAAGCAGAAAACCACCCGCGCACCGATCAAGAACGAAGCCAACAACGGCGTCGCCAACAAGATCGGCACCGTGGCCATGGCCCGCACCATGGAGCCGCATTCGGCCTCCGCGCAGTTCTTTATCAACGTGGGCGACAACAGCTTCCTCAACCACAGCGCGCCGACCGTACAGGGCTGGGGCTATGCGGTGTTCGGTGAAGTGGTTGAAGGCATGGACGTGGTCGAGAAGATCAAGGCCGTGGCCACCACCAGCAAATCCGGCCACCAGGATGTACCGGTCGATGACGTGATCATCGAGCGTGCCGAGATCGTTGAGTGATCCTACTGATCTCCGATCTGCATCTTGAACAGGAGCGCCCGGACATCAGCCGGGCGTTTCTGCATTTCCTCGAAACCCGCGCGACCCAGGCCCAGGCGCTGTATATCCTCGGCGACTTCTTCGAAGTGTGGATCGGCGACGACGCCATCAGCCCCTTTCAACGCTCGATTGCCCAGGCCCTGCGCCAGTTGAGCGAGCGCGGCACACGCATCTACCTGATGCATGGCAACCGCGACTTTCTGCTCGGCAAGGCCTTCTGTCAGGAAGCCGGTTGCCGGCTGCTGCCCGACCCCAGCGTCATCGAGCTTAACGGCGAGCGCGTACTGCTGATGCACGGCGACAGCCTGTGCACGCGGGATACGAGCTATATGAAGCTGCGCCGCTGGCTGCGCCATCCGGTTTCGCTGTTTATCCTGTGCAACCTGCCGCTCAGTACAAGGCAGAAACTGGCGCGCAAACTGCGTAATGAAAGCAGCGCGCAAACCCGCATGAAAGCCAGCGATATAGTCGACGTCACCCCGGATGAAGTTCCGCGCATCATGGCCGCCCATGGCGTGCGCACGCTGATTCATGGCCACACCCACCGCCCCGCCACCCATCAGTTGCAAGTCAACGGCCAGGCGGCGCAACGCATCGTGCTCGGCGATTGGGATCGCCAGGGTTGGGCGCTGCAGGTGGACAAGCAGGGCTTTAACCAGGTGCCCTTCACGCTCTGAACCGGGCAAAAACTTGATGGCGCGCACAAAGTGCCGCCCTGCCCCTCTTGACGGATTTTGCGCCGATCATCAGCATCAGCGCCCTCAAAATGCCATCAGGGACCGATCATGCCGATCAGCAAGGAACAGCTTTTCAAGTACACCATCGCGCCGGTTGCGCTTATCGCGCTCAGCTTCGTCACCTTCAACAGCGTGTTCTTCTATAACGAAGCCGGTTTCGCCACCCATGTGCGGACCATCTTCGGCGAGGAGAAAGTGGTCGACGACGTCGGCTACGCCACCAAATGGTTCGGCCGCGCCACCGCCTGGAAGAAGGCCCTGAGCGTGCAATCGGTGCTCACCGAAGCCCTGGCCATCGACGACAGCAGCGACAACGACTCGCTCGGCGCGACTATCGAAGCCTTCCCCATCGTGTTTCTCGGCAACGTCGACGCCAAGGTCGAGTCCTCTGCACGTTTTCGCCTGCCGGCGGGCGAGCAGTTTCTGAAAATCGCCCAGGAGTACCGCAACCCGGAAAACTTCATCAAGACCGCGCTGGTGCCCGCAATCAAGGAAACCCTGCAGGCCACTGCATCGCTGATGAGCGCCGACGACTTCTACGCCGGCGCGCGCAGCGAGTTCGCCGCCGAGTTCGAGAACCAGCTCAATGACGGTCTTTACCTGATCAAGCGCAAGGAAATTCGCGGCCCGCGCGGCCACCAGCCGAGCCAGACCGCCATCCTGCAAGCCGGCACCGAGCAAGGTGCGTTCGGCGACAACAACGTCAGCCAGTTCGTCACCGAGAAGGTCATGGACAGCAAGGGCCTCCCGGTGCGCAAGCAACAGCAGTTCCGCAAATACGGCGTGGAAGTGGTCGAGGCGCCTATCACCAACGTCGATCCCAACCCGCAGTACAAGCAGCGCATGGTCAAGGTGCAGCAGGCTCTGGCTGAGCTGGCCGTAGCGCGGCAGAACCGCCTGAAGGAAGAAGAAGAGAAGCTGCTGGTGACCGCCCGCGGTGAAAAGGAAGTGGAAGCGCGTCGTCAGGAAACCCTGCGCGACCAGATCGAGCGCACTACCCAGGCGGAAACCGAGAAGCAACTGGCGATCATCAATGCCGAACGGGAAAAAGGCCGCGCCGAAATCGAGAAACAGACCGCCGAGCTGCTGCGCGATAAAGCGGCGATCACCGCCGAGGCAACGAAGATCACCGCCGACGCAGAAGCCCATGCCCGTGAAGCGGTAATCAAGGCCGACGGCGCGTTGCAGCCCAAGCTGGATGCGCTGATCGCGATCAACAAGGTCTGGGCCGAAGCCGCCGCCCAGGCACCGGTTCCCAGCGTGATGATGGGCGGCACTAGCGACGGTGCCAGCAGCCGCCAGGATGAAATAGGCCAATTGATGGGCGTATTGGCCACCAAGGCAGCGCGCGATCTGGCGCTGGACCTGAAAGTGCAGCAGTAAGCCCCCTGCACTCGTCCTACAAAAAAAGCGCCCGACTGGGCGCTTTTTTGCTTTAGAGCGGCGGCACACCGCTATGAAAGCGGAACTCAGTGTCCGGCGATTCGATCAGTTCGCGCTCCACCGCCCTCACCCGCTCGATGGTTTGATCGACATCCCGTGCGTCACCGTACTGATAGGCCAGTTTCAGATAATGCTGAAAATGCCGCGCCTCGCTTTTCAGCAAACCGAAGTAGAACTTGCCCAGTTCTTCATCCAGGTGCGGTACCAAGGCCTCGAAGCGCTCGCAACTGCGCGCTTCGATAAAGGCACCTATCACCAGGGTATCCACCAGTTTGTGTGGCTCGTGGGTGCGTACGATCTTGCGCAGGCCCGAGGCGTAGCGCGCCGCCGACACCGGACGCAGGCCGATCTTGCGCCGCTTCATGATGCGCAGCACCTGTTCATGATGCACCAGCTCCTCGCGCGCCAGGCGCGACATGGCGTTGAGCAGGTCGACATAGGTGCTGTACTTGGCCATCAGGCTTAGGGCCGTGCTAGCGGCCTTGAACTCGCAGTTCTTGTGGTCGATCAACAGGGTCTGCTGGTCGGCCAGGGCGGCGGTGATCCAGGCATCCGGCGTGCGGCAACCGAGAAACTCGTGAATTTCCGGCAGATTCATGGGCGCGCGCCCATCGCCAGGTCACCAAGGGGTCCGGGCATGCAGGCAGAACGATGCAGCAGGTAAACGATTTCGGCTAACAGATACATAAATTCACAAAATCAGACGGGCGGGAGTGATACAGCTAGAAGGCCGCCATTATACGAATGAGCGCACGAACCACCACTCGATTGACACCAATCAAGTACCAACCGAGCGACAGCAATCTATAGTGATAAACAGTACAACTGACTGCACATGGAGATGATCATGCAAGCTATTCGCAGCATTCTGGTGGTAATGGAACCCGACCGGCCAGAAGGGCTGGCCCTGAAACGCGCCAAGCTGATTGCAGGCGTTACCCAGTCACACCTGCACTTGCTGGTATGCGACAAGAAAAATGATCACACCGCCTACCTGCAGGACCTGACCAGCCAACTCGGCAGCGAAGGCTTCAGTGCCTCCAGTCAGCAGTCATGGCATGAGAACCTGCACCAGACCATCATCAGCGTGCAGCAGGCTGAGGGCTGCGGCCTGGTGATCAAGCAGCACTACCCGGACAACCCGCTGAAAAAGGCCCTGCTCACCCCGGATGACTGGAAGCTGCTGCGCTATTGCCCGGGCCCGGTGCTGATGGTGAAGACCGAAAAACCCTGGGCGGGCAGCGTGATCCTGGCGGCGGTCGATGTGGGCAATGCCGACGGCGAGCACCGCACCCTGCACACCAGCATCGTCAGCCACGGTTTTGATATCGCCGCCCTGGCCAAGGCCGAACTGCACGTAATCAGCGCCCACCCCGCGCCCATGCTTTCGGCCGCCGACCCGACCTTTCAGCTCAAGGAAACCATCGAGGCGCGCTATCGCGACCAGTGCAAGGCCTTCCAGGCCGAGTACGAGATTGCCGATGAACGCCTGCATATCGCCGAAGGCCCAGCCGATGTACTGATTCCGCAGATGGCCCACCGGCTCAATGCCGGCGTCACGGTAATCGGCACCGTCGCGCGCACCGGGATTTCCGGGGCCTTGATCGGCAATACCGCCGAGGTGATTCTCGATTCGCTGGAAAGCGATGTGCTGGTGCTCAAGCCCGATGAAATCATCGCCCACCTGGAAGAGCTGGTCGCCCAGCACTGATCCAGCACTAAATGGGTAACCGCAACAGCATAAAGCCGCCCAATGGAGCGGCTTTATCGTATTCGCGGCTGGGTTGCTGCATCCGGGCTGGCGAATGCAAGCCGTACCGTAGCCTGGATAAGCGCAGCGTAATCCGGGTGGTGTGCCCCCGGATTGCGCCAAGGCTTATCCGGGCTACGAGGCTGGATATCGGCTCATGGATATCTTCACCGTCTTTGGTTGTAATGGCTTTGAACAGTGGTCCAGACCGTAGGATGGGTGATAACCCATCAATTGGCTGATGGGTTATCACCCATCCTACGGCTCTGAACGCAAAAAATGCCGCTTCCCTGTTAAGGGAGAAGCGGCATTTTTCTTATGTGGACAGCATTAGCCTTTTTAGGCGGCTTTTTCGTATGAAATCGGCGATCAGGCTCTTATCTCAAGCCCTTCGAGAAGAAAACGCGGCGCGATATAGCGTTCGTAATGGGCCTCGGAGAGCAGAAAGAACTCCCGGTCGATGGCATCGCGCAGTTCGGGCAAGCCCCAGTCGCGGAACTCCGGCAGCAGCACCATACCGTAGGCATCCAGCTGGCTGATTACCCGCGCACCACGGGCAATCAGCTGATAAGCCCAGCAGTAAGGCGACTGTTGCGGCACAAAGCGGATCTTGCGCTGTTCCAGCTGGGTCCGCAGACGCTGCGCATCGAAAACTTCCAGTTTGGCCGCCATTACCTGTACCAGCAGCACCTCCAGGCGCAGCCATACCGCATGTTTTTCCTCCTCGCTGTAGCCATTCCAGTGGATCACCTCGTGGTGGAAGCGCTTGCAGCCACGGCACACCAGATCGCCGTAAACAGTGGAGCACAGGCCGACACAAGGGGTTTTGATACGCTGATTGGACATAACGAACGAGAGGAACACCGACTGAAGGACAGGCATCTTAGCCCTTTGTCTAAGGCAGATCACCCCCAGATAAGCGGGGCCTTTGGCTTAACTTTATAAAAGCTTTCCAGTAGAATCGGCCCGCCTTTAATAGGCAGCAATGTCCGTTGGAAGCTGTTTTCAAAGCGTCACGAGCACAGTCAATCCTGCAGGTTCGATGTTGATGCCGGCCTTGAGTTCCATTTCAAGCGTCGGCATCAGCCCTCATCCAGCCCGTCCTGCCGGCGTAAAACTTTGAAAACAGCTTCTGCAAGAAAGCAGCAAAACCTCGGCTGAGCGGCCCATAAAGCCACGAAGCGCCTGGTTTGTTGTTTTCTGGATCGCGTCCCGGACAACCCTTTGGGACCACTGATGAGGGTAATAACTGTGCTTGAAGCCTATCGCAAACATGTAGCAGAGCGTGCCGCTCAGGGTATCGTGCCCCAGCCGCTGAACGCCGAACAAACCGCAGGCCTGATCGAGCTGCTGAAAAACCCGCCAGCCGGCGAAGAAGCTTTCCTACTCGACCTGATCACCAACCGCGTACCGCCAGGCGTCGATGAAGCCGCCTACGTCAAGGCCGGTTTCCTCTCTGCCATTGCCAAAGGCGAAGTCACTTCCCCGCTGATCAGCAAGCAACACGCTGTTGAACTGCTGGGCACCATGCAGGGCGGTTACAACATCGCCACTATGGTTGAGCTGCTCGACGACAGCGAACTGGCTGCCGTGACTGCCGAGCAACTGAAGCACACCCTGCTGATGTTCGACGCCTTCCACGACGTCGCGGAAAAAGCCAAGAACGGCAACGTTCACGCCAAAGGCGTACTGCAATCCTGGGCTGACGGCGAGTGGTTCAAGAACCGCCCGACCCTGGCCGACAAGATCAGCCTGCGCGTGTTCAAGGTGACTGGCGAAACCAACACCGACGACCTGTCCCCGGCTCCTGACGCCTGGTCGCGTCCGGATATCCCGCTGCACGCCCTGGCCATGCTGAAAATGGCCCGTGACGGCATCGTGCCGGACGAGCAAGGCGTAACCGGCCCGATGAAGCAGATCGAAGCCATGCGCGGCCAAGGCTTCCCGATTGCCTACGTCGGTGACGTGGTCGGTACCGGTTCCTCGCGCAAATCCGCCACCAACTCGGTGCTGTGGTTCTTCGGTGACGACATCCCTAACGTGCCAAACAAGCGCGCTGGCGGCTTCTGCTTCGGCAGCAAGATTGCTCCGATCTTCTACAACACCATGGAAGATGCCGGCGCTCTGCCAATCGAATTCGACGTTTCCAACATGCACATGGGCGACGTGATCGACCTGTACCCGCATGCTGGCAAAGTCTGCAAGCACGGCACCGACGAAGTACTGGCCACCTTCGAAATGAAGACCCCAGTACTGCTCGACGAAGTCCGCGCTGGCGGCCGTATCCCGCTGATCATCGGTCGCGGTCTGACCGACAAGGCGCGTGCCGAACTGGGCCTGGGCCCAACCGACCTGTTCAAGCTGCCTGAGCCACCTGCTGCCAGCACCAAGGGTTTCACCCTGGCGCAGAAGATGGTCGGCAAGGCCTGCGGTCTGCCGGAAGGCAAAGGCGTGCGCCCTGGCACCTACTGCGAACCGAAGATGACCACCGTCGGCTCCCAGGACACCACTGGCCCGATGACCCGCGACGAGCTGAAAGACCTGGCTTGCCTGGGCTTCTCCGCTGACCTGGTGATGCAGTCGTTCTGCCACACCGCTGCCTATCCGAAGCCAATCGACGTCACCACCCACCACACCCTGCCGGATTTCATCCGCACCCGTGGCGGCGTGTCCCTGCGTCCTGGCGACGGCATCATCCACAGCTGGCTGAACCGCATGCTGCTGCCGGACACCGTCGGTACCGGTGGCGACTCGCACACCCGTTTCCCGATCGGCATCTCCTTCCCGGCCGGTTCCGGCCTGGTTGCCTTCGCCGCTGCCACTGGCGTAATGCCGCTGGACATGCCGGAGTCGGTACTGGTGCGCTTCAAGGGCAAACTGCAACCAGGCATCACCCTGCGTGACCTGGTCCATGCCATCCCTTACGTGGCTATCCAGAAAGGCCTGCTGACCGTCGAGAAGAAAGGCAAGAAGAACATCTTCTCCGGCCGCATCCTCGAGATCGAAGGTCTGGACGAGCTGACCGTTGAACAGGCTTTCGAGCTGTCCGACGCCTCTGCCGAGCGTTCCGCCGCCGGTTGCACCATCAAGCTGCCGGAAAAGGCCATCGCCGAGTACCTGCGTTCGAACATCACCCTGCTGCGCTGGATGATCAGCGAAGGCTACGGCGATGCCCGCACCATGGAACGTCGCGCTCAAGCGATGGAAGCCTGGTTGGCCGATCCGAAGCTGATGGAAGCCGACAAGGACGCCGAGTACGCCGAAATCATCGAAATCGACCTGGCCGACATCAACGAGCCGGTTCTCTGCGCACCGAACGACCCGGACGATGCTCGTCTGCTGTCCTCCGTTCAGGGCGAGAAGATCGACGAAGTGTTTATCGGTTCGTGCATGACCAACATCGGTCACTTCCGCGCTGCCGGTAAGTTGCTGGAAAAAGTCGAAGGCACCCTGCCGACTCGTCTGTGGCTGTCGCCGCCGACCAAGATGGACCAGCATCAGCTGACCGAAGAAGGCTACTACGGCATCTACGGTAAAGCCGGCGCACGCATGGAAATGCCGGGCTGCTCGCTGTGCATGGGTAACCAGGCACGCGTTGAGGCGAACTCCACCGTGGTCTCGACCTCTACCCGTAACTTCCCCAACCGTCTGGGCGATGGTGCCAACGTCTACCTGGCCTCGGCCGAGCTGGCCGCTGTTGCCTCGATCCTCGGTCGCCTGCCGACCGTTGAGGAATACATGGTCTACGCGAAGGAAATCGACACCATGGCGGCGGACGTTTACCGCTACCTGAGTTTCGACCAGATCGCCGAGTTCCGTGAAGCTGCTGCGAACGCCCAGATCCCGGTCGTTCAAGCCTAACGAAGCAACGCATCGCGCTACACCTGTAAAGAGAAGCCCCGCCTTGTGCGGGGCTTTTTCTTTCTTGGCTATTTTGCCTATGTAGCGATTAGGTGCTGCTTGCGGTGGCTGCAATGGGTAGGGTGCGCCGTGCGCACCAAGAATCTGCAGCCGGCCCTGGTGCGCACAGCGCACCCTACAAAATCAGGCCCCTCACACTTAAGCGCTGACGCCTGAACGCAACACAGTACGGCGGCATCGCCTTTTCTTTGCAGGTGTATCGGCACCATCCAGGCAAATGGCATATGCCTTGCTTTGCCATAGCCAGCCAAGTCTTTCCAACGGCGGAAACGACTTGATAGACAATGGTGTCGTCCCAATCGCTGAGCAGATCAGCCATTGGCACGGCACCTTTTTGCGTGGACCAAGGAAAAGCACCATGAGCGAGCACGACATCAGCCGCAGTGAAGTACCGGAAAAACGCGTACTGAATATCGGCTTTATGGCCCTGACCGACGCGGCATCGGTGATCGTCGCCGCCACCCAGGGCTTTGCCGAGAAGCATGGCCTGACCCTCAACCTGCAGCGCCAGGCCTCCTGGGCCACCTTGCGCGACAAGTTGCTGAGCGGTGAGCTGGATGCAGCGCACAGCCTCTACGGCATGATCTACGGCGTACAGCTGGGGCTCGGCGGCGCACCCGCCACCGACATGGCGATCCTGATGGGGCTGAACCACAATGGTCAGAGCATCAACCTGTCGCCGGCCCTGCAGGCGGCCGGCGTGTGCAGCGGCGACGCACTGGCGTCCCGCGCGCACCAGGGCGGTGCAAAACTGACCTTCGCCCAGACCTTCCCCACAGGTACCCATGCCATGTGGCTCTATTACTGGCTGGCGAGCCAAGGCATTCATCCACTTGCCGATGTCGACAGCGTGGTGGTGCCGCCGCCGCAAATGCTCGCCCACCTCAAGGCCCGGCGCATCGACGGTTTCTGCGTCGGAGAACCCTGGAGCGCCCAGGCGGTGGACGAGCAGATGGGCTGCACCCTGGCCACCAGTCAGTCGATCTGGCCGGACCACCCGGAAAAAGTCCTGGGCTGCACCCGCAGTTTTGTTGACGAGCACCCCAACACGGCCCGCGCCCTGATCATGGCCGTTCTGGAGGCCAGCCGGTTTATCGACGAGAACGAGGAAAACAAGCGCAGCACCGCCCAGCTGCTCAGCGGCGGCGACTATGTCGATGCACCGCTTTCGGCGATCCAGCCGCGCTTTCTCGGCCAGTACCAGGACGGCCTCGGCCATGCCTGGCTGGACCCGCACCCGCTGCGCTTTCATGCCGATGGCCGGGTTAACATGCCCTACCTGTCGGACGGCATCTGGTTTATGACCCAGTTCCGCCGCTGGGGCCTGCTGCGCGACGACCCCGATTACCTCGCGCTGGCCCGCCAGGTGCAGCAGCTTGAGCTGTACCGCCAGGCCGCCGCAGCCCTGGATATCCAGGTACCGGATGAAATGCGCAGCAGCCGGCTGCTCGATGGCAAGACCTGGGACGGCAGCGACCCGGCCGGTTATGCCCGCAGTTTTGCCCTCAATGCCCTGGCCGAAAGCGCCGCGGCTGCCTTAGAAGAGAGCCACTGAGATGCTGCGTATCCTGCTGATCAACGACACACCGAAAAAGGTCGGCCGGCTGAAAAGCGCCCTGATCGAGGCCGGTTTCGAGGTCATCGACGAGTCCGGCCTGACCATCGACCTGCCGGAGCGGGTCGAAGCGGTACGCCCCGATGTGATCCTGATCGACACCGAATCCCCCAGCCGCGACGTGATGGAACAGGTGGTGCTGGTCAGCCGTGACCAGCCGCGCCCCATCGTCATGTTCACCGATGAGCACGACCCGGGCGTGATGCGCCAGGCCATCCAGAGCGGGGTCAGCGCCTATATAGTCGAGGGCATCCACGCCCAGCGCCTGCAGCCGATCCTCGACGTGGCCATGGCCCGCTTCGAGAGCGACCAGGCCCTGCGCGCCCAGTTACAGGCCCGCGATGCCCAGCTGGCCGAACGCAAGCGCATCGAACTGGCCAAGGGCCTGCTGATGAAGATGAAGAGCTGCAACGAAGAAGAGGCCTACACCCTGATGCGCCGCCAGGCCATGAGCCGCCAGCAGAAGCTGGTGCAGGTGGCAGAACAGATCATCGCCATGCACGACATGCTGGGTAATTGAACCGTGGATCAACGCCGGGCCGTCTAGCGCCCGGCTGAGCGTTTGGGCAGGCCACCTCCCGCAAAAAACGGCGCAGCCACGACGCGCACCTTCTCTGTATCGGCATCGCGTAGCTGATGCCAGGCGACGTTCCTCAGCACGCCCTATACAGACTTGTTCGGCTGTCCGCGAACCTTTCCGGCACCGCTCTGTCACTGAACAGGTAGCTCGCCGATGCGTCTAGCATCGGCATCCGCAAGCTGTGGCCGCACACAACATCGCAAGGTCGCGATAAGAGCTGCTCAATCTCTCAGCTATACGAATCAGGACGATCCCGTAATGCTTAAAAACCCAGCTACCCGCAGCTTATTGCTGCCATCCGCCTTAATCGGCCTGTTTAGCGGTCAAGTGCTGGCCGAACTGAATCCCGCCCTGCCCCCAGGTGGCAACTTCGCCCTGGAAAACTGGAACATCACCATTCCAGTGGATGCCGACAACGGCGTAACGGGCAAACCACTGACTATTCTGCCTTCAGCCCTGAGCGGGCCCAACGGCTACAGCAACCCACCATCGCTATATACCGATACGGACGGCGCGATGACCATGTGGGCTCCACTCAACGGCGCGACCAGCGGCGGGTCCAGACATCCGCGCTCGGAATTGCGCGAAATGATCGATCCGTCCAGTAATCACATCAACTGGAACAGCAACGGCACCGCGCTGCTCGATGCGCAGCTGCGCGTGATGCAGGTGCCGAGTGAGGATGGCACTGTGATTGTTGGCCAGGTTCACGGCCACGGCTCGGCACCCCTGGTGCTGGTGTATTACAGATACGATGCGCAGACCCAGACCGGCGTGGTCATGGCCAAGCTACAAGGCACACCGATTCAGGGCCCACCGTTCTGGCAGTATCAGGTTGCAAGCGGCATCAGACTGGGCCAGGCCTTTACCTACCAGATCCGCGTCGAGCGCCAGAGCGGCAGCCAGGCGGTGGCATCGGTGTCGGCGAACAACGGCACACCCGCCACCATGGTCATGGACCCGTCCTGGGATAGCGAAACCTTCTACTTCAAAGCCGGCGCTTACCTGCACACCTACGGCACCAGCAGCACCGACGGTGCCTTGGTGAAGTTTTACCGCCTGGCCACCAGCCATCCGAAAAATGACATGCCGATCACCAGCAAGGCCGCATTACCCAACGCCAAAGTCGGCAGGGCCTATGCCACTCGGCTGAAATTTCGCGGCGGTACCGGTGCTGGCAGCTGGTCGCTGGTCAGCGGCTTTCCCCCTCAGGGCTTGCTGCTGGAGCGTGATGGCACCATCAGCGGCACACCGGCTGCCGGCGCGGGCACTAATCGGCCCAATGCCTTTATGGTGCGGGTGACCGACGCCAACGGCAGTACCTATTCGAAGAAGTTCTCGATCCTGGTCAAGCCCTAGGTTCTGTTGTCGTTGAGCGGGCGCGAAAGGATCTATAGGGATTTTTCGTCGCCCGCTCGACAGGCCGAGGGGTCGCGTATTATCGTCGCCGCCTGGCCAGCGCACTGGCCAACGTCGCTCGGACGGTTCCGGGCGCTTACGTTTCCGAGGAAAGCATGGCTGACCAAGCTTCGCGCCGCTTTGCGCGCATCGATCGACTCCCCCCCTACGTTTTCAATATCACCGCCGAGCTGAAGATGGCCGCGCGTCGCCGTGGCGAAGACATCATCGACTTCAGCATGGGCAACCCGGATGGCCCCACGCCACCGCATATAGTCGAGAAGCTGGTGCAGGTCGCCCAGCGTGAAGACACCCACGGCTACTCCACCTCCCGCGGCATTCCGCGCCTGCGCCGCGCCATTTCGCGCTGGTACAAGGACCGCTACGAAGTCGAGATCGACCCGGAAAGCGAAGCCATTGTCACCATTGGCTCCAAGGAAGGCCTGGCGCACCTGATGCTGGCCACCCTGGACCATGGCGACACGGTGCTGGTGCCCAACCCCAGCTACCCCATCCATATCTACGGCGCGGTGATCGCCGGGGCCCAGGTGCGCTCGGTGCCGCTGATCCCCGGGGTGGATTTCTTCGCCGAGCTGGAGCGGGCGATTCGCGAGTCGATTCCCAAGCCGAAGATGATGATCCTCGGCTTCCCCTCCAACCCCACCGCGCAGTGTGTGGAGCTGGACTTCTTCGAGCGGGTGGTGGCCCTGGCCAAGCAGTACGACGTGCTGGTGATCCACGACCTGGCCTACGCCGACATCGTCTACGACG
>CAZOEC010000115.1:0-15424 GCA_964578635.1 uncultured Pseudomonas sp.
TCTACAGCCTGGCCAAGCCGCGGGCGCTGCGCTGGGTCACCCGCCCGGGCGAGCGGCGCACCCTGTATTTCGCCAATGGCATCACCGACATCCTCACCTCGCCGAATATGCACGGTGCCTTCAACATGCTCGAAAGCCTGCTGGAGCCCGGTGCCAGCAGTGGCGAGCGGCAGATGAGCGACCGCTCGGAGCAGGGCGGTTATGTGCTCGAAGGCGAGTTGACCCTGTGGCTCGGCGAAGACGAGGAGTGCGCCACCCTGCAGGCCGGCGACGCTTTTCAGGTTTCCAGTTACGCCCGTTTCCGTTACGCCAACCAGAGTGACGCGCCCGCGCGGGTGCTCTGGGTCTACAACTGATTTGCCAAATCCCCTTACCAAGGACTTATAACAATGACAGCCCCCAGTACCGACCTGCTCAATGAGGTCCGTGCCTTCCGCCAACGCCATCCCGAGGTGCGCTTCGTCGACCTGATCTGTCTGGATATTCCCGGGCATTTCTATGGCAAGCGCTACCCCATCGAGATGCTGGAGAAGGTCGCCGCCGGCAGCGCCCTCAAGCTGCCGCAGAACTGCGTGTTGCTCGGTGCTCAGGGCGGTCTTTACGAGATCGGCGACTACTGCTTCCACGACGGCGACCCGGATGCACCGCGGCGGCTGATCCCCGGCACCCTCAAGTACGTCAACTGGGAAAAACAGCCCCTGGGGCAGATGCTGATCAGCTCCGACGGCACCGAGGCTCCCATCGAGTTCGAGCCGCGGGAAGTGCTGGCGCGGGTGGTCGAGCGCCTGGCGCGCAAGGGCATCCGCCCGGTGGTGGCCTTCGAGCTGGAGTTCTACCTGTTCGACAAGGCGCTTCAGGACGGCCTGCCGCAGTTCCCTCGCGACGCTCTGAGCGGCGATGCCGACGACCAGCCGAATATGCATATCGAGCGCCTGTCGCGCTTTAGCGAGGTGCTCGACGATATGACCGAGACCGCCCGCGAGCAGGGGGTCGAGGCCACGGTGATTACTGCCGAACTGGGCCCAGGGCAGTTCGAGATCAATTTCGCCCACTGTGAAGACCCGCTGCAGGCCGCCGACTGGTCGGCGCTGTTCTGCCGCAGCACCCGCGGCGTGGCGCTCAAGCATGGCCATCGCGCCAGCTTTATGGCCAAGCCCTATCTGCAGTACCCGGGCAGCGGCATGCATATCCATGTCAGCCTCTATGACGAAGCCGGCAACAACCTGCTGGCGCAAGAGCAGCAGCAGCCGCTGCGCCATGCCGTGGCCGGTTGCCTGGAGCTGCTGCCGCAGCTGATGCCGATCTACGCGCCGAACCACAACAGCTACCGCCGCTTCGGGGCCATGGTCAACTCGGCGAGTAAGGCCAGTTGGGGCTATGAGGACCGCGACGCCTGCGTGCGCATCCCCGAGTCCGATGAGCGCAACCTGCGCCTGGAGTTCCGTCTGCCCGGTGCCGACGCCAATCCCTACCTGGTGCTGGCCGCGCTGCTGTGCAGCATCGAACAGGGCCTGGAGACGCGCCGCGAACCCATCGCGCCGCTGAATGACGACCGCGCAAGCGGCATCGACTTCCCCACCGACATGCTCGAAGCCGTGCGCCAGATGCGTGCCAGCGCCGCGGTAAATGCCGGCCTGGGCGAGGAGTTCGTCATGGTCTATTGCGAGAACAAACGCCAGGATCATCTGGCCTTTTTGAATGAAATCAATCAGCGCGAATACCGCTGGTATCTCTAATACCGCTGGTACTTGTAAGGAGGGGCTATGAACAACCCAAAAACTGCTCAATGGCAGGCCATGAGCCGCGACCATCACCTGGCACCGTTCAGCGATTTCAAGCAACTGGCCGAGAAGGGCCCGCGCATCATCACCAAGGGTGAGGGCGTGTACCTGTGGGACAGCGAAGGCCACAAGATCCTCGACGGCATGGCCGGTCTCTGGTGCATGGCCGTGGGCTATGGTCGCGAGGAGCTGGTGCAGGCCGCCAGTAAGCAGATGCGCGAGCTGGCCTTCTACAACACCTTCTTTATGACCGCCCACCCGCCGGTGCTGGAATTGGCCAAGGCCATTTCGGCTGTGGCCCCGGCCGGCATGAATCATGTGTTCTTTACCGGCTCCGGCTCGGAAGGCAACGACACCATGCTGCGCCTGGTGCGTCACTACTGGGCGTGCAAGGGCATGCCTGCCAAGAAGGTGATTATCGGCCGCATCAACGGCTATCACGGCTCCACCGTGGCCGGCGCGAGCCTGGGCGGGATGAAATTTATGCACGAGCAGGGCGACCTGCCGATCCCGGGTATCGTGCATATCCCGCAGCCTTACTGGTTCGCCGACGGTGGCGAAATGAGCCCGGAGGAGTTCGGTATATGGGCCGCCGATCAGCTGGAGGCGAAGATTCTCGAAGTGGGTGAAGAGAACGTCGCCGCCTTTATCGCCGAGCCGATCCAGGGCGCGGGCGGGGTGATCATTCCGCCGGCTAGCTACTGGCCGCGGATCAAGGCAATTCTCGCCAAGTACGACATTCTGTTTGTCGCCGACGAGGTGATCTGCGGTTTCGGCCGTACCGGCGAGTGGTTCGGCAGCGATTACTACGACCTCGCGCCCGATATGATGACCATCGCCAAGGGCCTGACCAGCGGCTACGTGCCCATGGGCGGTTTGATCGTCAGCGACAAGGTGTTTGCGGTGATCAACGAAGGCGGCGACTTCAACCACGGCTTTACCTACTCCGGGCATCCGGTGGCGGCGGCGGTGGGCCTGGAGAATCTGCGCATCCTCAAGGAAGAGGGCATTATCGAGCGGGTCAAGAGCGACACCGGCCCCTACCTGCAGCAGCGCCTGGCGACCCTGGCGGATCACCCCCTGGTGGGCGAGGTACGCGGTGTCGGCATGCTCGGCGCGATCGAACTGGTGCAGGGCAAGGCCAGCCGCAAGCGTTATCCGAGCGAGGTGGGCGTGGGCATGATCTGCCGTGGTCACTGCTTCAGCAACGGCCTGATTATGCGCGCCGTGGGCGACACCATGATCATTGCGCCGCCTCTGGTGATCAGCAAAGCCGAGATCGACGAGCTGGTGGAAAAGGCGCGCCTGTGCCTGGACCTGACTCTGGAGCAGTTGCACAGCGGCAACTAGTGGATGGGGCTTTAGCCGCGCCGCCGCCTACAGCCCTATCCAGAAAAGGCCCCGACCCTGATTTCAGTGTCGGGGCCTTTTCATTGGCGATGCCCTAATACCCTGCAGCGGTGAGGTGTTGGTGCTGAGTACGCGCGACACTGCCTCCGTAGGGTGCGCCGTGCGCACCAGGCACCCGGTTGTCAGTGGTGCGCACGAAGGGCAACCGCAGCAGCTTGAGCAATGATTATTGCGAGACAGCACACTAGAGCGACTCTTGCAGCTGGCCACGCAGCGCGACCAGTTCCTGCTTGAGTGCGCCGATCTGTTCCAACGACAGACCGCTGGCCTTGAGAATACAGGCGGGCAGGGCTTTGGCCTGGGCATGCAGGGCGCGGCCCTTGTCGCTCAGGTGTAGGTGCACCACGCGTTCGTCCTGGCTGCTGCGTACCCGATGCAGCAGGCCTTCGGCTTCCAGGCGCTTGAGCAAGGGGGTGAGCGAGCCGGGATCGGTGAGCAGGCGCGCGCTGATTTCGCCGACGGTGATGCCCTCGTTCTCCCAAAGCACCAGCATTGCCAAGTACTGCGGGTAGGTCAGGCCCAGGGCCTGCAGCAACGGCTTGTAGGTCTTGGTCATCAGCAGCGAGGTGGAATAGAGGGCGAAACACAGCTGGTTATCCAGCAGCAGTTCGGCGCAGGGCTCCACTTGAGTGGTCATGGCATTCGCCTGTAATTGTCGGTGGTGCGCATAAAGCTATCGCGCAAACAGCTATTGCGCCAGCTGCGCGTTGAGGCGGGTGTCCGCATCCTGGCTGGATCACCCGCTGGTTGCCGACGTTCAGGTTAAGGTGCTGGCTGTTCACCACTCTGCCGGGAGTGACTCTCCAGGCAGCTAGAACAGTGCGCGGCCGTGATCCAGTTTCTGGTCCACCAGCCATTTGCCGTGGGCCAGGGAGGCACGCTGGGCCTTGTCCAGTTCATCGAGGAAGGCATAGTCCACCGGCAGGGTCAGGCGTTTGCTGGTGTGGCCCACTGGGTCGGTGATATGACAGCCGCCGGCCCAGGGAGTGGGAATGCCGGGGTGTTCCAGGATATCGGTGCTGATGTGATGGTCGCGGTGGACGCAGTGCATGACGGTCATGGGCTTGCCCTCTTGCTCGGGCTGCGACCATCGGCCCCGGCACGGGCACTGGAGAGTGCGAGGCGATGGCTCAGCCTGGTGGCGACAAAGCCAGTTGCGACTGGCTGCTAACACCATAACCCAGCTGGCAGAAGGCTGCGCCCGAGCCGACAAACGCACAGGGCCGGCAATGGCCGGCCCTGTGTCTGCTTGCGGGCGGTTACTCGGCGGCTTGCGCTGCCCTGGCCTTGCCCTTGGGGGCAAAGCGCGCAGCCAGACGCATGGAGGCGGTCACCAGGCGCTGGTAGAAGGCCGGCCAGAGGCGCTGCATGCCATCCAGGGCGTAGGCGTCCGGGCCGATCAGGATGCGCCGCTTGTTGCCCAGCACACCGTTGATGATCACTTGGGCGGCTTTCTCCGGGGTGGTGCGCAGCAACTGGTCGTTGAACTGCGACCGGGCCTGCTCGGCATCCTGGCCGGTAACCTTGCTCAGGCTGTCGTTCATGCGCGCGGTCTTGGCGATATTGGTCTTGATCCCGCCCGGGTGCACGCAGCTGGCCGACACCCCGCAATCGGCCATATCCAGTTCCTGGCGCAGCGACTCGGTAAAGCCGCGCACGGCGAACTTGGTGGCGTTGTAGGCGCTCATGCCCGGTTGGGAGAACAGGCCGAAGACGCTGGAAACGTTGACGATATGGCCGCTCCCCGACGCCTTGATATGCGGCAGGAAGGCTTTGGTGCCGTGGACCACGCCCCAGAAGTTGATATTCATGATCCACTCGTAGTCGGCGTAATCGTTGCCTTCCACGGTGCCGCCCTGGGCGACGCCGGCGTTGTTGAAGATGGCGTTGACCCGGCCGAAGTCGGCCACCACCTGCTCCGCCCAGGCGTGCACGGCCTCGCGGTCGGCGACGTTGACCAGGGTTTCGCTGACTTTCACCCCGAGTTTGCGTGCCTGGGCGGCGGTTTCCGCCAGCCCTTCGCCATTCACATCGGAGAGCGCCAGCTGGCAACCCTGACGAGCCAGGCCGTAGGCCAGGGCGCGGCCGATACCCGAGCCGGCACCGGTGATGGCGGCTACCTTGTTTTCGAACGACTTCATGCGCTGACCTCCTGGGCAGTCAATGGGATGGCGTTGCTTTGCGCCGGATGGGCCGCCTGCTTGCGGCTGAAATGATAGGCCGCCGGGTCGAAGGTGCGTGTCAGCAGGCGGAAGCGCCAGGTAAAGCCGGGCCATACCGTGCAGTTGCGCCCGCTGACCGGGTGCAGGTACCAGCTCACGCAGCCGCCGGCGTTCCATACGGTATTGCCCAGGCTGCTCTGCAGCTTGCCGTTGAACCTGTCCTGTACCGTCTGTTTGACTTCCAGGCTCTGCAGCTGCTGCTGGCCAACCAGCTTGAGCGCGCCGAGTACGTAATGGATCTGCGACTCGATCATGTAGACCATCGAGTTATGCCCCAGGCCGGTGTTCGGGCCCATCAGGAAGAACAGGTTGGGGAAGCCGGCAGTCAGCGTGCCTTTGTAGGCCTGCGGGCCATCTGGCCAGGTGTCGAGCAGATCAACGCCGCCACGGCCGAACAGCACTCCGCGCGGCAGTGGGTCGCTGGGGGTAAAGCCGGTGCCGAAGATGATGGCGTCGACCTCGCGTTCCTGGCCATCCACTGTGCGGATGCTGCCCGCGCGGATTTCCTCGATGCCGTCGGTGATCAGGTCGACATTGGCCTGGGTCAGGGCCGGGTAGTAATCGTTGCTGATCAGCACGCGCTTGCAGCCCATCAGGTAATCCGGGGTGACTTTGGCGCGCAGCACCGGGTCCTTGATCTGCTTGTTGATGTACCACTTGCCGACTTTCTGGGCCAGGGTCATCACCTTGGGCAGTACGGAGAAGCCGATCACCCGGCTTTCCAGCATGGCGTAGATCACCCCGCGCCAGAGCTTCTGCAGCAGCGGAAATTGCTTGAAGCGGTCACGCTCGCGATCGCTGATGGCGCGGTCCGGCTTGGGCATGATCCAGGGCGCGGTGCGCTGATAGAGGTCGAGCTGGGCCACCTGCTTCTGGATTTGCGGCACGAACTGGATGGACGAGGCACCAGTGCCGATCACCGCCACTTTTTTACCCGTCAGGTCGTAGTCGTGGTCCCACTGCTGGGAGTGGAACACCTTGCCCTTGAACGTGCTCAGGCCATTGAGGGCCGGGATCGACGGGGTGGACAGCGCGCCCATGCCGGATACCACGAACTGTGCGGTGTAGCTGTTACCGGCGCGGTCGCTGATGTGCCAGAGTTCTTCCTGCTCGTCCCAGGCCATGCGGGCGATTTCGGTGTTGAGCAGGGTGTGGTTGCTCAGGCGGTACTTTTCCCAGCAGCCTTCCAGGTAGCCCTGGATCTCCGGCTGCTTGGCGAACATGCGCGTCCAGTTGGGGTTCTGCTCGAAGGAGAAGGAGTACAGGTGCGATTGCACATCGCAGCCGCAACCCGGGTAATTGTTGACCCGCCAGGTGCCGCCGACGCCGGCTTCTTTCTCGAACAGCAGGAAGTCGTGTTCACCTTCCTGCTTGAGGCGGATGGCCATACCCAGGCCGGAAAAACCGCTGCCGATAATGGCAACCTTGCAGTGACGGGCAGAACCGGGAGGTGATACGGAGGCATTCATGGCCAAGCTCCTGTTATGGTTATTGTTGGCGTATACAACTGTGTACCAAGGTAGACAGTTGTATACTCGCCAGCAAGTGCCTCCATCACCAACCAACTTTTAGCTAGGGTTTGCCATGCACGCCGATTCGGATGAGCGTCAGCAGGACGCGGAAAAGTCCACCGAAGCCCCGGGCAAACGCCTGCTGCTGGACGCAGCGTTACGTCTCACCTCAACCAGCCGCAGCCTGAGCAACCTGGGCCTGCGCGAACTGGCGCGTGAAGCCGGGCTCAATCCCAACACCTTCTACCGGCATTTCAAGGATGTGGACGATCTGGGCCTGACGGTGATTCGGCAGATCTCCACCCAGTTGCGCCAGCCCCTGCGCGATCTGCGCCGGGAAGCGGCCGAACGGGCGGTGCAGTCGGCCCAGGCAGGCTCGCCGATGCTGTTTGGCATCGACTTGCAGCGCGGGCGGCGGGTCTGCCATGAAACCGTGCAGCTGTTCTTCGATTTCGTCGCGCAGAACCCCGAGGCCTTTATTATCGGCGTGCGCGAGCTGCATGGCGCTTCGCCGGTGTTGCGCACGGCGCTGCAGGACGTCATGGATGAGTTCGGGGCCGATATGGCCGAGGACATCGTGGCCTTCAAGCTGCTGCCGGACATGCTTGACCCGGCGGTGGTTCTGCAGGTATCCAACCTGATCAGTCGTAACCTGTTTCAGTTATCCCTCGACTATATCGGCCAGCCTGAGCGGCGCACGGCGATCTGCGCCCTGGCCGAGGAGCAGATCGTTATGCTGTTTACCGGGGCCAGCGTGTTGCAGAGCCTGGGCCAGCTTAAATTGCCAGTCGAGTAGGCGGGCGGGCTCTGGCACACTGCTATCAATCAAGCCATTGTCACAGGTCCGGGCTTATCCTGGCTCTGCGCTGTTGCGCGGCCCGCCTGCAGGCCACTTTCAGTCTTTTCGCTAAGGACCGCCGATGATCGAAGCAACCTGGATCGCTTTTGCCTTTGTCATGGGGTTGGGCGCGCGCGCTATCGGCTTGCCACCGCTGGTGGGCTACCTGGCCGCCGGTTTTGCCCTGGCCGGTTTTGGTGACCATATCGGCGTTGGCCCGCGCGACAGTGTGGCGCTGGAACATATCGCCCACCTGGGTGTGTTGCTGTTGCTGTTTACCGTCGGCCTCAAACTCAAGCTGGGCAACCTGGTGCGGCGCGAGGTGATCGGCGGTGGTCTGCTGCACTTCACTATCTCCAGCCTGATCTTCCTGCCGGCGATCATGCTGATTCTCGATCTGGCCTGGCAGCAGGGCCTGCTGCTGGCCATTGCCCTGTCGTTTTCCAGTACCGTGCTGGCGGCCAAGGTACTGGAGGGCAAGCGCGAGTTGCGCGCCTTCCACGGCCGGGTGGCGATTGGTGTGCTGATCATCCAGGACCTGATCGCCCTGGTGGTGATGAGTCTGGCCAGCGGCAAGATTCCCTCTGCCTGGGCGTTGCTGCTGTTCGGCCTGCCGCTGTTGCGGCCCTTGCTGTTTCGCCTGCTCGATGCCAGCGGCCACGAGGAGTTGATGGTGCTGCTCGGCCTGTTGCTGGCCCTGGTGGTGGGCGGGCATGGTTTCGAGCAACTGGGCCTGAGTTCCGAGCTGGGCGCGCTGGCCTTTGGCGCGATGCTGGCCAAGCACAAGCGTGCCACCGAGCTGTCCAACTCGCTGTGGGGCATCAAGGAAGTATTTCTGGTCGGCTTCTTTCTGCAGATCGGCATCGGCGGCCTGCCGGATGGCGAGGCCCTGCTGTTCGCCATGGTCATGGCCGTGCTGTTGCCGCTCAAGGGGATGCTGTTCTTCTTCCTGTTTATGCTGTTCCGTCTGCGCGCGCGCAGCGCCTTTCTCACCGGCGTGAGCCTGACCAACTACAGCGAATTCGGCCTGATCATGGCCAGCGTGGTGTTGCCGGAATGGATGATTCCGCTGGCCATCACCGTAGCGCTGTCGTTTGTCATTTCCGCGCCGCTCAACCGTATCGCTCACCCGCTCTATGAACGGCTGGCCAAGCGCCTGATCCCCCTGGAACGCAATATCCGCCACCCCGATGAGCAGCCGGTGTCCCTCGGCGATGCCCAGGTGCTGGTGATGGGTATGGGCCGCACCGGGCGCGCCGCATACGATTACCTGCAGGAGAAGGGCTATCGGGTGGTGGGGCTCGACTCCGACCCCGTGGTGATCGAGCAGAGCACCAAGGCCGGACGCCAGGTGCTGTTCGCCGACGGCGAGGATCAGATGTTCTGGCAGCACCTGGAGATGCCGCAGGTCGATGCGGTGATTCTGGCCCTGAACGATGCCGAGGCGAAGATCATTTCCACCGAGAAGCTGCGTGCCCGTGGCTTTGCCGGTTTGCTGGTGTCCCATGCCATGTATGAGGACATCGCCCGGCGTATCCAGCAGGCCGGGGCGGATCGTACCTACCTGACCATGAGCGAGGCCGGGGCCGGCCTCGCCGAACATGTGTACCGCGATCTCGAACAACGTGGCCGAGCCCGTAGCGGTTGAGCCACGAGCCCTGCCGGGTCGGCTTAGTTAAAGCCCAGGCGCTGACGCCAGCGCTGTTCCAGCGCCTTGCTGTCGTGGTCCAGTGGATGGAAGCCGGGACGGTAGTAGTCCAGATAGGGCAGCAGCAGTTTGGTCAGAAAGCCGTTGCGCGGGCCGAATAGCATCTTCAGGCCCTTGCCCCAGCTGCGCCAGTTGAACAGCTGGCCGTCCTTGCGCAGCAGGTGTACCTGGAACCAGCCGATCACGCCGAAGAAGATCAGGGTGGTGATGGCCATCATGATGGTGCGGGTGAAGTAGCCGCCATAGACCTGCTGGTACACGTCGTAGCAGACCGCCTTGTGTTCGTTTTCCTCGATGGCGTGCCACATCCACAGCTGATACAGCTTGGGGTCGTTCATCTGGGTGGTCAGGTCTTCGCGCTGCAGCAGCTGCTCGGCCATGGTCGCGGTGAAGTGCTCCAGGGCGCAGGTGGCGGCCAGGCGCTGTTTCTTGGTGCTGATCTTGGTGGTCCACTCGAGCAGTACCTTGATCCGCAGCTCCAGGCGCTCCAGATCGATACCGTGTTCGGCGGCGTAGTCGTTGTAGGCCGCGTGCTCCTTGGAGTGCATGGCTTCCTGGCCGATAAAGGCGCTGATGTCCTTTTTCAGCTGCGGCTCGGTCACCTGATCGCGCACTGCGCGCACGCTGTCGACGAAGAACTTCTCGCCATAGGGAAACAGCGACGACAGGTTGTTCATGAAATGGCTCATAAAGGGGTCGCCGGCGAACCAGAATTTCTGGCTTTCGCTAAAGCTGAAATCCATGCGGCGAACCGGAAAACTGGCGCTGGGGGTGCTGCTTTTGGCTGTCATAGGGGCGACTCCTGGGCATATTGGTCGCTGTGCGACCGCTCTTGTTATCAGGCGGGATCGACAGCGCGAGGGCTGTCTGTGGCCGTGCTGAATCTTTAGCCCAGGGCGGTTTTGCTGCGAGGTCATTTCTGGCCAGGGCGGCCGTTTTAACGCCAACTTATGGTTAGTTGTCCGACAGTTTGTCGTGCGGGATGAGGCCTGTGCTGATCCGCCAGGCCTGCGATTTCGTCGAGTGGATGCCGTTGTGCTCGCGAGATTTTATGGGCCTATGCAAGTCTCGCAGGACGTAGGAGCGGTGGGGGCACCTAGCCCATGCCCGCGATGGCTTTGCCGGGCATGGCCTATTCGCGGCCATGGGCCGCTCCTACGAGTCCCCATAACCCGCGGCGCAATCCGGGCACTCAGGGTGCGACTTAGCGCTGCTGGCGCAGCTCGGCGACTTCCGTGCGCAGGGCGCGCAGTTCATCGAGCAGTAATTGCTCGGTGGGCGAAGGGGGAGCCAGTTTGGCTTCCTGTTCATGGGTGGTCTGCATGGCATTGACCACCACGGCGATAAACAGGTTGAGCATCATAAAGGTGGCGATCAGGATAAACGGCAGGAAGTACATCCACGCCAGCGGGAAGGTCTCCATCACCGGGCGCACGATGCCCATCGACCAGCTTTCCAGGGTCATCACCTGGAACAGGGTGTAGAGGCTGGCACCCAGGCTGCCGAACCATTCGGGGAAGGCCTCGCCGAACAGCTGGGTGGCCATCACCGCGGCCACGTAGAACACCAGGCCCAGCAGCATGGCGATGCTGCCCATCCCCGGCAGGGAGGACAGCAGCGCCTGTACCACCCGGCGCATATTCGGGTTGATCGAGATCAGGCGCAGCACGCGCAAGACCCGCAGCGCACGCAGCACGGCGAAGGGACCGCTGGCCGGCACCAGGGCGATGCCCACCACCAGGCAGTCGAACACCGCCCAGGGATCGCGCAGCAGGCCTAGGCCGCGGGCGACGAAGCGCAGGCCCAGTTCGAGGATAAACAGCACCAGGATCAGCTGATCCAGGCCTAGCAGCAGCTCACCCCATTGCGCCATGAGGCCGGGAGAGGTCTGCATGCCGAGGATTGCGGCGTTGAGGATGATCAGCGTCGTAACCAGGCGGGTGATGGTCTGGCTTTCCATCAGCGCAGCCAGGCGCAAGCGCCAAGTAGTGGTACTCGGGGTCAAACTGTATTCGGGCATGATTTATTGGTCGTTAAGGGCGAAGGCGGTGAGGGTAAAGGTCGGGATACCGATGTCTTGGAGCTTCTGCGAGCCGCCCAGTTCCGGCAGGTCGATAATCGCCGCGGCCTCGTAGATGCTCGCACCCATGCGCCGGACCAGCTGTGCGGCGGCCAGCAGGGTGCCACCGGTGGCGATCAGGTCATCGAACATGACGATCTTGTCGCCCTCGCAGAGGCTGTCGGCATGGACTTCGAGCAGGGCTTCGCCGTATTCGGTCTGATAGCGTTCGCTGAGCACATCGGCGGGCAGCTTGCCCTGTTTGCGGAACAGGATCAGCGGCTTGTTCAGCTCGTAGGCGATGATTGAGCCGACCAGAAAACCGCGCGCGTCCATGGCCCCGATATGGCTGAACTCGGCTTCGACATAACGCTGGATAAAGCTGTCGGCGACCATGCGCAGGGCGCGCGGCGACTGGAACAGCGGGGTGATGTCACGAAAGATCACGCCGGGTTTGGGGAAGTCCTTAACCGGGCGGATCAGGGTCTTGATGCTGAACTCGTCGAAAATCATCCTGGGTATCCTGGCCGTTGCAGGTCAATCAGCCCTCGAGATTACCGCCGGCCAGGGCGCACAGCTCGATGGGGTCGAGAATATGCACTTCCTTGCCTTCGGCTTCGAGCAGCTTGTTCTGTTGGAAGCGAGTGAATACGCGAGACACGGTCTCTACCGCAAGGCCTAAATAGTTACCAATTTCGTTACGCGACATGGCCAGACGGAACTGGTTGGCCGAGAAGCCGCGGGCGCGGAAGCGTGCCGACAGGTTGACCAGGAAGGTGGCGATGCGTTCGTCGGCGGTTTTCTTCGAAAGCAGGAGCATCATCTGCTGATCGTCGCGGATCTCGCGGCTCATGACGCGCATCAGCTGGCGGCGCAGTTGTGGCAGTTTTACCGACAACTCATCCAGGCGCTCGAAGGGGATCTCGCACACCGAGGTGGTTTCCAGGGCCATGGCCGATACCGGGTAGATTTCGCTGTCCATGCCGGACAGGCCGACCAGTTCGCTGGGCAGGTGAAAACCGGTGATCTGTTCGTCGCCGCTATCGCTCAGGCTGAAGGTCTTCAGCGCGCCGGAACGCACCGCAAACACCGAGTTGAAGGCATCGCCCTGGCGGAACAGGAACTCGCCCTTTTTCAGGGGGCGGCCGCGTTTAACGATATCGTCCAGGGCATCCATGTCTTCCAGGTTCAGCGAAAGCGGCAGGCACAGGCTGGCCAGGCTGCAGTCATTGCAATGAACATGGTGGGTGCTGTGCAACTTGATGCTTTCGGACATCGGCAGCGCTTCCTTGGTTAAACACACAATGCCAGCAAGGTTACAGCAGGACTCGGTGTGCAGCCAGTCAGACTGAAGTCTGACCAGGCGCTCAAGTTTGCCCCTTGGAGGCCGACATTTCGGAAAATTTATCCGGGTCTGCAAGGAGCACCCGCATGCGAGTGGAATCGACTGTGCTGAGCAACCGTCTGAGCATAGCAGTGCAGCGTAGAAACGCTGCTGCCGAGGGCGGCCATGAGGATAGTCAGGCGCTGCGCGATGGTTTGCGGGTGAGCCTGTCCGAGCTGGGCAAGGCGCGTTCCGCCGCGTCGCAGAAAAACCGCGACATCGACGAGAGCAGCCTGCCGGACACGATCAAGCAGATCCTCAAGATGATCCGCGCGCTCAAGGCGCAGATCGCGCAGAAGAAGGCCGAGCTGACGGCGTTGGTGGCCGATCAGGGCCTGGATGCGGATACCCGGCGTTTGCGCATCGAGGCCCTGCAGGGGGAACTGGCTTCGCTGCAGGGCGCGCTAAGCAGTGCCAGCGCGATGTTGCTCAAGACGGTGCGCGAGCAGGGGTTGAGCGCCCAGCAGATGCAGGAAGTGGCCACGTTGAGCATCAGCTAGGCGACCAAGCCCTGCGTGTTATGCCAAGAGACCGCGGCCTGGCCTGGTGCGCACGGCGCACCCTACGGGGTGTGCAACATTGGCAGACCCTAGATCACCCGGGAAAAGCGCTGACGGTTGTGTTCGGTGAGGTAGTGATCGAACAGCATGCACAGCGAGCGCACCAGCAGTCGGCCGGCCGGCCGCACTTCTATGCCCTGCTGGTCCAGCTGGATCAGGCCGTCCTGGGCCATCTGCTGCAGTTGCGGCCATATTTCGCCGAAGTAGCTGCGAAAATCTATTGAATAAGCCTGTTCGATCTCGGCGAAACTCAGGCGGAAATGGCAGATCAGCTGCTGGATCACCGCGCGGCGCAGGCGGTCGTCGGCATTGCAGTGCAGGCCGCGCACCGTGGCCAGCTCGCCCTGGGCCAGGCTGTCCTGATACTTGCTCAGGTCGGCATTGTTCTGGCAGTAGAGGTCGCCAATCTGGCTGATCGACGACACCCCGAGGCCGATCAGGTCACAGTGGCCATGGGTGGTGTAGCCCTGGAAGTTGCGTTGCAGGCTGCCGTCTTCCTGGGCGCTGGCCAGTTCGTCGTCGGGCAGGGCGAAGTGATCCATGCCGATATAGCGGTAACCGGCGGCGCTCAGCTGCTCGATGCTGGCCTGCAACATGGCCAGCTTGTCGCTGGCGCTGGGCAGGTCGGCGCTGTCGATCCGCCGTTGCGGCATAAAGCGCTCGGGCAGATGGGCGTAGTTGAACAGCGACAGGCGATCGGGCTGCAGGGCGATCACTTCGTCGACGGTGCGGGCAAAGCGTTCCGGGGTCTGCAGCGGCAGGCCGTAGATCAGGTCGATATTCACCGAACGGAACTGCAGGGTGCGCGCCGCTTCGACGATGGCACGGGTTTCTTCCAGGGTCTGCAGACGGTTGACCGCCCGCTGCACCGCCGGGTCGAGGTCCTGCACGCCAAGGCTGACGCGGTTGAAACCCAGCTCGCGGAGCAGGCCCATGGTTGACCAGTCGGCCTCGCGCGGGTCGATCTCGATGCTGTAGTCGCCGCTGTCGTCATCCAGCAGGTTGAAGTGCTGGCGCAGATGGGCCATCAGGTGGCGCAGCTCATCGTGGCTGAGAAAGGTCGGGGTGCCGCCGCCGAAGTGCAGCTGTTCGACCTTTTGCTGTGGGTCCAGATGGCGGCCGATGATCTCGATTTCCCGCTGCAGTTTTTCCAGGTAGGGCAGGGCACGACCGCGATCCTTGGTGATCACCTTGTTGCAGGCGCAGTAGTAGCAGATGTGTGCGCAGAACGGGATATGCACATACAGCGACAGCGGGCGCAGCGCTTTGCGGCTGTCGCGCAGGGCGTGGAGCATGTCGAACTGGCCGATCCCTTCATGGAACTGCACGGCGGTGGGGTAGGAGGTATAGCGAGGGCCGGCCTGGTCGTAGCGACGGATCAGGCTGGTGTCCCATTGGATGGCGTCGAGCATGCGGGCATTCCCGGTTTGGCTATCAGTACCGGGAAGTCTAAGAGTGCCTTGCCTGAGGTGTTTTGACCTGGATCATGGGGCAGCGGGCTGAGGCTGTGCTGTTGCGGTGTATGACCGTCTCAATGGCCCATCAGCCAGTGCTGGTGCGGACCGGGCAGGGTCCATAGGCCGAACAGGATCACCAGCACGCCGCCGGCCATGCGCACGCCGCGTTGGCGCAGCAGGGCGGTCAGGCGTTCGGCGGCCATGCCGGTGGCCAGCAGTACCGGCAGGGTGCCGAGGCCGAAGGCCAGCATCAGGGCGGCGCTGTCCAGGGCATTGCCCTGGCTGGCGGCCCAGAGCAGGGTGCTGTAGACCAGACCGCAGGGCAGCCAGCCCCACAGGCTGCCCAGCACCAGGGCGCGGGGCAGGCTGGTGACCGGCATAAAGCGCCGGGTCAGCGGCTGGATATGCCGCCACAGGCCGCGGCCCAGGCCTTCGATGCGGGTCAGGCCGCTCCACCAGCCGGCCAGGTACAGGCCCATGGCGATCAGCAGCAG
>CAZOEC010000116.1:0-15378 GCA_964578635.1 uncultured Pseudomonas sp.
CCAAGTTCTTCCTCGGCACCGACTCGGCCCCCCATGCCCAGCACGCCAAGGAAGCCGCCTGCGGCTGCGCCGGCTGCTACAGCGCCTACGCCGCCATCGAGCTGTATGCCGAGGCTTTCGAGCAGCGCAATGCGCTGGGCCAGCTGGAGGCCTTCGCCAGCCTGAATGGCCCGGACTTCTACGGCCTGCCGCGCAACCGCGAAACCATCACCCTGGTGCGTGAGGACTGGACCGCCCCGGCCAGCCTGCCGCTGGGCGAACAACGCGTTATCCCGCTGCGTGCCGGCGAAACCCTGCGCTGGTGCCTGCTGGAGGAAAACGCGTGAGCGAAGATCTGTACGACGACGAACTGGAAAGCAGCCCCTCAGGCCCGCGCCACCCCATGGCCGCGCGTTTTCGCGGCTATCTGCCGGTGGTTGTGGATGTCGAGACGGGCGGTTTCAACTGCGCCACCGATGCCCTGCTGGAAATCGCCGCGACCACCATCGCCATGGATGAGCAGGGTTTTCTCTACCCGGACCACACCCATTTCTTCCGGGTCGAGCCCTTCGTGGGGGCCAATATCGAGCAGGCGGCGCTGGACTTCACCGGCATCAAGCTTGATCACCCGCTGCGCATGGCGGTAACCGAAGAGCACGCGCTGACGGAAATCTTCCGCGGCCTGCGCAAATCGCTGAAAGCCAACAGCTGCAAGCGGGCGATCCTGGTCGGCCACAACAGCAGCTTCGACCTCGGCTTCCTCAATGCAGCAGTGGCCCGGACCGGCATCAAGCGCAATCCGTTCCACCCCTTCTCCAGCTTCGATACCGCCACCCTGGCCGGCCTCGCCTACGGCCAGACCGTCCTGGCCAAAGCCTGCCAGGCCGCCGATATCGACTTCGACGGCAAGGAAGCGCACTCGGCCCGTTACGACACCGAGAAGACCGCCGAGCTGTTCTGCGGCATCGTCAATCGCTGGAAGGAAATGGGCGGCTGGATGGACTTCGACGACTAGCATTAGGGCAGTCAACGATCTGCTGCGCGTCGGCCCTGCGGCGTTAAAAACAGACTCGGCAGCCGCTTGCGGCTAACGCGCTTCAGCGCGACCCGAAGGGCGAGTGAAACGAGTAATGCTCATGTACAACAGTACACTCCGCTTGATTCGTTACGCTCACCCTACGGGCCAGCCGTTGGCTGTTACTCCGCTGCACTACGTGTCTCGCCGTTTTGACCAGCCGGAGGCTGTTACTACGTAGCGCCTTGCAGGACTCTAGCTCGCAAGATCGGGAGCGATTGTGTCTGCGCTAACGCCAGACCTTGCCCCAATAAAAAGCCCCGCACTTAGCGGGGCTTTTTATTGGGGCAAGGACAGCGCAGGCCAAGCCTGCGCTGTTCCCGCTTAGGCGCTTTGCGCCAGGTCCATCAGCTCCCGGTTGGCCACGGCGTACATGGCGTAGTCGGTGGTGGTGGCCGAACGCAGTTCGCCAAGCATCAGCTTCCAACGATCGACCAGACGGCGGTGCTGCTCCAGCCACACGCCGGCACGTTCCTCGATATCCGCCGGACCTTCGACCATCTGCAGCACCGACACGGTGATGGCGCGCTGCTGCCAGTCCAGATCGTCGCGGAAGGCTTCACGGGCCAGGGCCTGCCAGTTGTTTTCCACCGGCAGGCTGGTGATCTGCTGCAGGTACCAGGACAGCTCCAGGGAGCCGCCCACCGCAAAGTAGGCCGCCGCCACCCGGGCCGGTTCCTGCCCGGTCACGTCCGACGCTTCGATGATCGGCAGCAGGGTGTACAGATGGCTGGTACCAGCCACGACCCGCGCCAGCACCTCCGGCACACCGGCTTCCATATAGGCCTGGAAGCGCGCCAGCCACTGCTCGCGGGCCGGGCCTTCGAGCAGCTCGTCCAGGCGCATGGCCAGGGCTTCGACACGCGGCGCGAAATGCGCCACGTCACGGGCCGCATCCAGATCATTGCGGCGGCTGCGCAGGAACCAGCGGGTGGCCCGACGGCCCAGGCGCATCAGCTCGTCCATCAGCTGCAGCTGCAGGTCGGCCGGCACCTGGTGGTCCAGGGCCTCGATCTGCTGCCACCAGTGCGGCAGGCGGAACACGTCGCGCACGATCACATAGGCACCGGCGACATTGGCCGCGCTCATGCCGGTGGACTCCTTCAGACGCTGCACGAAGGTGATGCCCATATGGTTGACCAGGTCGTTGGCGATCTGGGTGCTGACGATTTCACGCTTGAGGCGATGGCGACGCATCGGCTCGCCGAACTTCTGCGCCAGCAGCGGCGGGAAGGCGGTTTCCATTTCCCGGGCCAGGTACTCGTCATCCGGTACCCGGGACTTGAGCAGGGACTCCTTGAGGTCGATCTTGCTGTAGGAGATCAGCACCGACAGCTCCGGCCGGGTCAGGCCCAGGCCGTTGTTGGCGCGTTCGTTGAGCTCATCGTCGCTGGGCAGGAACTCCAGGGCGCGATCCAGCTTGCCGGCGCTTTCCAGGGCCGCCATCAGGCGCTTGTACTCGCCAACCCGCTCGCGGGCGCGACGCTCGGCCAGGGACAGGGCCTGGGTCTGCTTGTAGTTGTTGCCCAGCACCAGGCCACCGACCGCATCGGTCATTTCCACCAGCAGCTTGTTGCGCTGCTTGCCGGTCATGTCGCCGGCGGCGACGATCTCGCCGAGCAGGATCTTGATATTGACCTCATGGTCGGAGCAATCCACACCACCGGCGTTATCGATAAAGTCGGTGTTGCTCGCGCCACCATTCAAGCCGAACTCGACGCGCCCCAGCTGGGTCATGCCGAGGTTGCCGCCCTCACCCACTACCTTGGCGCGCAGCTCGCGACCGTCGACCCGCAGCAGGTCGTTGGCCTTGTCGCCGACGTCGGCGTGGCTTTCCTTGCTCGACTTGACGTAGGTGCCGATACCGCCGTTCCACAGCAGGTCCACCGGGGCCTTGAGCAAGGCATTGAGCAGCTCGGTGGGGGCCAGCTTGTCGGCGCTGATATCGAAACGCTCTTTCATCTGCGGGCTGATGGCGATGCTCTTGGCGCTGCGCAGGAAGATGCCGCCGCCCTCGGAGATCAGCGAGCTGTCGTAGTCGCTCCAGCTGGAGCGCGGCAGGTCGAACAGACGCTGGCGCTCGACAAAGCTCTTCGCCGCATCCGGGTTGGGGTCGATAAAGATGTGCATATGGTTGAAGGCGGCCACCAGCTGCAGGCTTTTCGACAGCAGCAGGCCGTTGCCGAACACGTCGCCGGCCATGTCGCCGATACCGATCACGGTGACATTGTCCTTCTGCACGTCGATGCCGCGCTCGCGGAAGTGACGCTGCACCGAGACCCAGCCACCCTTGGCGGTGATACCCATGCCCTTGTGGTCGTAACCGGCCGAGCCGCCCGAGGCGAAGGCGTCATCGAGCCAGAAGCCGTAGTCGGCGGCGATACCGTTGGCGATATCGGAGAAGGTCGCGGTGCCCTTGTCCGCCGCCACCACCAGGTACGGGTCGTCGCCATCGTGGCGCACCACGTTCTGCGGCGGAACCACGGCACCTTCCTTGAGGTTATCGGTGATATCCAGCAGACCCGAGATAAAGATCCGGTAGCAGGCGATGCCCTCGGCCAGTACCTCGTCACGGCTGCCGCCCAGCGGCAGACGCCGCGGAATAAAGCCGCCCTTGGCCCCCATCGGCACGATCACCGCGTTCTTCACCTGCTGCGCCTTGACCAGGCCCAGCACCTCGGTGCGGAAGTCTTCCTCGCGGTCCGACCAACGCAGGCCGCCGCGGGCGACGTCGCCGAAACGCAGGTGCACGCCTTCGACCCGTGGCGAATAGACGAAGATTTCGAACTTGGGCGTCGGCCGTGGAATCTCCGGGATTGCCCGCGGGTTGAGCTTGAAGCTGAAGTAGCTCTTGGCCGCACCGCTGGCATCGGTCTGGTAGAAGTTGGTGCGCAGGGTGGCCTTGATCAGGTCCAGGTAGCGGCGCAGGATGCGGTCCTCGTTGAGCACCGCGACATTGTCCAGAGCCGCCAGAATCGCCTGCTCAAGCTTCTGTTGCTTGTCTTCCAGGTCTTCGCTTGCCAGCTTGCGCGCCAGGTAGAAGCGCGTCTTGAACAGACGCACCAGCTCCTTGGCGATATCGGCGTGGTTGACCAGGGTGCTGGCGATATAGCTGAGGTCGAAGCCCAGGCGAATCTGCTTGAGGTAGCGGGCGTAGGCACGCAGCAACGCCACATCGCGCCACGGCATGGCGGCCATCAGCACCAGACGGTTGAAGCCGTCGTTCTCCGCCGCACCGCCAACGATATTGACGAAAGCACCCTGCAGGGTGTCATTGAGCTGCTGAATGTCGACATCCAGGCCTTCGGCGTAGGTGAAGGCGAAGTCGTGGATCCAGAACTCACGGCCATCGGCGCGGCGCAGCTTGTAGGGGAACTCGCCAAGCACGCGCAGGCCGAGGTTTTCCAGAATCGGCAGCACGTCCGACAGCGGCAACGGCGTGTCGGCGTGGTACAGCTTGCAGTGCAGCTGCTGGCCATCCTGGGTCAGCGGCTGGTAGAAGCTCATCACCAGGGTGCGGTCGCTGTTCAGGCTGAGGATATGCTGCATGTCCACCACCGCCGAATGCGGGGCGAAACGTTCGCGGTATCCGGCCGGGAAACCATCGGGGAATTCGCTCAGCACCTCGGTGCCCTGGGCTTCGCCGAGGCTTTCGACCATCAGGCTGGCGTAGTCGTCCTTCCACGAACGGCAGGCCTGGATAACTTCCTTCTCCAGACGCAGCGGATCGATCTGCACGCGGTTCTTCGGGTCGACCTTGAGGATGAACTGCACCCGCGCCAGCACCGACTCGGAGAAGAAGGTCCAGAACTCGCAATCAGTAGCCTGCAAGCGCTCCATCAGCACCTGCTGGATCTTCATGCGGGTCTCGGTGGAGTACACGTCGCGCGGCACATAGGCCAGGCAGTAGCAGAAACGGCCATAGGGATCGCGGCGCAGGAACACGCGGATCTTGTTGCGCTCCTGAATCTGCACGATGGACATGGCGGTGTTGAACAGCTCGTCCACCGAGGTCTGGAACAGGTCGTCGCGCGGCAGCACTTCCAGGACCTGGGCCAGCTCCTTGCCCAGGTGGGCGCTGCTGCCGAAACCGGCCCGCTGCTCGATCACCTCGACCTTGCGGCGGATATAGGGAATGTTCCACACGCTCTCGGCATACACCGCCGAGGTGTACAGGCCCATAAAGCGGCATTCCTTGATCACCCGGCCCTTGCTGTCCAGCTCGCGGATCGACACCAGATCCGGGTAGGCCGGACGGTGCACGCGGCTCGGTACGGCGGCCTTGGCGAAGGACAGCAGCTGCGGCTCGCGCAGGTAGGCCACCGCCTCCGGTTCGATATGCAGCTCATCGGCTTTCAGGCCGGTGCGCAGGCGTTTGGACAGACCGAGCAGGGAGCCCTCGTCATACTGCATACTGCCGCCACCGGGCACATCGACCACGGCGAATTCTTCGTAGCCGAGGAAGGTGAAGTGGTCGTCGAGCAACCAGTTCATAAACACCTTGATCTCGTCCAGCTCGGCCCCTTCGACCTTGAGCCCGACCTGGCCTGGCTTGACCTTGTCCAGCCAGGCCAGCAGCTCCTTGGCCTTGGCCTTCATCGGCTGGAAATCGGCAACGCTCATGCGTACGTCGCGGAACACCTCTTGCAGGGTCTTCTCCAGGGTCTTCAGCTCGCCGGTGTTGGCGCAGCGGTCGATCTCCAGAAACATCAGTGCTTCCTGCTGCACATCCTTGCCCTGGGTGCCCTTGGGCAGAATTTCCTGCAGCTCGCCGCTCTTGTTGCGGCGTACGCTGAACACGCTGTTCTGCAGGGTGTGAATGCTGTAACCGCGACGGTTCAGTTCCATGCGCACCGAGTCGACCAGGAACGGAATGTCGCTGTGGAGAATTTCCACGGCGGTGTGGGTCGACTGCCAGCCGTGCTTTTCATAATCGGGGTTGAATACCCGTACCTCGGGCTTGGCCGGGTCGAAACGTTCCAGTACGCGCCAGGACGACAATGTGCAGCCGACCAGATCGGAGAGGCGACGCTGGGTCAGCTCCTCCAGGGCGATGATGCCGAAGAATTGTTCGGCGAACAGGGCCATTTGTGGCAAGGCCTGTTCACTGACGTGCTGCGCCAGCGCCGTTTGCAGATGATGCTGAAAATCGGCTTTGCTGGCCGCCGTAAAGAACGCCATGGGTTTGCTCCGTTTGGCTTGTTATTCAACTAGAGGCAGTCGCGAGTAATGACCTTCGCCACAACCTTGTGGTTCAACGTTAGTCTAGGAGGCAGCGATTGCATTAAAGTGGCTGCCACTTAACTCTGGCGAGGTTCGAGACTCGCTGGTCACATTTGCTGGATGAGCTTAACGATGGAACACCGTGAAGCGCTTGTCGCGCTGCGACATTTTCTTTCAACACAGATCCTCGGCCAGGAAAAACTCATCGAAAGGCTGCTGATTGCCCTGCTCGCCGACGGCCATATGCTGGTCGAGGGCGCTCCCGGTCTGGCCAAGACCAAGGCGATCAAGGAACTGGCCGAAGGCATCGAGGCGGAATTCCATCGCATTCAGTTCACCCCCGACCTGCTTCCGGCGGATATCACCGGCACCGAGATCTACCGCCCGGAAACCGGCAGCTTCGTGTTTCAGCAGGGGCCGATCTTCCACAACCTGGTGCTGGCCGACGAAATCAACCGCGCCCCGGCCAAGGTCCAGTCGGCGCTGCTCGAGGCCATGGCCGAGCGCCAGGTCAGCGTCGGGCGCAGCACCTATCATCTGTCGCCGCTGTTTCTGGTGATGGCCACGCAGAACCCGATCGAGCAGGAAGGCACCTACCCGCTGCCCGAAGCCCAGCTCGACCGCTTCCTCATGCACGTCAAGATCGGCTTCCCGGATGCCAGCGTGGAACGCAAGATCCTCGCCCAGGCCCGCGGCGAGGCGCTCAATGGCGAAACCAAGCCCGAGCAGCGGGTCAGCCAGCAGGCGATCTTCGCCGCGCGCCAGGAAATCCTCGGCCTGTATATGGCCGATGCGGTGGAGGAATACCTGGTGCAACTGGTGATGGCCTCGCGCACCCCGGCCAAGTTCGACCCGGAGCTGGCCGAGTGGATCGCCTACGGGGCCAGCCCGCGTGGTTCCATCGCCCTGGACCGCTGTGCCCGCGCCCATGCCTGGCTGGCCGGGCGCGATTTCGTCAGCCCGGAAGATATCCAGGCGGTGCTGTTCGACGTGCTGCGCCACCGCATCATCCTGTCGTTCGAGGCGGAAGCCGCCGGCATCGACCAGGACCGCGTGGTGCAGCGCATTCTCGACGTCGTGGCGGTCGCCTGATCGCCATGCACGACCAACCGCCCCAACCCGGTGTACGCATCAGTCTCGGCGAGCTGATCGAGATGCGTCACCGCGTGCGTGAGGTGCAACTGTTTTCCACCCCGGCGCAGCGCAGCCCGCTGATCGGCCTGCACCACTCCAAGCTGCGCGGGCGCGGCGTCGATTTCGATCAGGTGCGCGCCTACCAGGCCGGCGACGACGTGCGCAGCATCGACTGGCGAGTGACCGCACGCACCCAGGAGCCGCACACCAAGCTGTTCCACGAAGAACGCGAGCGGCCGATCTATATCCTGGTCGAGCAGAGCGCGCGGCTGTTTTTCGGCTCGGGCCTGGTGTTCAAATCGGTACTCGCCGCCCAGGCCGCCGGCCTGATCGGCTGGGCCGCCCTGGGCCATAACGACCGCATCGGCGGCCTGGTCTTCGGCGATCTGGAACACCACGAGATCAAGCCGCGACGCAGCAAGCAGAGCCTGCTGCAACTGCTCAACCGCCTGGTGCGCGCCAACCAGGCGCTGTCCGGCAACGCCGCCGGCAACCGCGACAGCCTGGCCCTGGCCTTGCGCCGCGCCCGCGAGGTGCTGCGCCCCGGCAGCCTGGTGGTGCTGATCTGCGACGAACGCACGCTGGGCGACAACAGCGAACAGCAGCTGCAGCTCCTGGCCCGGCATATCGACCTGCTGTTGCTGCCGCTGTCCGACCCCCTCGATCACGCCCTGCCCGCCGCCGGCCTGCTGCGCTTTGCCGAGCAGGGTGCGCAGCTGGAACTCGACAGCCATGACGCCGACCTGCGCCAGGCCTATCGCAGCCTGGGTCAGGCGCGCCAGGCACGCTGGCAGCGTCTGGCGCAGAAGCTCGGGGTGCCGCTGCTGGCCTTGAACACCCAGACGGAAATGATCGAACAGCTGCGCGAACACCTGAACGCCCAACGCCCGAGGAAAACCCAGTGACCGCGCTGGAACGACTCGAACCGCTGATTGCCCCGCCGGCGATCGGCTGGTGGCCGCCGGCACCGGGCTGGTGGCTGCTCGCGGCGCTGCTGCCCCTGCTGCTCTGGGGCGCGTTCAAGCTGCTTAAGCGTCTGCCGCGCAAGGCCGCGGTCGAGTCCGCCGCACCTCTGGACCCGGTACGCCAGGCCGCCCTGGACGAACTCGCACAGCTGCGCAAACCCTACGACGGCGTCGATGCCGGGCCCTGGCTGCAACAGCTCAATGCCATCCTCAAGCGCCTGTGCCGCGAGCGCTACCCACAAGGCAACAGCCATACCCTGAGCAGCCGCGCCTGGCTGGCCTTTCTCGACAGCCGCTGCCCGGCCGCCGGCCTGACCCGCTGGATGATCCTGGTCGAGGGTACCTATCGACCGCACTGCACACTCGATGACAAGGCCATCGCCGGCCTCGACCAGGCCGTGGCCATCTGGATTCGCAAGCATGTTTGAATTCGCCTGGCCCTGGGTCTTCCTGCTCGCCCCGCTGCCCTGGCTGTTGCGCCGATTGCTGCCCGCCGCGGACAGCGGCGAGGCGGCCCTGAACATCAGCTTTATCGCCGAACTGCAAAGCCTGACCGGACAGCGCGCCCGCACCCACCTGCCGAGCTGGCGGCAACAGCTGCCATTTGTCCTGCTCTGGGGCCTGTTGCTGCTGGCCGCGGCGCGCCCGCAATGGCTCGGCACGCCCCTGCCAATGCCCGCCAGCGGGCGCGACCTGCTGCTGGCGGTGGATGTGTCCGGCTCGATGGATTACGCCGACATGCGCTGGGAAGACCAGCAGATCAGCCGCCTGAGCCTGGTCAAGCAACTGCTTGGCGATTTTATCGAGGGCCGCCAGGGCGACCGGGTCGGCCTGATCCTGTTCGGCAGCCGCGCCTACCTGCAGTCGCCGCTGACCTTCGACCGGCAGACCGTGCGCTTCTGGCTGGACGAGGCGCAGCAGAATATCGCCGGCCCGCAAACCGCCATCGGCGACGCCATCGGCCTGGCCGTCAAGCGCCTGCGCCAACGCCCGGCGGACAGTCGAGTGCTGGTGCTGGTGACCGACGGGGCCAACAACAGCGGCGAACTCGACCCCTTGCTCGCCGCCCGCCTGGCCGCCGAAGAGCAGATCCGCATCTACACCATCGGCATCGGGGCCGACCCGCAGGAGGACGGGGTCCTCGGCATGTTCGGTTTCAACCCGAGCCTGGATCTGGACGAAACCAGCCTGCGCGCGATTGCCGAAGCCAGCGGCGGCGAATACTTCCGCGCCCGCGACAGCCAGGAGCTGCAACGCATAGAGGCGACCCTCGATCGCCTTGAACCCGTCGCGCAGAAACCCACCCTGGCCCGCCCGAGCCTGCCACTGTACCCCTGGCCCCTGAGCGCGGCCCTGCTCTTGAGCCTGCTGCTGGTCGCACGTACGCTGTGGCCTGAGCTGTGGCGACGCCTGCGTGCCGTGGCCAACCGCCATCCGAGGAGGCCGTCATGATCGAGTTGCTCGGCAACAGCCTCTGGCCCCACTGGCTGCGCCCCTTCTGGCTGCTTCTGCTGCCGCTGCTGGGCATGCTGCTGTGGCAACTCTGGCACCGCAAAAAACGCAGCGGGCACTGGCAAGCCCTGCTTCCGGCGGCCTTTCACGGCGTGCTGCTGACGCCGGGCAGCGGGCGCAACAGCCGTCTGCCCTGGATCGCCCTGGGCCTGGCCTGGCTGCTGGCCCTGCTGGCGTTACTCGGCCCCAGCTGGGAGCGCATCGAACAGAACAAGCTGAAACCGGCCGACCCACTGGTGGTCCTGCTCGAACTGACCCCGGCGATGCTGGCCAGTGATGCCTCGCCCAACCGCCTGGAACAGGCCAGGCGCAAGCTGCTCGACCTGCTGGAAGCCCGCCAGGATGCGCAAACCGCCATCGTCGTCTATGCCGGCAGCGCCCACACCCTGGTGCCGCTGTCCGATGATCTGAGCACCAGTCGCAACCTGCTCGACGCCCTCAAGCCCTCGATCATGCCCGAGCCCGGACAACGTGCCGACCTGGCCGTGCTCAAGGCCCTGCAGCTGCTCCAGCAGGGCCAGCAAGGCCAGGGCCGGCTGCTGCTGCTCGGCAGCGCCCTCAGCGAGCAGGAGCGCCTGGGCATCACCCAGGCCCTCGACGGTCGCGACGAACGCCTGCATATGCTCGGCATCGGCAGCGCCCAAGGCGCACCGATCATTCAGGAGGACGGTTCCTTCCTCAAGGACCGGCAGGGCGCAATCCTTATCCCGCGCCTGGACAGCGCCAGCCTGAGTGCCTTTCTGCGCGAGATCGGCGGACGTTTCCAGCAGGTCACCCTGGATGAGCGCGACCTGCGCAGCCTCGGCCTGTTCGATGGCCCCGAACGTCTGCGCAGCGACGGCGAGCCAACCCAGCTGCAGGCCTGGGCCGACCAGGGCCACTGGCTGCTTCTGCCGTTGCTCCTGCTGGCCGCCTGCGCGGCACGGCGCGGCTGGCTGCTGTGCCTGCCGCTGTTGTTGCTGAGCCTGCCGCAGCACAGCTACGCCTTCGACTTCGCCGACCTCTGGCTGCGCGCCGACCAGCAGGGCCAGCGTCTGCTCGAGGCGCAGCAACCGGCCCAGGCCGCGCAGCGTTTCAAGCAGCGCCAGTGGCAAGGCGCGGCCCTGTACCAGGCCGGCGACTATGCCGCGGCGGCCGAGCGCTTTGCCGCCGGCGAATCGGCCGCAGACCACTACAACCGCGGCAATGCCCTGGCCCATAGCAACGAACTGGAGGCCGCACTGGAGGCCTATAGCCAGGCCCTGGAACTGCAACCCGAGCTGCTCCAGGCGCAGACCAACAAGGCCCTGATCGAAGAATTGCTGCGCCAGCGGCAGCAGCAAGCCGACGAGCCGGACACCGCCCAGGAGTCCGCCAGCCAGACCGACAGCCCGTCGCCAACACCCCAGGGCGGCCAGCGCGACGGCGAACCCCAGGCCACACCAACACCTGCCAGTGGCGCTGAGCCGCCGCAGCCGACCGAGCAACCGCCGCCAGCCGGCGAAGAGCCCGGCGCGCCATCGCCCGACGAGCCGGATGAGGGCGACGGCGAACAGCAGTTTGCCAGCGCCGAACCCGCCACCAACGGTGAGCGGCGTCAGGCCCTGGAGCAATGGTTACGGCAGATACCCGATAATCCGGGCGAACTGCTGCGACGTAAATTCTGGCTGGAACAACAGCGTCAGGAACAAACTCAATGAGTCGTCTGCTCTGCACCCTGATTCTCGGCCTGCTGGCCTTCTCGGCCAGCGCCCAGACCTTCACCGCCAGTGTCGATCGCACGCGCCTGAGCGCCGGCGAAAGCGTCGAACTGACCCTCGAATCGGATGATGCGACGCGCTTCAGCAAGCCCGACCTGGAACCCTTGAACGCCCTGTTCGAAGTACTGGGTACGCGCCAGGTCAATCGCCTGAGCACTATCAACAACCAGGCCCGAGCCATCACCCGCTGGATTGTCACCCTGCAACCCAGGCAAAGCGGCTATGTGGTAATCCCGTCGCTGAGCCTGGGCGACAACCAGACCCAGGCCATCACCCTGCATGTCCAGGACAGCACCAGCCAGGCCGGCGAGCAACTGGCCCCGGTGTTTATCGACGCCAGCCTGGATCAGGACAGCGTCTATGTGCAGGCCCAGGCGCTGCTGACCCTGCGCATCTACCATTCGGTTTCGCTGTACGACGACAGCAGCCTGAGCCCGCTGGAAATACCCCAGGCCCGGGTCGAGGTGTTGGGCGAGGCGCGCACCTACGAGCGGGAGATCAATGGCGTGCGCCATGGGGTGATCGAACTGCGCTACGCCATCTTCCCCCAGGAAAGCGGCGAACTGCTGATCCCCGCCCAGGTTTTCAGCGCCACGGCGGTAGACCATTCGCGCAGCGATGACTTCAACCCCTTTGGCCCTCGCACCGGCAAGGTTACCCGGGTCAAGTCACCGGAGGTGCCCCTGCAGGTCAAGGCCAAGCCCGCCAGCTACCCCGCCGACGCCCCCTGGCTGCCCGCCCGCGCCCTGAGCCTGGCCGAGGTCTGGAGCCCGCAGCCGGAGCAGGCCCGGGCCGGTGAATCGCTGACCCGCAGCATCCTGCTCAAGGTCGAGGGACTCTCCAGCGCCCAGTTACCGCCCCTGCCGGCCACCCGCGGGCAGGACCTGCGGCGCTACCCCGACCAGCCGCAACTGGCCAACCAGGCCGGCGAAACGGGCCTGACCGGTAGCCGTGAGGAGCGCGAAGCCCTGGTGCCCAACCGCAGCGGCCCGCTCGAACTGGCCGCGGTGGAAGTACCCTGGTGGAACACCGCAGAAGATCGCCTGGAAATCGCCCGCCTGCCGGCCCTCACCCTGCAGGTGGCCAGCAATCCCAGCCTGGAGGCGCAGGACAGCCCGCTGCAACCCGCCCCGGCCACCCTGCAACCGGGCCCGCCGCTGTGGCCCTGGCAACTGAGCAGCGCCCTGCTCAGCCTGACCACCCTGCTCGGCTTTGCCCTGTGGTGGCGCGCCCGCCGCCAGCCGGCGGTGATGCCCAACCAGCAGGCCGGGCCCAGCCCGCGCAACCTGCTCGACGACCTCAAACGCAGCTGCCTGGCCAACGACTCCCAGGCCACCCGCCACGCGCTGGATGCCTGGGCCCGGCAGCAGCCGGAAACCCTGGCCGATATGGCCGCACGCTTTACCCCGCTGTCCGACGCCCTCGACGGCCTCAATGGCGCGCTCTACAGCGAAAGCGGCCAGCACTGGCAGGGGCGCAACCTGTGGCTCGCGATCCGCAGCCTGCCGGCCGTGGAAAACCCCGAGAGTAACGTCAACTCGGAAGCCAGCGCACTGCCACCGCTGTATCCGCGTTAACCACCCAGCGGTTATAGGCTTGCCTGATCCAATGGGTTACACGCCAGCCATATAGAAGCGGACTTGTCCGCGAAGCTGCAGGAGTCTGACGCGACTAGCGGGCAAGCCGGAGTGCCGCCCAGCCGCTCCTACAGTCCGTAGCCTGGATGAAATCCGGGGAATGTTCGTTTACGCAGTACTCCCCGGATTACATCCGGGCTACGAATATTGCCCTCACCCAATGGGTTACACCTCGGCCATGTAGGAGCGGACTTGTCCGCGAAGCTGCTGGAATCTGACGCGACTCGCGGGCAAGTCGGAGTGCCGCCCTGCTACTACAAAAGCCATATGCAACACCTAACCAGTACATCACCCATAAAAAAACCGCGACCCTGGGGCCGCGGTTTTTAGTGTTGCGACTGCGTATCAGGCTTAGGCCTTGTTGCGCAGTTTCTCCGGGTTGATCAGGAAGCGGGCCAGGGCCGGCAGCAGCCAGATCGCGCCGATCATGTTCCAGAGGAACATAAAGGTCAGCATCAGGCCCATATCGGCCTGGAACTTGATCGCCGAGAAGATCCAGGTGGCCACACCGATGGCCAGGCACACGCCGGTGAACAGCACGGCCTTACCGGTGGACTTGAGGGTCTCGTAGTAGGCCTCCTGCAGTGACAGGCCCTGACGCAGGAACGACTCCAGGCGACTGTAGATATAGATGCCGTAGTCGACACCGATACCCACGCCCAGGGCGATCACCGGCAGAGTCGCCACCTTCACCCCGATGCCCATATAAGCCATCAGCGCATTACCCAGTACCGAGGTCAGTACCAGCGGCAGGATCACGCAGAGAGTGGCGGCCAGGGAGCGGAAGGTCAGCAGACACATGATGCTCACGGCCGCGTAAACGGCGATCAGCATGGTGGTTTCCGAGGCCGCGATGACTTCGTTGGTCGCCGCTTCGATGCCGGCGTTACCCGCCGCCAGGATAAACTCGAGGCCGTCCTGGTTGTTCTGCTTGGCGAAGTCTTCCGCCACGGCCACGGCGCGGGACAGGGTCTCGGCCTTGTGGTCGGTGAGGAACACCAGCAGCGGAGCCACCGAGCAATCAGCGTTGTACAGGCCATCGGCGCGGGCAATGGAGTTGTTCAGCACGTCCTGGTTACGCGACAGGGTTTCCCATTTCAGGTTGCCCTCGTTCATGCCCTTGATCACCTGACGCGACACGGTAACCATGGAAATGGCCGACTGCACGCCTTCGGTGTTTTCCATGGTCCACATCAGCTCGTCCATGGCCGACAGGGTGCGGTAGGTCGAACAACCTTCCGGGGCCGTCTTGACCATGATCACCAGCACATCGGAACTGGTCGAGTAGTTGCGGATGACGAAGTCGTTGTCCAGGTTGTAGCGCGAGTCCGGATGCAGCTCCGGTGCGCCCTGGTCGAGATCGCCGATCTTCAGGTTCTGGCCGTACCACACGCCACCCGCCAGAGCGACGACCGCCACCACCACGGAAATCGGTGCCACCATCGGGTGCGCACACTTGGACAGGAAGCGCCAGAACGGGTGCTCTTTGGCGGCCTCCTCACGGCTGATTCTCACCGCCTTCTTGCTGATGCCGATATAGGAAATCATCACTGGCAGCAGAATCAGGTTGGTCAGGATGATCACCGCCACACCCATGGAGGCACCGATGGCCAGCTCGCGGATCACGCCGATATCGATCAGCAGCAGGGTGATAAAGCCCACCGCGTCTGACAGCAGGGCCACCAGACCCGGGATAAACAGCTGACGGAAAGCCATGCGCGCCGCGGACAGCGAGTCGGTCGCCTCACCGGAGGCCATGGCAATGCCGTTGATCTTCTGCACGCCGTGGGAAATACCGATGGCGAAGACCAGGAACGGTACCAGCATCGAGTAGGGGTCGAGACCGAAGCCCAGGGTATGCAGCAGACCGAGCTGCCAGACCACCGCGATCAGGGTGGTGATGACCACCGCCAGGGTGCTCTTGAAGCAGTGGGTGAACCACAGCAGCAGGACAAAAGTGATAGCAATGGCCACCGCGAAGAACAGGGCCACGCCGACCAGGCCATCGATCAGATCACCGACCTTCTTGGCGAAGCCGATGATATGCACTTTGACGTTGGGGTTCTGCGCCTGGTACTTCTCGCGGATCTTCTCTTCCAGCTCGTGGGAGAACT
>CAZOEC010000117.1:0-15047 GCA_964578635.1 uncultured Pseudomonas sp.
TCACACTGCAACCTGCTGCCGGAAAGCCAGCTGCCGGCCATGCTCGCCGTGCAGCAGCAGCGTGACCGGCGCATGGCCGAAGCGCTTCTGGCCGCGCCTGAGCCAAGCCTGCTGTTTGCCGGTGCCTTCCATGTCCGTCGTGACCTCGGCGTGCCGTTGCATCTGCAGGATTTGCACGCTGGCGAGGCTATGCAGGTGCTGATTCTGGCGGAGGTCGGCAGCCAGGTTGCCACCGCGTCGGCTGATTACGTCTGGTACACGCCCGCGCAACCTGAGCAGGATCACTGCGCAAAACTGCGACCCTAGCCCGGCTTGCGCCCGCCGGGCGGGTTAGGCTGCGCGCTTTCCCTCCCGGAGAGCGCCAATGTCCATCGCCGCCCATGAACTGATTAGCCGCTACTTCAACGCACTCAACGAGCGCGACAGCCGCGCCTGCCTGGCCCTGCTCAGCGCCGATGTGCTGCTGGATATCAACCAGGGCCCGCGCGAGCAGGGCGTGCAAGCCTTTGCCGATTACCTGCAGCGCACCCAGCGCTGCTACCGCGAAAGTATCGATAACCTGCAGATCCTCACGGAGCCAAGTGGGCAGCGCGCCGCCTGTGAGTACACCCTGAGCGGCGAATACCTGAGCACCGACGATGGCCTGCCGGACGCCTGTGGTCAGAGCTATCAGCTGACGGCGGCGAGTTTCTTCGAGATTCGCGACGGCAAGATCTGCCGGGTAAGCCAGCATTTCAACCTGCCGGAGTGGTTGGCGCAGGTCGATTACTGAGTTGTCTGCTGCTTCTGGGGCTTTTTCATAGGTAAAAAAAGACCCGGCAAGAGCCGGGTCAATAACCGTGATTAGCCTGATGAGGAGATAATCTGAAGAGGCCGACTGTGGTCTCTTAAGCTTATCGACTGATCTCGCGACCAGTTGCGGTAATAATAACAATTCTCATTTTCATGTCAACGGTCTTTTTCAGACTTTTTACTCGCACTGGAAAATTACCCGCCGTGCGGATAAAACAAACCCGACACAGAGTCGGGTTGTTGTATTGCCGAGGGGTTGTCAGATGGCGCTGGTGGGCAGGCGCAGCTGGGTGACTTCCTTGTTCAGCAGGTCGATACGTTTGGCCATGCTCTCGATCAGGCTGTGGGCAATCCGCGGATTGCTCTGCATCAGGCTGAGGAACTGTTCCTTGGGGATCACCATCACCGTGCAGGGCTCGCTGGCCAGTACGGTGGCGCTACGGCGCTCGCGGGTGAATACGGCCATGGCCCCGAATATCTCGTCTTTCTGTACGTCGCCGACCTTGTGCCCATCGACATAGGCTTCGGCGTGGCCTTCGATGATGATAAATACGTGATCGGCGGTGTCGCCCTGATGGATCAGCTCTTCGCCGGCGGCAAAGTGCTGAAAGCCGGTCGAGGGCCGGATATCGGGCTGCTTGAGACGCGCCAGGGCATCGGAGAGCAGGGCGGTATGGCCGATCAGGTACTGGATAAACAGTTCCTGACGCTGCTCGCTGGCATAGATGTGCTTGAACACATCGCTGCGCGAATAGGGAATCAGGCTCAGTTGCTCTTCGCTGCTGTAGCGGCAGCTGGGCATGTCCAGGCCCTGGCGCAGGCCGACCAGGTCGCCCTCCTGCAGGTAGAACAGCGGGCGTTCATCGACCGCGGCATGCAGCAGGCCGTTTTCGATGATGAACAGCTGGTTGCCCGGCAGTATGGCCGCCAGATCCTCGACCCGCTCCAGCTGCAGGGGCGAGCCAATGGGGGCGAGCCCTTCGAGCAGCTTGCTGGGGATGCTTTGCAGTCGGTTGATCAGCTGATCGGCGTAAGCCGGTTGCTCCCCGAGTAGATACATGAGCGAATTTCCTTGAACTGGCCGGGCATACTAAAGCCCACGAGCGTCCCTAAAACAATAGGCTGCTGCGCTGCTCAGGTAAATCATTGTCGCTGGAGGTTGTGAGCTAGCTCTTGTTGCGTGGCGTGGATTCATCGAGCTGGCCATTCAACTCGGCTTTATGGGCCGGTGGCAGATCATTCCAGTGCACATCCAGCAGTGCCCCTTCAATGGCGTAGAGCAAGACCTTGGAGGCCCTGAAACCGCGGGCGCGCACGGCCCGATAGGCACTGACGGCCCCTAGCCGGCGCAGATCGTTGGCACTGTGGATACCGACGGCATGCAGCCACTGCGCCGAGGTCTTGCCGAGGTTTTTCAAATGTTGCAGTTCGTCGTTCATCAGGCCTCCGTGCGCGGCTGAGGGGACTGTAGTGGCGTCAATTGGCGATACCTGCGAGGAAGTGTAGCGGCCAGCGGACAAAACGTGGCTGATTGGCATCACCCCAGGCCTGGCGCAGGGCCGGTTCCAGTTGCTGTAGCGGATCGACGCCATTGTGCTGTTCATAGCGCTGGGTGGCCGACCAGGTGCGCAGGTAGCCCAGCAGCTGTTCCAGCCGCCAGTGCGCCTCGATGGCGGCTGGCGGTGGGCTGAGTGGGCTAAAGGGGTGGTGAATATCGCGGTAGCCGGCATCGACACTGGCGCGGCCATGCGGCCAGTAGCCCTGCAAGGTGTTCCAGTAGAAGTCTTCGATCAACTCGTCCAGCCGTGGATCGATGCTCATCAGGCTATAGCACCAGGCGCAGAACAGGCCTCCTGGCTTCAGCAAGCGGCGTACTTCGTGGAAAAACGCCGGGGTGGCGAACCAGTGCAGGGCCTGGGCGACCTGGATCAGGTCGAGGCTGTGGCTGGCCAGGGGCAGGGCCTGGGCGTCGGCGGCAAACAGCGCGAGGCCCTGCGGATCCGGGCAGGCTCGTAGTTGCTCGACGCTGGCATCGCAGGCCAGCACCTGGGCGAAGTGCTGGCGCAAGGGTTGGCTGGCCTGGCCGTTGCCGCAGGCAATATCCAGCGCACGCTGGCGCTGCCGGCATTGTGCCGCGAGCCAGGCGAACAGGCTGTCCGGGTAGTGCGGGCGAAAACTTGCGTAGTCCTGGGCACGCGCGCCAAAGAGGGTGGTGACGTCATTCATGGTGCGCGGGTTCTGTAGCGCAGGCGGGTACCGAAGTTGAGTGACATAAGGATTTCGTCGGCGCTTAGTTCCACCGGGAAATAGGTGCCGGAAATCTGCGCATGTGCCAGGCTCGCGCCTTCAAGCCGGGTATCACGCAGGTCGAGGCCGCGCAGGTCGGCACCGCGAAAGTAGGCATTGGTGAAGTTGATACCCTGGGCATCCAGGGCGCGCAGGTCGAGACCGCGAAAATCGCCGTCACTCAGATCGACTTCGCCGACTGGGGGCTTCTGGCTATTGAATGCAGCGATATTTTCGCTGTGTATCAGGCGGTAGAGCGGGCTATCGAGTTGTCGGGGCTGGCTCATACAGGGTTATCCACTGGGGAGGATAACGCCAGTATAGAAGCCGCGGCGGGTATTGCCCGCGGCTTGGTTCGAGAGCCCTTGGCAGCCTGTTACAGGCCAGGCAGGCGCTGGCGAATACGCGTAATCAGGCTGTCCAGGCTGGCGCTTTCGTTGGTGTCCACGCGCTTGCTGTGAATCAGTTCGGCTTCGTTCAGGGGCTCGCGGCTGGCCTGCTGGGCACGTACCACGTCCATATTGGCGTCGGAGGGGTCGCTGCCGGCGGCCTGGCGTTGTTCCAGCCAGCTGGCAATGACCTCGTCGGGGGCGGCGCAGTCGAGAATCAGAAAGGGCACGCCGCTGGCTTCGGCAACCGCACAGGCCGCCTGGCGCTGGGCCTGCTTGAGGTAGGTGGCGTCGATCACCACCGGGAAACCGGCATGCAAGGCTGCATCCGCCAACTGGTGCAGGTGGGTGTAAGTGGCGCTGCTGGCATCCTGGCTGTAGATGCCGGCACTGAGTTTGCCCAGGTCGGCCTCTTGCTGTTCGCCGAACAGGCGCTTGCGTTCGACATCCGAGCGCAGGCGAATCGCCCCCAGGGCTTCGACCAGGCGCATGGCCACGTGGCTTTTGCCGACGGCAGAAACGCCATGGGTGATTGCCAGGAGGCGCGAGGGGATGGCGCTGTAGCTTTCCGCCAGGTTGGCGTAGTTGCGGTATTGGCGCAGGGTCACGGCTTTCTGCACGGCGTCGGCCTGGTGAGCCAGGCTGAACAGCGCGACCTTGGCCCGCACCAGGGCGCGGTAGGCCTTGTAGAAGTTGAGCAGCTCCAGTGCTGCGTAATCGCCGCTGTGTTCCAGCCAGGCATTGACGAAGCGCCGGGCGTGGGCCTTGAGGCCGCGGTCTTCGAGGTCCATGGCGAGGAAGGCGGCGTCCGAGGCGATATCGATCAGGCGGAACGGCTCGTTGAATTCGATGCAATCGAACAGCACGACCTGGCCGTCGATCAGGGTGGCGTTGCCCAGATGGATATCGCCGTGACATTCGCGGATCGAACCACTGCCGGCGCGCGCGGCCAGCAGCGGTTCCAGGCGGGTAAAGCTGGCTTCGGTCCAGGCTTCGAGGGCGTCGAGTTGCTGCAGATCGGCTTTGTCGCTCAGAAGTGGGCGGATCTGCTCGAAGTTCTGCCGCATCGGCGCAACGATGGCGGCGGGGGAGCACAGTTCATGGTCGCTCGGCACTGCCGGGGTCTGGAGGTGAAAATCGGCGATCTGCTTGGCCAGGGCGTCGATATGCGCCTCGCTCAATTCACCGCGGGCCTGGACGTCACTGAGCAGCTGGCTTTGCGGGAACTGGCGCATTTTCAGCGCGTACTCGATAGCCGGGCCGCTGCCGCCGAGCTGTGGGGCCTCGACGCTGCCGCCGATTGGCAGCACTTCCAGGTACAGGTCCTGGGTCAGGCGCTGGTTGAGGCGCAGCTCTTCCTGGCAGAAGTGCTCGCGGGCGCTCAGTTCGGTGAAGTTGAGAAAGCCGAAATCAACCGGTTTCTTGATCTTGTAAGCGTAAGGGCCGGTGAGTATCACCCAGGAAATATGCGTTTCGATGACCTGAAACCCGTCCACCTGGTGAGGGTAGAGGGCCGGGTTCTGCAATGCGGCGATCAGGGCTTGGCTCACGGGCGATCCTTGGCTTTTGTACTAAAAATAAGAGCGCCATTATGGCCGCTTGGGGTCCGTCTGCAAACCGCTGCGCGGGCCTGCTGGGCGCAGACAAAGTGCGTATAATGCCGCGCCATGACTCGTACCCGATCTTCTCGCCCCCGTTCAAAGCGCCCCTCAGGCGCTACACGCCCCTGGTTGGGCTGGATCCTCAAACTTGGCCTGGTAGGCCTGGTGGTTCTGGCCGTTTTTGCGGTTTACCTCGATGCCGTCGTGCAGGAGAAGTTCTCCGGCAAGCGCTGGACAGTGCCGGCCAAGGTCTACGCCAGGCCCCTGGAACTGTTTGTCGGGCAGAAACTGGCCAAGGACGATTTCCTCAAGGAGCTCGATGCCCTGGGCTATCGCCGCGAAAGTGCGGTGGCAGGCCCCGGCGGCGTATCGGTTGCCGGCAACAATATCGAGCTGCATTCGCGCGGTTTCCAGTTCTATGAAAGCACCGAGCCGTCGCAGCGCGTGCGCGTGCGCTTTTCCGGTGACTATGTAGCGGGTCTGACTCAGGCCGGTGGCGGCAACCTGGCGGTGGCGCGGCTTGAGCCTTTGCTGATCGGCGGGCTTTACCCGGCCCATCAGGAAGATCGGGTGCTGATCAAGCTGGAGCAGGTACCGCCGTATCTGGTGGAAACCCTGGTGGCGATCGAGGACCGCGAGTTCTTCAATCACTTCGGCGTGTCGCCCAAGGGCATTGCCCGCGCGGTGTGGATCAACACCACCGCCGGTCAGCTGCGTCAGGGCGGCAGTACCCTGACCCAGCAGTTGGTGAAGAATTTCTACCTGACCAACGAGCGCACCCTGGTCCGTAAAGCCACCGAGGCCATGATGGCGGTGCTGTTGGAGCTGCATTACGAGAAGACGGATATTCTCGAGGCCTACCTCAACGAGGTGTTCCTCGGTCAGGACGGTCAGCGTGCGGTGCACGGTTTCGGCCTGGCCAGTCAGTACTTCTTCAGTCAGCCGCTGTCCGAGTTGCAGATCGATCAGGTGGCGCTGCTGGTGGGCATGGTCAAGGGGCCAACCTTCTATAACCCGCGGCGTAATCCCGAGCGCGCCCTAGAGCGGCGTAACCTGGTCCTTGATGTGCTGGCCGAGCAAGGAGTGGCCAGCCCCGAGATCGTTGCGGCGGCCAAGCAGAAACCGCTGGGCGTGACCCGGCGCGGCAGCATGGCCGACAGCTCGTTCCCGGCCTTTCTCGACCTGGTCAAGCGTCAGCTGCGCGAGGACTATCAGGAGCAGGACCTGACCGAAGAGGGGCTGCGCATCTTCACCAGCTTCGACCCGATTCTGCAGCTCAAGGCGGAAACTGCCCTGGCCGACTCGCTCAAACGCCTGTCCGGGCGCAAGGGCGTGGATGAGGTCGAGGCCGGCATGGTTGTCACCAATCCGGAAAGCGGCGAAGTGCAGGCGCTGATCGGCAGTCGTCAGCCGCGGTTTGCCGGCTTTAACCGAGCGCTGGATGCGGTGCGGCCGATTGGCTCGCTGATCAAGCCGGCGATCTACCTGGCCGCTCTGGAGCGCCCAAGCCAATACACCCTGACCAGCCTGATCGAGGATAAGCCCTTCTCGATCAAGGGGCAGGATGGCCAGGTGTGGAGCCCGCAGAACTACGATCGCAAGGCCCACGGCACGATTTATCTGTACCAGGGCCTGGCCAACTCCTACAACCTGTCCTCGGCCAAGCTGGGGCTGGAGGTCGGGGTGCCCACCGTGCTGCAGACCCTCGAGCGCCTGGGTGTCGAGCACAAGTGGCCGGCTTATCCATCGATGCTGCTCGGTGCCGGCGGGTTGAGCCCGATAAACGTGGCAAATATGTACCAGACCCTGGCCAATGGCGGCTTCAATACGCCGCTGCGGGGTATTCGCAACGTTCTGACCGCGGATGGCGAGCCGCTCAAACGCTACCCGTATCAGATTCAGCAGCGCTTCGACAGCGGTGCCATCTACCTGCTGCAGAACGCCATGCAGCGCACGATGTCTGAAGGCACCGGGCGCTCGGTCTACAGCCAGTTGCCGCGTTCCCTGGCGCTGGCTGGCAAGACCGGTACCAGCAACGATTCGCGCGACAGCTGGTTTGCCGGTTTTAGCCAGGATCTGTTGGCGGTGGTCTGGCTCGGTCGCGACGACAATGGTCCGACCCCCTTGACCGGTGCGAGCGGGGCTCTGCAGGTGTGGACCGAGTTTATGCGCAAGGCCGATCCGCTGCCGTTGGATATGCCGTTGCCCGATAACGTCGTGCAGGCCTGGGTCGATGCCAATACCGGGATGGGCTCCGATCCGAGTTGTCCGAATGTGGTACAGATGCCTTATATTCGCGGCAGTCAGCCGGCGGCCGGTCCTGCCTGTGGTATCAGGGCACCGGTCAATGAAGTGATGGATTGGGTACGTGGCTGGTTGGATTAAGTGAGAGGGTGTGCAGTGAATAAGTGGTTGATTCCAGTGTTAACGGTTTCGGTTGTGCTTGGCGGCTGCGCCAGCGTGCCCCAGGGCTCGATTCCCGTGGTGGATTCCGGTTCCTCGGCCTCGCCACAGTCGGGCGGTTACAACCTGCCGCCGGCGCAGCCGCAGAGCCTGCCGGAAGATTCCGGCGTGGTGGTGATGGTGCCGGGTGCCGGTGCCAGCAGTGCACCTATCCAGGCCTTTCCAGCCGGTAGTGCGCCCATCGAAAGCACTATCAGCAGCCAGCCCTGGAGCAGCAATGCGCCAGCGCCCGTGACCTCCGGCAGCCCCGCGCCCGTTGCGCCAAGTGGTATTCCTAGCGGTGGCGGTCTGTCTGTCGACGAGCAGCTTGATGGGCCGGTGCTGGCATTGCTGACGACGGCCCAGCAGCAGCAGGGTGGCGGTGATCTCAACGGTGCGGCTTCCAGCCTTGAGCGCGCCCAGCGCATTGCGCCGCGTGAGCCGCAGGTGCTCTATCGCCTTGCCGAGGTGCGTCTGGCCCAGGGTGATGCGGCCCAGGCCGAGCAGTTCGCCCGGCGCGGTCTCAGCTATGCCAGTGGCCGTCCCGCACTGCAGGCCAGCCTGTGGAACCTGATCGCCGAAGCCCGCGAGCGTCAGGGTGATCCGGCGGGGGCCGCACAGGCGCGCGAACGTGCCCGGGTAAGCCTCTGATGGATCCACGGCTGGTCACGGTGGCCGAGCAACTGTTGCTGATCGAGCGGGAATTGCGTGTGCAGGGCTGGTGGGAAATGCACCCCCCCAGCGCCGAGGCGCTGGCCAGCCAGGAACCTTTCTGCGTGGATACCCTGGCGTTCGAGCAGTGGTTGCAGTGGATCTTTCTGCCGCGCATGAAACAGCTGCTTGAGGCCGGTGCCGCGCTACCGAGTGTTTCAGGCATTCAGCCCATGGCCGAGCAGGTCTATGGGGGCGGGCAGGCCGTGAAGGCCAGGGGGCTGATCCGCCTGCTGGGGGAATTCGATCGTCTGATCGTGGGCGCAACCTGAGTCGCGCCTAGGAGCCTGTCGGACTTGACCGTTCGTAGCGAGGGAAAGTCCGGGTTGAGGCAGTTTTGTTGATTTTCCGAGGCGAATAGCTGGCTATTTAACGAGGGAAAGCAGCAAAAATGACCAAGTCCGGCTTTTCCGCAGTAGAACAGCGTTAAGTCCGACAGGCTCCTAGGGCCGATTACTGACAGTTGTCGGCGATTGCCTTCTGTGCGGCGCTGATACGCTCCTGGCGCTCTTCTTCGTTAATACGGCGCACTTCACCGTCGACCTCCATGCGCAGGCGCGGATTGTTCTGCAGCTGTGCCAGGTTGGTGCGAACGTCTTCGCAGTACTTCTTGCGCTCGGCTTCCTTGGCTGCAACCTCTTGCTTGACCTTCTTGTCGATGGCCGCCTGTTCGGGGTCGGAAATGCTTTCGAAGGTCGGTGTGGCGTCTGGTTCTGCCGCTTCGACAGGTTTTGCAGGGGGCGGCGCGGCAGTATTGATGCTGGTGGCTTGCTGGCCTTGCGGCGGCTGTGAACTGAAATGGGTGACGCCTTGGGCGTCGACCCACTTGTACACCTGGCTGGCCATGGCGGTTGCGCTCAGGGCGAGCAGCAAGCTGCTGGTAATGATCATACGGCGCATGCTGATTCCTTTTTTTAGGCTGCCAAATTATGAGCTGCAAAACCTGCCAGTTACTATAACCAAAACCGCTGAATCGTCATCCTGCACAGTGTTGGCGCAGAAGATTGCAGAATCCATCACGGATTACTTGACTTGCCCGCGTCGAATCCGAACAATTCCACGTTCGCTGTAGTGGAGTCCGCCGCAAGCAGGCTTTAGCTCAGCAGACATGAGGCGCATACCCGCGCCGACCTGTTTCACCCGCAACGCGTTACCTCGCGCTGGGTGGGAAAGTCCCGCAACACTCTGGGACGTTCCCAATACTTGCTCAGTTGTAGCTGACGTAGTCGGCGACCACCGTCGCTCATGCTCTGCTGACAGTAAACCTATCTTAGGCCGTCCCCATTGTTGGGCGGTTTTCTGGCGTTTTAGAGGTGAACAACGTGGAGCTTTTATCCGGCGCTGAAATGGTCGTCCGCTTTTTGCGTGACGAAGGCGTTAAAAACATCTATGGGTACCCCGGTGGTGCCCTGCTGCATATCTACGATGCCCTGTTCAAGGAACCGGAAGTCAATCACATCCTGGTTCGCCACGAGCAGGCGGCTACCCATATGGCTGACGGCTATGCCCGCGCCACCGGCAAGGCCGGTGTGGTGCTGGTAACCTCCGGTCCAGGCGCAACCAATGCCATCACCGGTATTGCCACCGCCTATATGGACTCCATCCCGATGGTGGTGCTGTCCGGTCAGGTGCCGAGCAACATGGTCGGCACCGATGCCTTCCAGGAAACCGACATGATCGGTATCTCGCGGCCTATCGTGAAGCATAGCTTTATGATCAAGCACGCCTCGGAAATCCCGGAAGTCCTGAAGAAAGCCTTCTACCTGGCGCAGTCCGGCCGTCCCGGCCCGGTGGTGGTGGATATCCCCAAGGATATGACCAACCCGGCCGAGAAATTCGAGTACGTCTATCCGAAGAAGGTCAAGCTGCGTTCCTACAGCCCGGCCCTGCGTGGCCATTCCGGGCAGATTCGCAAGGCGGCCGAGCTGCTGCTGAGTGCCAAGCGCCCCATCGTCTACTCCGGTGGCGGCGTGATCATGGGCGGTGCTGCAGCGCCGCTGACCGAGTTGGCACAGATGCTCAACCTGCCGGTGACCAATACCCTGATGGGCCTGGGCGGCTTTCCCGGCACCGACCGCCAGTTCCTCGGCATGCTCGGTATGCACGGCAGCTACACCGCCAACCTGGCGATGCACCATGCCGATGTGATCCTGGCGGTTGGCGCACGCTTCGATGACCGGGTGATCAACGGCGCGAGCAAGTTCTGCCCGAATGCCAAGATCATTCACATCGATATCGATCCGGCCTCCATTTCCAAGACCATCAAGGCCGATATCCCAATCGTCGGTCCGGTCGAGAGCGTGATGACCGAGATGGTCGCGATCCTCAAGGAGATCGGTGAGAACCTCAACAAAGAGGCGCTGTCGAGTTGGTGGAAGCAGATCGAGGAGTGGCGCGGCGGTCGCATCATGTTCCCGTACGACCAGGGCGACGGCAGCATCATCAAGCCGCAGACCGTGATCGAAACCCTGTCTGAAGTCACCGGCGGCGACGCTTTCGTGACCTCCGACGTGGGTCAGCATCAGATGTTCGCGGCCCAGTACTACCGCTTCAACAAACCCAATCGCTGGATAAACTCCGGCGGCCTGGGCACCATGGGCTTCGGTTTCCCGGCGGCCATGGGCGTCAAGCTGAACTTTCCGGACCAGGACGTTGCCTGCGTCACCGGCGAGGGCAGCATCCAGATGAACATCCAGGAGCTGTCGACCTGCCTGCAGTACGACCTGCCGGTGAAAATCGTCAACCTGAACAATGGTGCCCTGGGCATGGTGCGCCAGTGGCAGGACATGAACTACGGTAGCCGTCACTCGCACTCCTATATGGAGTCGTTGCCGGACTTCGTCAAACTGGCCGAGGCCTATGGCCATGTCGGCATGCGCATCACCGACCTGAAAGACCTGAAACCGAAGATGGAAGAGGCCTTCGCCTTGAAAGACCGTCTGGTGTTCCTCGATATCCAGGTTGATACCAGTGAGCACGTCTACCCGATGCAGATCAAAGACGGTGCGATGCGCGACATGTGGCTGAGCAAGACGGAGCGGACCTAATCATGCGACACATTATTTCCCTGCTGCTGGAAAACGAACCTGGCGCATTGTCCCGCGTGGTCGGCCTGTTCTCGCAACGCAACTACAACATCGAAAGCCTGACTGTGGCACCAACCGAGGACCCGACCCTGTCGCGTCTGACCCTGACCACTGTGGGCCATGATGAAGTGATCGAGCAGATCACCAAGAACCTCAACAAGCTGGTCGAGGTGGTCAAGCTGGTTGACCTGTCGGAAAGTGCTCACGTCGAGCGCGAGCTGATGCTGGTCAAGGTCAAGGCCACCGGTGCCCAGCGCGCCGAGGTCAAACGCACCACCGACATCTTCCGTGGACAGATCGTCGATGTGAACACCAGCGTCTACACCATTCAGCTGGCCGGCACGAGCGACAAGCTGGACAGCTTTATCCAGGCCATCGGCACCGCGTCGATTCTGGAGACCGTACGCAGTGGCGTTACTGGCATTGCCCGCGGTGACAAGGTGCTGAGTATCTGATTGCGTCGTGCTGATAAGGCGAAAAGCCCTCGGGGGAAATATCTCCTGAGGGCTTTTTGCTTTTCGGGCTAAGCGCCTCGTACGCGGCGGAGCGTTGCTGCCGGCATTTAGCGTTGGCGACTCCAGAAGGCGTTGATCAGCGGATCCTTGAGGCGTTTTTCTAGCGCGAACAGACCAATGTCGTAGGCGGCTAACGGCGGCTGAATATCGTAGATGCGGATACGTGCGGTCAGTGGGCTGTTGTCGAGTACGATCTGCGGGACCACGCCAATGCCAAAGCCCAGGCTCACCATGCTGACGATGGCTTCGTTGCCACTCACCTGTGCATAAATTCGCGGTTTGATGTTGTGGCTTTTCAGCCACAGGTCGGTTCGGGTGCGGGCGAGGCCTTCTTCCGAGAGGATCATCGGCACGTCTCGCCAGCTCTCCGCCGTGGGATGCCTAAGCTGTTCTTCGCTCAATAGTTGAGGTGACTGCGGGCCGATAAAGCACAGCTCTGAACGGGCTATCGGCTGAAATTCGATGCCGGCCGGCAAGCTGTCGGGGCGGGCACCGATAGCAAGGTCTTCCAGCCCTTCCTGCACGCGCTCAACGGCTTTGGCTGGGTCGCCGGTGTGCAACTTCATTTCAATGCGCGGATAATCCTGCCGAAAGCTGCTCAGGATGTCGTAGAGGAAGCTGTAGCTGGCCGTTACCGAGCAATACAGGGAGAGCTCGCCGTGGAGGATCAGCTGATCCTGCTTGAAGGTCTGGCGAATGGCTTGCCAGCCGTTTATGACCTCGCTGGCGTACTCGCGAAACTGATGCCCCTCGCGGGTCAGGCGCACTGAGCGGTTGTCCCGCAGAAACAGTGGCGCGCCCAGTTCATCCTCGAGCTGTTTGATGCTGCGGCTGAGTGCGGAGGGGCTGACGTGTTGCTCCCGGCTGGTTTTACCGAAGTGCAGGTTGTCGGCCAGGGCAAGAAAAAGCTTGAGGGCGTGGCTGTCCATGATTGTTTCAAATACCGGCATGTAGTGTTGCAAATATATCATTTTACGCAACGGGGCGGATCACTTAAGGTGTCTTCGTCGCGGTGCATGCACCCCATCCTTTTCCGATTAAAAGAGCCAAGAACATGAAAGTTTATTACGACAAAGACTGTGACCTCTCGATCATCCAGGGCAAGAAAGTTGCCATCATCGGTTACGGTTCCCAGGGCCACGCCCAAGCGTGCAACCTGAAAGATTCCGGTGTCGACGTCACTGTTGGCCTGCGTAAAGGCTCGGCCACCGTTGCCAAGGCAGAAGCCCATGGCCTGAAAGTGGCTGACGTTGCCACTGCTGTTGCCGGCGCCGACCTGGTCATGATCCTGACCCCGGACGAGTTCCAGTCCCAGCTGTACAAGAACGAAATCGAGCCGAATATCAAGAAGGGCGCAACCCTGGCCTTCTCCCACGGCTTCGCGATCCACTACAACCAGGTTGTGCCGCGTAGCGACCTCGACGTGATCATGATCGCGCCTAAGGCTCCAGGCCACACCGTGCGTTCCGAGTTCGTCAAAGGTGGCGGTATCCCTGACCTGATCGCCATCTATCAGGACGCTTCCGGCAATGCCAAGAACGTTGCCCTGTCCTACGCTTCGGGCGTTGGCGGCGGCCGTACTGGCATCATCGAAACCACCTTCAAGGACGAAACCGAAACCGACCTGTTCGGCGAGCAGGCTGTTCTCTGTGGCGGTTGCGTTGAGCTGGTCAAAGCTGGCTTCGAAACCCTGGTCGACGCGGGTTACGCGCCGGAAATGGCTTACTTCGAATGTCTGCACGAACTGAAGCTGATCGTTGACCTCATGTACGAAGGCGGTATCGCCAACATGAACTACTCGATCTCCAACAACGCCGAATACGGTGAGTACGTGACTGGCCCTGAGGTCATCAACGCCGAATCCCGTGCTGCCATGCGCAACGCCCTGAAGCGCATTCAGGACGGCGAATACGCCAAGATGTTTATCCAGGAAGGTGCGGCCAACTACCCATCGATGACTGCCTACCGTCGCAACAACGCGGCTCACGGTATCGAAGTGGTAGGTGAGCAGCTGCGCTCCATGATGCCGTGGATCTCGGCTAACAAAATCGTCGACAAAGCCAAGAACTAAGGCTTATTGATGTGAAAGAACGCGGCCATGGCCGCGTTTTTTCATGGTGCGCCAAGGGTTCTGGTATAAAGCCTGGGTACTGAATGGGTGGTGTCGACGAACCCTTGTCGATACGGCCTGTCGAAATTTCCAAATCCGTTGCAAGGTATTGTTCATGAACGAACGTCCAGATGAACCCCAGTCGCCCCCCGAAACAGAAAGCTTGTTGCCCATTGACGAGCATATAGAAGAGGGGCACGACGACGAGGGTCGCAAGGTTCGTCATCGCGGCATTTATCTGCTGCCAAACCTGTTTACCACGGCCAATCTGTTTGCCGGCTTCTACGCCATCATCAATGCCATGAACGGCAACTTCTATGTGGCAGCGGCGGCGGTGTTCGTCGCCATGGTGCTCGATGGTCTGGATGGCCGTGTTGCACGCCTGACCAATACCCAGAGTGCCTTCGGTGCCGAGTATGACTCGCTGTCCGATATGGTCGCCTTTGGTGTGGCACCGGCCTTGCTGGCATTCGAGTGGGCGCTGGGTAGCATGGGCAAGGTGGGGTGGATGGTGGCCTTTATCTATGTCGCTGGCGCGGCCTTGCGACTGGCGCGCTTCAATACGCAGATCGGCAGTGTCGATAAGCGCTACTTTATCGGCCTGGCCAGTCCCGCAGCTGCCGGTGTGGTGGCGGGTACGGTCTGGGCCTTTAGCGATTTCGGCATCAAGGGCTCGAATATGGCTTTTGCCGTGGCGATCCTGGTGGCGGCTGCGGGTGTGCTGATGGTCAGCAACATCAAGTACCACAGCTTCAAGGATCTCGACCTGAAAGGCCGCGTACCTTTTGTGGCGATTCTGGCGGTGGTGCTGGTTTTCGCTGTAGTGTTCAGTGATCCGCCGCGTATCTTGCTGATTATCTTCCTGGCATATGCCGCATCAGGGCCTATCCAGTATCTACTGCAGTTACGGCGTCGTAAAACGACTGAGTGATGGGTCTGCCACCGAAGCCGTTGATGTTCGCATCAACGGCTTCGGTGTTTCTGCGTTGGTCGTTTCCTTGTCTCATACCGCCGTTCTTAATGGTGTGCGGGTAGTGGGCTGCCATAAAAGCGTAATAATGCCTTGACCTGGCTTCGCTTGCCCCTATAATGCGCACCTCTTCCGGCGCAGATCT
>CAZOEC010000118.1:0-14983 GCA_964578635.1 uncultured Pseudomonas sp.
TGTTCTCGTCGTGGTCGCCGACGGCGGCCTTGGTCGAGGGGGTGAAGATCGGCTGGGCCAGCTTGGAGGCTTCTTTCAGGCCGGCCGGCAGGGCGATGCCGCAGACGGTGCCGCTCTTCTGGTATTCCTTCCAGCCGGAACCGACAATATAGCCGCGCACGATGGCTTCCACGGCCACCGGCTTGAGGCGTTTGGCAACGACTGCGCGGCCTTCAACCAGGGGTAGTTCGGCGGCCGGCACCACGTCTTCGACCTTGTCCCCGGTGAAGTGGTTGGGCACCAGGCCGGCCAGCTTGTCGAACCAGAAATTGGAGATGGCGGTGAGGATCTTGCCCTTTTCCGGAATCGGCTCGTTGAGGATCACGTCGAAGGCCGAAAGGCGGTCGGTGGCGACCATCAGCATGCGCTTGTCATCGATTTCGTAGAGGTCGCGAACTTTGCCCGAGTAGATCTTCTTCAGGCTGAGGGTCGAGGCTGTGGTCATATCGAGGTTTCCGCCTATAGCGTGAAAGTCGCGTAGCGACGCCATCCCTGTGCCCTTCCCCCGGGGAGAAGGGGGCACGTTGCGCCGGGTAAGGGCAGCGGACGCACCGCGACGGCTTTCATGGGTCTGGCTGCCATTGCTGGCGGGCCGGTTGGTAAACGAAACAGGCGAAACCCACTGGGTTTCGCCTATCGGTATTGCGGGTACGGCACCAACCTGGGGTTAGCCGAGGTTGTCCTGGATCAGGGTCAGCACGCGGCGCGCGACATCAGCCGGGGCCACGGTGTCGATGTCCTTGTCCACGGTCACCTGTACGCTGTCGCCAACGGCGGTCAGGCGTACCTGATAGCGCTCGGCGCGGGCGTCGATCTCTTCCTTGCTCGGCTCGCTGCCGAACACCTTGCCGAAGAAGCCCGGCTCCTGGTCCTGCTTCTGCGCACCCTCGGCCAGGTTGACGTAATACACACCCAGGCTGCGGTTGATATCGTCGATGCGGATATCGGCCATTTCCAGGGAGCGACCAACGCCCGACCAGGCGCGGTCGAAGTCGGCACCCAGGCTCAGCACCGGGTTGCCGTTGCCGTCTTCGGTCAGGCTGACACGGCTCGGCGCATCGAAGTCGCGGGCGGCCAGCAGAGACACCGAACCGCCCTGCTCGGCGCTACGCGCCAGGGCCACCAGCATTTCGTCGAGCAGCGCGGCATCCAGGCTGGGGTTGCTGCTGCGGTTGGTAAAGGCGACATCGGCCGTGCTACCGGCTGGACGCTCGGCGCTGACCACGAAGATTTCGCTGGTGTTGCGCTGCACGCCCGGCTCGATGCGCACCCGCACGCGGGTTTCGGCATCCGGCGCGACGCCGGAAACACGGCTGCTCAGGCGACGCGCCATGGACGCGGACAGGGCGTCGAAACGCTGCCAGGCGGTGCTGAATTCTCCGGTCTGCGGGCGCTCTTCGCTGATCTGGAAGCCGTTGTCGGCAAAGAACTGACGCGCCACCGGCCAGACTTCGGCCGGCACCCGCTGGGCAACAACCCAGCGCGATTCGCCGCTTTTCTGCAGGCTGAATTCGCTGGCATCGGCCTGCACAGCCAGGGGCTGGGGCCGCGGTACTTCAAACTCGCCAACCACGGTGCTGCTGGCAACCTGTTGCGGTACGGGCAGCAGAGGGTCGAGGCGCTTGGCCTCGACATTGGCTGGCAGTTGCATCGGTGCCGTCTGGCGGGCTTCGAGGTAGTCGCTACCGCGGTCGCGGAAGTAGCCGTCTTCGCCATAGATCCAGCCACAACCACTGGCACTGCCAATGATCAGGGCCAGTGCTGAAAGTCCGGTGAGTCGCTTCATGCGTAGTAATTCCTCAATTAAACCAATACGCCGGACTGGCGCAGGGCCTGACGCAGCGGTTCATGACAACGTGGGCTGAGCCAGGTCAGTGGCAGACGGATACCGTCCGGCATCAAACCCATTTCATGCAGAGCCCATTTCACCGGAATCGGGTTGGATTCAATAAACAGTGCCTTGTGCAGGGGCATCAGGCGGTCGTTGATGGCGCGGGCAATCGCCGCTTCGCCACGCATGGCCGCGGCGCACAGGTCGCTCATGGCGCGCGGGGCGACGTTGGCGGTTACCGAGATATTGCCCTTGCCGCCCATCAGCATCAGCTCGACGGCGGTGGCGTCATCGCCGGAATAGACGAGGAAGTCCTTGCTGACCCGGTCCAGCACTTCCTGGCCGCGCTGCAGGTCGCCGGTGGCTTCCTTGATACCGATGATGTTGTCGATCTTCGACAGACGCTCGACGGTCTCGGGCAGCATGTCGCATACGGTACGGCCCGGCACGTTGTAGAGAATCTGCGGGATGGCCACCGACTCGGCGATATGGCGGAAGTGCAGGTACAGGCCTTCCTGGGTCGGCTTGTTGTAATAGGGGGTGACCAGCAGGCAGGCATCGGCACCGACGTCTTTGGCGGCGCGGGTCAGTTCGACCGATTCACGGGTGGAGTTGCCACCGGTGCCGGCGATAACCGGGATGCGCCCGGCGACCTGATCGACAATGCGCTTGATCACTTCGATGTGTTCAGGCACCTCAAGGGTCGCCGACTCGCCGGTAGTGCCGACTGCGACGATGGCATTGGTGCCCTCTTGCAGGTGGAAGTCCACCAGTTTGCTCAGGCTGTCCCAATCAAGACCACCTTGCGCATCCATGGGCGTAACCAGTGCCACCATACTGCCCGCAATCATGCAACCGCTCCTGCCGGAAAAAGAGAGCCGTAATGGTACTGGGGCCACCTGCCTTGTACAAGCGAAGTACTGCGGCCCGGCGCAAGCAATCTTTATTGGCAAAGCATCGCCTGCGGTGCCCGCGAGCATTCCCCTGAGCAGCGCTTTTCGCTACCCTTCAGCCTTTATTCGGCGCTGCTTGTAAAAGCCGACCGCCCATCGTTTTAGGAAGGCTGCATGTCCACCCCCCCAGTTCGCGAACAATTCCTCCTTATCAGCGCCCTCGGCCCCAACGCCATGGAGCTGACCAACGTACTCTGCCGTACCAGTCATGAAAATCGCTGCGCCGTGGTCAGCACCCGCTTGAGCCGCCATGGCGAGTTCAGCGCCCTGGTGCTGCAGATTTCCGGCAGCTGGGATGCCCTGGCGCGCCTGGAGGCAAGCCTGCCCGCCCTGGCCAAGAAGCACAGTTTCTCGGTCAACGTGATCCGCAGCGCGGCCTCCGAAACCCGCCCGCAGGCCCTGCCCTATGTGGCCTACGTCAGCTCGGCCTACCGCCCGGACATTCTCAACGAACTGTGCCAGTTCTTTATCGACCACCATGTCGAACTGGAAAACCTGACCTGCGACACCTATCAGGCTCCCCAGACCGGCGGCACCATGCTCAACGCCACCCTGACCGTGACCCTGCCGGCCGGCACCCAGATCAGCTGGCTGCGCGACCAGTTCCTGGACTTTGCCGATGCCTTGAACCTGGACGCTCTGATCGAACCCTGGCGCCCACAGACTCCTTGAGGATTACCTTATGGCCGTAGCACTCGACACCCCGGTAGCCGATTTCCAGGCCCAGGCCACCAGCGGCCAGCAGGTGCAATTGTCTGCACTGCAGGGCCAGCAAGTGGTGATCTACTTCTACCCCAAGGACAGCACACCGGGCTGCACCACCGAGGGCCAGGGCTTTCGCGACCAGTACCCGGCCTTCCAGGCAGCCAACACCCTGGTATTCGGCGTGTCGCGCGACAGCCTCAAGTCCCACGAGAACTTCAAGTGCAAACAGGCGTTTCCGTTTGAGCTGATCTCGGACAAGGACGAGGCCCTGTGCCAGCTGTTCGACGTGATCAAGCTGAAGAAGCTCTACGGCAAGGAATACCTGGGGGTGGACCGCAGCACCTTCCTGATCGATAAAGCCGGCGTACTGCGCCAGCAATGGCGTGGCGTCAAAGTACCGGGCCACGTCGATGCCGTACTGGCCGCCGCCCAGGCGCTGAACAAGGCCTAAGTGACCAAGGCCTGAGCCTTGGCGCAATAAAAAGCCGGTCAACTGACCGGCTTTTTTGTACCTGCTGCGACCTACTCCGCCACCACCTGCTCGCGGCGCGGCCAGGCGTCGATCACCGCCTTGAACAGGGTGGCCAGGGGAATCGCGAAAAACACCCCCCAGAAGCCCCACAGGCCGCCGAACAGCAGCACCGCACAGATAATGGCCACCGGGTGCAGATTGACCGCCTCGGAGAACAGCAGCGGCACCAGCACGTTGCCATCCAGCGCCTGGATAATGCCGTAGACCACCATCAGGTAGACGAACTGGTCGCTGAAACCCCACTGGAACAAGCCGATCAGCGCCACGGGCACGGTCACCACCACCGCGCCGATATAAGGCACCACCACCGACAGGCCGACCAGCAGGGCCAGCAGCGCGGCGTAGTTGAGCTCCAGATAGGCGAAAGCGATATAGGTGACCACGCCACAGATGATGATTTCGATCACCTTGCCGCGGATATAGTTGGCGATCTGCTTGTTCATTTCCTGCGCCACCTGGCTGATCAGGGTGCGCTCGCGGGGCAGATAGCCACGGAACCACTCGCCGATCAGCTGGCGATCCTTGAGGAAGAAGAACACCAGAATCGGCACCAGCACCAGGTAGATCATGATGCTGACCAGCATCGGCAGACTGGACAGCGAGAAGGACACCGCCCACTGGCCGAACTTGCCCACCTCGCCGCGCACCGACTCGATCAGCTGCAGCACCTGGGCATCGGTAATCAGGGTCGGATAACGCTCCGGTAGCAACAGAAACAGCGACTGCCATTCGCCGAGCATGCGCGGCAGCTCGTTGAACAGGGTGCTCAGCTGCTGCCAGAGCAGCGGCATCAACACCAGCAGAAACAGCCCGAGCATGCTCATAAACAAGGTGAACACCAGCCACACCGCGGCCACCTGGGGCAGGCGCAAGCGCTCGAAGGCATTGACCAGCCCCTGCATGAGAAATGCCAGAATCAGCCCGGTGAGCACCGGGGCGAGCATGCCGCCGAGGGTCAATACCGCGGCAAAACCAAGAATCAGCAACACCGCCAGCACCACTGCCTGCTCGTCCGAGAAGTAGCGATGCATCCAATCGCGTAACACCTTAACCATCAGCATTCCTTAAATACGCAGCAAGCGGAGCATCCGCAGGCAGTCAGGCCTTACGCAGCCAGTAGCGATAAACGCCATTGTCGACTTCTTCGCGCAGCAGACTATGCCCTGCCAGGGTGGCGAAGGCACGGAAATCACGCTGCGAACCCGCATCCGTGGCTTCCACTTTGAGCACCGCACCACTGGCCAGACGGTTCAGCTCCAGCTTGGCCTTGAGCAGCGGCAGTGGGCAGTTCAGGCCACGGGCGTCCAACTGCGCATCGCAGTTCTCGGCCGGCCATTCAATATCGGTCATGTTCTACTCCTGGAAGAGGATAAGGATACCCAAGGCCGCACAGGCCTGGCCAGCGGAGCAACCGGGCAGCTACAGTAGCGGCTTTGTTCGACACGAGCTTTGTGCATGAATCTTCTGCGCCCTACCCTGCTGATGCTCACCTGCCTGCTGACCACGCCCGGCATGGCCAGCGACCTGCCATCGCTGGGCGACGCCAGTTCGTCCATGGTTTCTCCCCAGCAGGAGCACCAACTCGGCCGCGCCTGGTTGAGCCTGGTACGCGGCCAGGTCAGCCAGCTGTCCGACCCGCAACTCAAGGACTTCGTCGAGACCAGCGTGTATCGCCTTAGCGAAACCAGCCAGCTGCAGGACCGTCGCCTCGAATTCGTGCTGCTCAACAGCCCGCAGATCAACGCCTTCGCCGCCCCCGGCGGCATTATCGGGGTCAATGGCGGGCTGTTCCTGTATGCCCAGACCGAAGCCGAATACGCCTCGGTCATGGCCCACGAACTGGCTCACCTGTCGCAGCGCCACTTTGCCCGCGGCCTGGAAGCCCAGCAGCGCATGCAGATCCCGGTCATGGCCGGCATGCTCGCCGGCATAGTCGCCGCCGCAGCCGGTGCAGGCGATCTGGGCATTGCCGCCATCGCCTCGACCCAGGCGGCCGCCATGCAGGAGCAACGACGCTTCTCCCGGCAGAACGAACAGGAAGCCGACCGCATCGGCCTGGTCAACCTGGAGAAAGCCGGTTTCGACCCGCGCGCCATGCCGAGCATGTTCGAACGCCTGATGCGCCAGTATCGCTACGACCGCAAGCCGCCGGAATTCCTTCTGACTCACCCGGTCTCCGAATCGCGTATCGCCGACACCCGCAACCGCGCCGAGCAGTACAGCGGCCAGGGCATCACCGATAGCGTGCGCTACCAGCTGATGCGCGCCCGCGTACAACTGACCTATGAAGACACCACCGGCCTGGCCGCCAAGCGCTTTCGCAATATGCTCGATGAAAACCCCGAACTGGAGGCCGCGCGCTACGGCCTGGCCATTGCCCAGATCAAGGGCGGCCAGCACCAGCAGGCCCGCGAAACCCTGCAGCCGCTGCTGACCAAGGCCCCGAACGATGTGGTCTACAACCTGGCCCAGATCGAACTGGACATGGCCTCCAACCGCCTCGGCGAAGCGCAGAGCCGCATCGAGCGCTTGCAGACCCTGTACCCGAGCAACTACCCGCTGAAACAGGCGCGTATCGACCTGCTGATGAAGCAGGGCCGCACCCAGGACGCCGAACGCGACCTCGACCTGCTACTGAAGGACCGCAGCAAGGACCCCGACGTCTGGTACCAGGTCGCCGAAGTGCGCGGCCTCAGTGGCAACACCATCGGTCTACACCAGGCTCGCGCCGAGTTCTTCGCCCTGGTAGGCGACTACAACCAGGCCATCGAACAGCTGGACTTCGCCAAACGCCGCGCCATCAACAACTTCCAGCTGGCCTCACGGATCGACGCCCGCCAGCGCGAGCTGATGGAAGACAAGCGGATTATCGAACAGATGCTGCGCTAGACCGGAAAGCCCGAATGTCGCTGACGGAAAGTAGCCCGGATAAGCCTTGGCGCAATCCGGGAAACACTCAGCACCCAGGATGACGCGGCGGCCTGCCACCTCTAGCCGCTCCGACCGCAACACTGCCCCCGGACTGCGCCGGTCCGAGCTACGCACTAGAAACGCAAAAGCCAGGCAAATGCCTGGCTTTTTTGTGTCGCGTGCTTATGCGTTGCCGCTGAGCTTGAGCCGCGCCGCCTGGGTGAAGTCGAGCATGCGCTTGAGCGGCTTGATCGCCTTGGGGATCAGCGCCGGGTCGACGAAGACCTCGTTGCTGCCCTCGCGCAGGCACTCCAGGGTGCGCTGCAGGGTGTTCATGGCCATCCACGGGCAATGGGCACAGCTGCGGCAGGCCGCGCCGTTACCGGCCGTGGGAGCGGCGACAAATTCCTTGTCCGGGCACAACTGCTGCATCTTGTAGAAGATGCCGGCGTCGGTGGCGACGATAAAGGTCTTGTTCGGCAGCTGCTGCGCTGCGGCAATCAGCTGGCTGGTGGAGCCTACGGCATCAGCCAGATCGATCACCGCCGTCGGCGACTCCGGATGGACCAGCACCGCAGCATCGGGATAGAGCGCCTTCATGTCTTCGAGCTGCCGAGCCTTGAACTCCTCATGAACGATGCAGGCACCGTCCCACAGCAGCATGTCGGCCCCGGTCTTGTTCTGGATATAGCGGCCCAGATGCTGGTCCGGTGCCCAGATAATGCTTTCGCCGTTGTCCATCAGGTGCTCGACGATCTCCACCGCGCAGCTGGAGGTCACCACCCAGTCGGCCCGCGCCTTTACCGCTGCCGAGGTATTGGCGTAGACCACCACGGTGCGCTGCGGGTGCTGGTCGCAGAACGCCGCGAACTCTTCCACCGGGCAGCCCAGATCCAGCGAGCAGGTAGCCTCCAGCGTCGGCATCAGCACGCGCTTTTCCGGATTGAGGATCTTCGCCGTCTCGCCCATAAATTTGACGCCCGCCACCAGCACGGTCTGCGCCGGATGGGCATTGCCAAAACGGGCCATCTCCAAGGAGTCGGAGACGCAACCGCCGGTTTCTTCGGCCAGGGCCTGCAGCACCGGGTCGCAGTAGTAGTGCGCCACCAGCACGGCGTTCTGCTTTTTCAGCTCGGCGGCAATCTCGGCCCGGTAAAAAGCCTCCTGCTCCGGCGTCAGCGGCTTGGGCTGCTTGGCGTCGAGGTGGGCTTGCACGAGCAGGCGTTCGGAAATCTGGGTCATATCATCAGGCTCTGAATGTGCTTTCAGTGCAGCGAGTATACCCGCCTGGATAGCGCTGGAGCAGGCAGGTTGCAACCACGCGCAGGTGGTAAAAGTGACAGATAAAAAAAAGCCTGAAAATTCTTTTAATCAGAACTTTCAGGCTTTCTCGACCTTCCGTAGAAGGGAATATGGTGGGTCGTGTGGGATTCGAACCTACGACCAATTGGTTAAAAGCCAACTGCTCTACCAACTGAGCTAACGACCCGACGCGAGGCGCATGATACTGATTTAATTCAGTAATTCAACACTTAGCGAAAGTTTTTTTAGAAATAACGGGTCGGATCATCCAACCCGGCCGCAGCAAAACCCGCCGCACGCAGGCGGCAGCTATCGCACTTGCCGCACGCCCGGCCCTGATCATCGGCCTGGTAGCAGGACACCGTCAGCGCGTAATCGACGCCATGGCGCATACCGGCCTGAACGATTTCGGCCTTGCTCATATTCTGCAGCGGGGCCTGAATGCGAAAGCCCTGCCCCTCTACGCCGGCCTTGGTGGCCAGATTGGCCATGCGCTCGAAGGCCTCGATAAACTCGGGGCGGCAATCCGGGTAGCCGGAGTAATCCACGGCATTGACCCCGATAAAGATATCCCGCGCCCCCAGCACCTCGGCCCAGCCCAGGGCCAGGGAGAGAAAAACGGTATTGCGCGCTGGCACATAGGTCACCGGTATGCCCTCACCCGGCGTCTCCGGCACCGCGATGCTGCTATCGGTCAACGCTGAACCGCCGATGCCGTTGAGGTTGAGGCCGATCACCTTGTGCTCGACCACACCCAGATGCCGGGCCACCTGCTCGGCGGCCTGCAACTCGGCGCGATGGCGCTGGCCGTAGTCGAAACTCATGCTGTAACAGCTGTAGCCATCGGCCTTGGCCAACGCCACCACGGTGGCCGAGTCGAGGCCGCCGGAGAGAAGAATCAGTGCTTTCTTGTCGCTCATATCAGTGTCCCGGTTCGTCATTCCAGAGAATCTTGTGCAGCTGCATCTGCAGGCGTACGGGCAGGTTGTCCGCCACTATCCAGTCCGCCAGGGAGCGTGCATCCAGCTCGTGGTGGCTGGGCGACATCAGCACCTCGCCGGCACGCTTGTCCAGTTGATACTGGATCAGCTTGGTCACCGCCCAGTCGTAGTCTTCCCGGGAACAGATGACGAACTTGACCTGGTCGTTGGGCGTCAGCAACTCGATATTTTCATAACGGTTGCGTGCCACTTCGGCCGAACCGGGGGTCTTCAGATCCAGCACCTTGCTGACCCGCGGATCGACCGCCGACACATCCAGGGCACCACTGGTCTCCAAGGACACCTCGTAACCGGCATCGCACAGGCGCTTGAGCAGGGGAATACAGTTGGGCTGGGCCAGGGGCTCGCCACCGGTCACACAGATATAGCGCGGCTTGTAACCGGCTATCTGCTCGACGATGGCGTCCAGCGACTGGATCTCGCCGCCGCTGAAGGCATAGGCGGTGTCGCAATACTGGCAACGCAGGGGGCAGCCGGTCAGGCGAACGAACACGGTCGGCAAGCCGGCGGTGCGCGTTTCGCCCTGCAGCGAATAGAAAATTTCGGTAATGCGCAGGGTTTCTTGCATATCAGCCACGGGCGTGACGGCTAAACAGGCCATCCGCCTCCGTTGCGGGAAAAGGGCCGCGAATTGTATACGAAAAAACTGCCTGGAGCAGTTTTTAACGTTGCGCAGCAACGGCCCGAAGGGTGGCCGCCAGGGATGGCAGGCCATAAAAAACTGCCTGGAGCAGTTTTTAACGTCGCGTAGCGGTGGATGAAAAAGCGTCACCCCGCCTTGCCTACAAGAGCGGCTGGGCGGCATTGGCCGCAAGCATGGGCTTCACGTGATAAAAGCTCGCGGGCAAGCCCGCTCCTACAAAAGCGCCCATTTCACGCAACAGGTTATGGGGACATAGCCATAAAAACTGCCGGGAGCAGCTCTTAACGTTGCGCAGCAACGGCCCGAAGGGTGGCAACCCGGGATGGCGGACATAAAAAACCCGCGCCAGGCGCGGGTTCTTCGATGCGCTATTCGACTTTACGGCAGACGCTGCAAGTCGCGCTGGGCCAACTGCGCCGCCGAGCTGCCCGGGTACTGCGCAATCACCTGCTGCAGAATGCCCTTGGCCTTGTCGGTGTTGCCCAGGCGCTGCTCGACATCGGCAAGCTTGAACAGCGAGTCCGGCACCTTGGCGTGGCTTGGGTAGGTCTGGCTGACCCGGGCAAAGGCCTGGCCGGCACCCTGCAGATTGCCCTGGGCCAGATTCACCTCGCCCAACCAGTACTGGGCATTACCCGCGTACTGGCTATCGGGGTACTTGCGCAAAAAGGCGCTGAACGCCTGGTTGGCCTTGTCGAAGTCCTTGGCCTTGATCAGGTCGAAGGCGGCCTCATAGAACAGTTTTTCCTTGGCCGGGTCGGCCGGCTCACTGCCGGCCGAGGCCTGCTGACCCGCTGGCGGGGTCGGCGTACCGCTGGCATCGATAGCGCCAGCGGCTGAAGAATTCTGATTGCTCGCGGCACCTGTTGCACCGCCACGCAAACGTCCATCAAGATCTTGGTAACGCTCCAGACTTTCCTGTTTCAGGCGCTGGATTTCATTCTGCTGCTCTTCAAGCTGGCCACGCAGTTGCGCGAGCTCCTCTTGCATCTGCTGCAACTGGTTGAACAGCATGCCCTGCGCCGAAACAGGGGCCGCAGCCCCTGCATCGGCGTAGGTGCCGGACGTACCATAACCAGCTGGGGGATAACTACTGCTGCCGTAACCGGCATTGTTATCCACCACGGGAATCTCAGCCAAGGCCGCGAACGGCAGGCTGAGCGCTAAAACGGTCATGACACGGCGGCAAATACGCATATCGAATTACTTACGCAGTTCGACGCGGCGGTTCTGAGCCCAGGAGGACTCGTCGTTGCCAGTGGCGATTGCACGCTCTTCACCGTAGGAAACCAGCTCCAGCTGAGCCGGGGAAACACCCTGCAGCACCAGGTAGCGCTGTACGGCCTTGGCACGACGCTCGCCCAGAGCCATGTTGTACTCACGGGTACCGCGCTCGTCAGCGTGGCCTTCCAGAACGACGCGAGCGCCATTGCCTTGCAGGTCTTTGGCGTGAACGTCCAGAGCGCGCATGGCTTCTGGCTTCAGGTCAGAGCTGTCGTATTCGAAGTAGAAGGTGGTGATAGCGCGCAGAGCAGCTTCTTCGCTCAGGCTGCCATCGACAGCGCCAGTGTTGGCACCGTAACCAGCGTTAGGATCGGTAGCGCCTTCGCCAGCAGCGTCGCCGCCTTTGGAAGAACAACCTACAGCCACGGCGAGAGCCAAGCTCAGTGCAGCAAACTTACCAAATTTCAGCATTTCCATCATGTAACTCCTAATGAACCCCAGTGTGTTAAGCATTTGTAGCGATAAAACGGTGTAGCGCCGCATCAGTTCAGGTAAGGGGACCAAGAAGGCTCTCGAACTTCGCCTTGAGCGGTAGGCAGAGGGAGCCTTACGCGACCATTAGTGGACGCCAACATCAAGACTCCCCGACCCTGCTGGCGGGTCGCGTAGATTAGCATGCCGCCATTGGGCGCAACAGTAGGCGACTCATCCAGACTGGTGTCTGAAAGAATGCGCAAATTGCCGCGCTGCAGATCCATCGCAGCGACCTTGAACACGGTGTAACCATCCTGGCGGTGAATCATGACCAGGGTCTTTTCATCGGCGGACAGCTTGGGGTTGGCGTTGTAGTTGCCTACAAAGGTCACCCGCTCAGCGGCACCGCTGTTGATATTGGCTTTGTAGATCTGTGGCTTGCCGGAACGATCCGAGGTGAAGTAGATGGTTTGCCCATCCTTGCCCCAGAACGGCTCGGTATCGATCGAGCCCTGATTGGTAACCCGGCGCAGCTGGCGGCTACCCATATCCATCACATAAATTTCCGGATTGCCGTCCTTGGACAGCACGAAGGCCAGGCGATTACCATCCGGCGACCAGGCCGGCGCGCCGTTCAGGCCCTCGAAATTGGTGACCTGCTCGCGGCGGCCGGTATCGATATGCTGAACGAAGATGCGCGGACGCTTCTGCTCAAACGAGACATAGGCGATACGCCGACCATCGGGCGCAAAGGACGGCGACAGAATCGGCTCGCGCGACTGCAGCAGGGTTACCGCGCGTGCACCGTCGTAGTCGGAGCGTTGCAGGGTGTAGCGCGTGTTATTGACCGAAAAGCGCTCGGCCGTCACATACAGCAGACGGGTGGAGAACGCGCCCTTGACCCCGGTCAGCTTCTCGAACGACTGGTCGGCGATATGGTGAGCCATGTCGCGCAGCTGATCGACGGCACCACCCACGCTACCGGCCAGCACCTGCTGCTGCGTAGCCACGTTGAACAGGGCAAACTGAATCTGCAGACGCCCGGCGTTCGGCACGATATTGCCCACCATCACATACTGGGCCCCCAGGGCCTGCCAGTCGCGGTAGATAACTTCGCTGGCCTGGGTCGGCAGGCTGATCATGTTCTGCCGCGGGATGGGCTCGAACACGCCGGAATTGCGCAGGTCCTTGCCGATGATATCGGCCATGTCCTCAGGCAGGAGGTTGCCACCCTGCCAGCCAAACGGCACCACGGCGATGGGTGTTGCACGATCGGTACCACTGCTGATCACCAAGGGATCAGCCGCCTGCACAGAGCCGACCATCAGGGTCAGGCCGAGCAGGACGATACGCATCAGGGTATTCACAGACCTAAATCCTCCGGTTTGAAGACAGCGCGACGCTGCCGGTAGAGCCGATCAAAAGTGGCACGATCCAGCTGTTGCATTTCCGCGATGCGCCCAACATTGCGCACCGCCTGTACCGCTGAACTATCGAATGGGCCATCACCGCTGGAGCGGGTCACGCTGGCATTGATAATGGTGCCATCGGGCAGCATCTCGATCAGCACTTCTACGCTCATGCCATTACGCGCAGATGGCGGACGCCGCCACTGCTCGCTGACCAGTTTTACGATCAGATCATCCAGGCTGCCTGCCACCTGGTCGCCATGGGTTTCGGCCAGCGCCTGCTGGCGGCCCACATCCTCAGACAGCAATTCGGCCAGGGCCGCAGCCTTCTTGTCCTCTGTGGCTTTACGCTGGGCGGCCTCGGCTGCCTTTTTCTTGGCGTCATCGGCGGCTTTTTTCTTCGCAGCCTCTGCTGCCGCCTTCTTCTTGGCCTCTTCGGCGGCCTTTTTCTTGGCATCCTCAGCGGCTTTTTTCTTTGCCGCCTCATCCGCCGCCTTTTTCTTGGCGACGTCGGCCAGCTTCTTCTGCTCGGCAGCCTTGGCCGCCGCATCCGCTTTCTTCGCCGCTTCGGCCTTTCGAGCCTCCTCGGCCTTCTTTTGTTCCGCGGCCTTGGCCGCTACCTGCTGCTTTTCCTGCTCGGCCTTCTTCTGCTCGAGCTGCTCGGTCTCGTAGAGCGGTGCAGTGGTTTTCTTGGTTTCACCGGCAATTTTCTGGTTGGTCTGGGTAGTCGCCTGGCTTTGCGACTGCAGCTGATAGAGCGTGGCCTGCACCACCGGCCTGGCCGGCGGCAGATCCGGGGCAAAGGCGAAGCTGACGAACAGCATGGCAAACATGATGACGTGCAGGCCCACAGCCCAGACCACAGGCCAGAACAGATTTTCCGAAGGCGAAGGCTCGCGCTGGTAATGCATCAGGGGGCCTCGGTAATCAGCCCGACGTTACCCACGTCGGCCTGCTGCAGACCGCCCATGGCCGCCATCACCGTGCCGTAATCCACCGACTTGTCGCCGCGCACGAACACCTGCACCTGCTTACCCGTGGCACGGCTCTGGTTGATGATCGCGGTGACGGCGCGGGTCATTTCGTCCAGGGTCATGGCCTGGTCCTGCACCGTATCGACATCAACCTCGGTGCCCATATTCCAGAAATAGGTCTTGTCGGCCTTGATCGAGATGGTCAGCACCTGAGCGTTATTGTCCTGCGGCAAGGCTTCACTGCTGACTTTCGGCAGATCGACCTTGACCCCCTGGTTGAGCATGGGCGCGGTCACCATAAAGATCACCAGCAGTACCAACATCACGTCGATGTAGGGCACCACGTTCATCTCGGCGACGGGCTTGCGTCTGTTGCGAATTCTGGCCATGGCTTGAGAAACCTGTATTGAGAATGCCTAAGGCTTAGTCGTCGCTGGTGTGCACTTTGCGGTGCAGGATCGCCTGGAACTCGTCGGCGAAGGTGTAGTAACGGCCGATCAGCATCTCGCCGCGGGCGGCAAAACGGTTGTAGGCGATAACCGCAGGAATGGCGGCAAACAGGCCGATGGCGGTGGCGATCAGCGCTTCGGCGATACCCGGGGCCACGGTGGCCAGGGTGGCCTGCTGCACCTGGGCCAGGCCGCGGAAGGAGTTCATGATCCCCCACACGGTGCCGAACAGACCGATATAGGGACTGGTGGAGCCAACGGTGGCGAGGAACGGCAGGCTCTGCTCGAGCTTCTCTTCTTCACGGGAGATGGCCACGCGCATGGCGCGCGCCACGGCATCCATCACCGCATCCGGGTCGACACCGGCCTGCTGACGCAGACGCGAGAATTCCTTGAAGCCGGCGCGGAAGATCTGCTCCAGACCGGAGTCCGGGTCCGGGTTGCTGCCCGCCTGGCGGTACAGCTTGGACAGGTCGATACCCGACCAGAAGCGCTCTTCAAAGCTCTCCAGGGCACGTCGACCGGCGCGCAGCAGGT
>CAZOEC010000119.1:0-14728 GCA_964578635.1 uncultured Pseudomonas sp.
CTTCCAGGCAGTCCGGCTTGAGCTTCTTGATCAGCTCCTTCATGCCGCGCGATTCAAGCTGGAACACCGCGGTGGTCTCGGCCTTCTGCAGCATCTGGAAGGTCGGTTTGTCGTCCAGCGGGATAAAGTCGATATTCAGGTCGGGCAGGCCCTGCTTGGCCTGCTCACGGTTGATGGTTTCCATCGCCCATTTGATGATGGTCAGGGTGCGCAGGCCGAGGAAGTCGAACTTCACCAGGCCGGCGGACTCCACGTCATCCTTGTCGAACTGAGTCACCAGGCCGCCGCCTTCGTCATCGCAGGCAATCGGCGAGAAGTCGGTGAGCTTGGTCGGGGCGATTACCACGCCGCCCGCGTGCTTACCGGTACCGCGACAAATGCCTTCGAGCTTGAGCGACATTTCCCAGATTTCCCGGGCGTCCTCGTCGACCTTGAGGAAGTCGCGCAGTGGTTCCTCCATCTCGTAGGCTTTTTCCAGGGTCATGCCGACTTCGAAGGGAATCATCTTCGACAGGCGATCGGCCAGGCCGTAGGACTTGCCCTGGGCCCGCGCCACGTCGCGCACCACCGCCTTGGCCGCCATGGTGCCGAAGGTGATGATCTGGCTCACCGCGTTACGCCCGTACTTCTCGGCCACGTAATCGATCACCCGGTCGCGGCCGTCCATGCAGAAGTCGACGTCGAAGTCGGGCATGGAGACCCGTTCCGGGTTGAGGAAGCGCTCGAACAGCAGGTCATAGGCCAGCGGGTCAAGGTCGGTGATCTTCTGTACATAGGCCACCAGCGAACCGGCACCCGACCCACGGCCCGGGCCCACTGGCACGCCGTTGTTCTTCGCCCACTTGATAAAGTCCATTACGATCAGGAAGTAACCGGGGAAGCCCATCTGGATGATGATATCCAGCTCGAAATTCAGCCGGTCGATATACACCTGCTTCTTCGCGGCGTAATCCGGGGTGTCCTTGGGCAGCAGCACTTCCAGACGTTCATCCAGGCCGTCGAAGGAGACCTGGCGGAAATACTCGTCCATGGTCATGCCGGCCGGCACCGGGAAATCCGGGAGGAAGTACTTGCCCAGCTGCACTTCGATATTGCAGCGTTTGGCAATCTCGAGGGTGTTTTCCAGGGCCTCCGGCAGGTCGCTGAACAGCTCGGCCATTTCCTCCGGGGTCTTCAGGTACTGCTGATCGGAATAGGTGCGCGGGCGGCGCGGGTCGTCCAGGCTGCGGCCCTCGCCGATGCACACGCGGGTCTCGTGGGCGGCGAAATCGTCCTGCTTGAGGAAGCGCACATCGTTGGTCGCCACCAGCGGCGCGCCGAGCTTGTCGGCCAGCGCCACGGCCAGGTGCAGATGTTCTTCGTCATTGACCCGGTTGGTACGCTGCAGCTCCAGATAGAAACGCTCGGGAAACACCTCCATCCACTCGCGTAGCAGGGCTTCGGCCAACCCCGGCTCGTCATTGAGCAGGGCATGACCGACCTCGCCCTCCTTGGCCCCGGACAGGGCGATCAGCCCCTCGGCGGAGGCCTTGACCCAGTCGCGCTGGATAATCACCAGGTCGTTGCTCTGCCCTTCGCTCCAGCCGCGCGAAACCAGCTCGGTGAGGTTGCGATAGCCCTTGGGGTTCATCGCCAGCAGAGTCATACGACTGAGCGGGCCGTCTTCCTCGGCACTGGCCAGCCAGATATCGGCCCCACAGATCGGCTTGATCCCGCCGCCCATGGCCGCCTTATAGAACTTCACCAGCGAGCACATATTGCTCATATCGGTGACCGCCACCGCCGGCATACCGGCCGCCGCCACCGCCTTGACCAGCGGCTTGACCCGCACCAGGCCGTCGACCAGGGAAAACTCGGTATGCAGACGCAGGTGGACGAACGAAGCAGTCATGACAGTCCTATATCAAACACAAAAACGACAAGGCGGGGATTGTACAGCCAAGGCAGCGGCGCGCTACAGACTGCAAGCCGAAAGCGACGGCGGGCGTATCAGTCCGCCAGCAACGCCCGCACCGGGCCAAAGGAGCGCCGATGAATCGGGGTCGGGCCCAGACGGCGCAGCGCTTCCAGATGCACGGCGGTGGGATAACCCTTGTGCCCGGCAATGCCATAGCCGGGGTACTGCGCATCGAGCTGCTGCATCTCACGGTCGCGGCTGACCTTGGCCAGGATTGAGGCGGCGGCAATCGCCGGCACCTGGCTATCGCCCTTGACCACCGCGGCGCTGGGTACCTGCAGCACGGGGCAGCGATTGCCGTCGATCAGCGCCAACCTGGGCGTGATGCTCAGGCCTTCTACCGCTCGTTGCATGGCCAGCATGGTGGCGTGGAGGATATTCAGGCGGTCGATTTCTTCCACGTCGGCGCGGGCGATGCACCAGGCCAGGGCCTTTTCGCGGATTTCGTCGAAGAGTTTTTCGCGACGCGCCTCGGTAAGCTTTTTTGAATCGTTCAACCCGAGAATCGGCCGCAACGGATCGAGAATCACCGCCGCCGTCACCACCGCGCCGCACAGCGGGCCACGACCGACTTCGTCGACCCCTGCCACCAGTTCCTGCACCAGGGTGAAATCCAAACCAAGCTGCATCAACCACGCCCCGTCAGTTGCAGCACGGCCTCGGCGGCCTGCACCGAAGCGTCGCGGCGCAGGGCCCGATGAATCACATCGAAGCCCTCGGTCTGCACCTCACCGCCATTGAGCAGCGGTGCCAGCAGCTGCGCCAGGGCTTCCGGGGTGGCCGCATCCTGAATCATCTCGGGCACCAGCAAACGCTCGGCGAGCAGGTTGGGCAGGGAAATATAGGCACTGCTGACCAGGCGCTTGAGAATTCGGTAGGTCATGGGCGCAACCTTGTAGGCCACCACCATCGGCCGCTTGAACAGCAGCGCTTCCAGGGTCGCGGTGCCCGAGGCGATCAGTACCGCGTCGCAGGCCGCCAGGGCCTCGTGGGAACGGCCATCGAGCAGGGTCAGGGGCAAGTCGCGCCCGCCCAGCATCTGCTCCAGCTGCACCCGACGCTGAGGGCTGGCGCAGGGCAGAACGAAACGAATACCCGGACGCAGGGTACGCAAACGCACCGCCGCATCGAGAAACAGACTCCCCAGGCGCGCCACTTCGCCGCCGCGACTGCCCGGCATCAAGGCCACCACGACACCGTCCTGGGGCAGGTCGAGTGCCTCGCGGGCGGCGGCGCGGTCGGCCATGACCGGAATCGTATCGGCCAGGGGGTGGCCGACAAAGCGCACCGGCACCTGATGCGCATCGTAGAACTGCGCCTCGAATGGAAACAGGCAGAGCATCAGGTCGCAGGCCTCGCGGATCTTCAGCACGCGCTTCTGCCGCCAGGCCCAGACCGAGGGGCTGACGTAGTGCACGGTCTTGATCCCGGCCCGGCGCAGCTTGAGCTCCAGGCCCAGATTGAAATCCGGCGCATCGATGCCGATAAACACATCGGGCTTGGCCGCGATCAGGGTCTTGACCAGCTTGCGTCGACGCGCCAGCAACTCGGGCAAGCGCCCCAGCACCTCGACCAGGCCCATCACCGAAAGGCGTTCCATGGGGAAATAGGGGTTCAGCCCCTCGGCCTGCATCAGCGGTCCGCCGACGCCGATAAATTCGACCTGGGGATAGCGGGCCTTGAGCGCCTGCATCAACCCGGCACCGAGAATATCGCCGGAAGCCTCGCCAGCCACCAGCGCAACACGCATTAGAGCCGCCATGGGTTAGCGGGTAATGCCGCGCTGGGAAGCCAGGATGGAGTCGCGGAACACCGCGACTTCGGGAAACTGCAGGGCAGGCTCGGCCAGCTCGGCCAATGCCGCCTCGATGGTCAGGCCCTGGCGATACACCGTCTTGTAGGCGCGACGCAGGGCGGCGATCGCCTCGACACTGAAGCCGCGGCGGCGCAGGCCTTCGAAATTCATGCTGCGCGCCTCTGCCGGGTTGCCGGAAACCGTGACATAGGCCGGCACATCCTTGCCGATTGCGCTGCCCATGGCGGCGAAGCTGTGCGCGCCGATATGGCAGAACTGATGCACCAGGGTGTAACCGGATAGGATCGCCCAATCGCCGATATGCACATGACCGGCCAGCGCGACATTGTTGACCAGGATGCAATGGTTGCCGACCACGCTGTCATGGCCGATGTGGGCATAGGCCATGATCAGGTTGTGGTCGCCCACGGTGGTCTCGTCACGATCCTGAATGGTGCCCCGGTGCATGGTCACACCTTCGCGGATGATGTTGTGATCGCCAATCACCAGACGCGTCGGCTCACCCTTGTACTTGCGGTCAGGGGTATCCTCGCCCAGCGAGGAAAACTGATAGACGCGGTTGTGCTTACCAATTCTGGTTGGCCCCTTGATGATCACATTAGGCCCAAGCACGGTACCCTCACCAATTTCCACATCGGGCCCGATAATCGACCAAGGGCCGACGACGACGTCGTCGGCCAGCTTGGCACTGGGATCAATAATGGCGCGAGGGTCAATCAAACTCATAGTTTGCGTTCCGCACAGATGATTTCAGCCGAACAGACTTCTTTGCCGTCGACACTGGCCTTGCATTGGAATTTCCAGATGCTGCGCTTGCTGCTCAGGTAGCGGGCTTCGAGGATCAGCTGATCGCCCGGCACTACCGGCTGGCGAAAGCGTAGCTTGTCCGAGCCAACAAAGTAATACAGGGTGCCATCGGAAGGCTTCACATCCATCATCTTGAAGCCAAGGATACCGGCGGCCTGGGCCATGGCCTCGATGATCAGCACGCCCGGCATGATTGGATGCTCAGGAAAATGCCCGTTGAAAAACGGCTCATTGATGCTGACATTCTTGTAGGCACGAATGCACTTGCCTTCTACATCCAGCTCCGCCACCCGATCCACCAGCAGGAAAGGGTAACGATGCGGCAGGTATTCGCGAATTTCGTTGATGTCCATCATTTCCAGAGAAGCCTGTAAGAGAAGAAGCCTGTAATTAAGAAGAAGCCGGCAAATGCCGGCTCAGGCATCAGATGAAGAGTCTGCGCCCGAGGTCACGGCGGCCAACTGCTTTTCCATCTGTTGCAGGCGACGCGCCATGTCATCCAGCTGCCTGATGCGCGCAGCGCTCTTGCGCCACTCGGCGGCCGGCTGCATGGCAGTACCGGAAGAATAGGAACCCGGCTCAGTGATCGAACGGGTGACCATGGTCATGCCGGTGACGAACACGCCATCGCAGACCTCGATATGCCCGACCATGCCCACGCCACCGGCGATCATGCAGTTCCTGCCGATCTTGGTGCTGCCGGAAATGCCCACACAACCGGCCATGGCGGTGTTGTCACCGACCTGCACGTTGTGCGCAATCATGATCTGGTTGTCCAGTTTGACCCCATTGCCGATCAGGGTATCGGCCAAGGCACCGCGGTCGATGGTGGTGTTGGCCCCGATTTCAACATCGTCACCAATGCTCACGCCACCGATCTGGGCAATCTTCTGCCAGACGCCCTTCTCGTTGGCAAAGCCGAAGCCTTCGCCACCGATGACCGCGCCCGACTGGATCACCACCCGCTTGCCGATATGCACGTCGTGATACAGGGTCACCCGTGGGGCCAGCCAGCCGCCCTCGCCGATCGAGGAGCGCGCACCGACCACGCAATGGGGACCAACCGTCACGCCGGCTGCGATCTGCGCGCCACTCTCGACCACCGCAAAGGCACCAATACTGGCGCTGCCATCGACCCGTGCGTCAGCCGCGACCACGGCCGTCGGATGCACCCCTGGCAAAGCCTGGGGTTTGCGATCGAACAGGTGGGAGAGCTGGGCATAGGCCAGATAGGGATTGGCCACGACCAAGGCATTGCCGGCATAGCCAGCGGCATCGGCGGCGGTCAGCAGCACCGCCGCGGCGCGACAATCACCGAGAAACTTGCGGTACTGCGGATTGGCCAGAAAGCTCAACTGACCGGGCCCGGCTTCCTGCAAGGTGGCCAGGCCCGCGATCTGGGTATCGGCCGCACCACTGACAGTGGCACCCAGCCGCTCGGCCAACTGGCCGAGGGTATAAGTCGCACTCATGATCAGCGCAGCTGATTCATGCGCTCGATAACCTGGCGGGTGATGTCGAACTGAGGTTTGACATCGATCACCGCACCGCGCTCGAGCACCAGGTCGAAGCTGCCGTTCTTGATCACTTCTTCCACGGCCTTGTCCAGATTCGGCTTGAGCTTCTTGAGCATCTCGCGGTCGGCAACGGCCTTGGCTTCGTTGAGTTCCTTGGACTGGAACTGGAAGTCACGGGCCTTCTGCTTGAATTCAAGCTCAAGACGCTCGCGCTCGGCGGTCTGCATCTTCTCGCCATCTTTGACCAGACGATCCTGAATGCGCTTGGCATCGCTTTCCAGGGTTTTCAGCTTGTTCAGCTGCGGGCCGAACTTCTTCTCGGCATCCACGGCATAACGCTTGGCCGCGTCGGATTCGAGCAGGGCCATCTGATAATTCAATACTGCCACTTTCATCTGGGCAAAGGCCGGAGTTGCCAGCAGGGCAACGCTTAACAGAACCAGTTGAGTCAACTTACGCACGGTGCAACTCCTGCAAATACTGTGGGTGTTCGGTGATCAGACCTAGAAGGTCTGACCGAGAGAGAACTGGAAAACCTGGGTATCGGCATCGTCTGGTTTGACGATCGGCATGGCCAGGCTGAAGCTCAGGGGACCCAGGGCGGTAATCCAGGTCAGGCCAACGCCCACGGAACTGGCCAGCTCGCCCGCATCAATACCGTTGCAGCTGGTCTGGGTGCTGCCGCAGCTGGTGTCGAACACATTACCCACGTCCCAGAACAGGGCGGTACGCAGGGAACGCTGATCCTTGACGAAGGGCATGGGGAACAGCAGCTCAACGCCACCCTGGACCAGTACGTTACCACCGAACGGCAGCGGATCATCATCGGGGTCATTCTGGGTGCCCTCATTGCCCGTCACAGCCTCACCACGACTCGGCGTACTGCGCGGACCCAGGCTGTTGTCCTTGAAACCACGAACCGAACCGAAACCGCCGGCATAGTAGTTCTCGTAGAACGGCAGCTCGCTGGTGGAACCATAGCTTTCGCCGTAGCCCAGCTGGGTGTGCAGACGCAGGGTGTAGGTATCAGTCAACGGCGTGAAGACCTGGCCACGGTAATCGACCTTAAAGAATGACAGGTCACTGCCCGGCACCGTGGTTTCGAACACCAGGCTCTGCGAGTGGCCACGATTGGCCAGCACGCCGCGGTTGAGGGTCGACTCGGACCAGCCGATCGACGCCTTGAGGTTCAGGTAGCTATCGCCCTCTTCTTCCATAAAGTCGAAGATTTCGTCAACGGTGTAAACCCCGGTGCTGATGCTGTCGCTCTGAATGGTCAGGCCATAGGTCAGGCGCGAGGTATCGCTGATCGGGTAACCGATGCTGACGCCGGCACCGTAGCTGTCCACCGCATAGCTGGACACATCGGTGTTCAGTTCGTCGTAGTCGGTCTCACGGAAGAAGGCGTTGTAACCCAGGCTGACACCGTCCGGCGTCCAGTAGGGATTGACGAAGCCGAAGTTGTAGCTGCTCTGGTATTCGCTGCGGTTCAGGCCCAGGGTGACCCGGTTACCGGTACCCAGGAAGTTGCTCTGGCTGATCGAGCCGCCCAGAATCAGACCGGCATTCTGAGCAAAACCGACGCTGGCGGTAATGGAACCGGAAGCCTGCTCTTCAACGCTGTAGTTGACGTCGATCTGGTCATCGGTACCCGGCACCTGTGGGGTTTCGACGTTGACTTCCTTGAAGTAGCCGAGGCGCTCCAGGCGCACCTTGGACTGATCGATCAGGTAGGTCGAAGCCCAGCCGCCTTCCATCTGGCGCATTTCACGACGCAGCACTTCGTCTTCGGACTTGGTGTTGCCACGGAAGTTGATGCGGTTCACGTAGGCACGCTTGCCCGGATCGACCGCGAAGGTGATGTCTACGGTGTGGTCTTCATCGTGAGGCTGTGGCACGCCGTTGACGTTGGCGAAGGTATAGCCTTCGTTACCCAGACGACGGGTGATCAGCTCGGAGGTGGTGGTCATGACCTTGCGCGAGAACACCTGCCCTTCCTTGACCAGCAGCAAGGCGCGCACGTCGTCTTCGAGATTCTTCAGATCACCGCTGAGGGTGACGTCACGCACGCTGTACTTCTCGCCTTCGTCGACGTTGACGGTGACGTAGACGTGCTTCTTGTCCGGGGTAATGGACACCTGGGTCGAGCTGATATCCATATTGATATAGCCGCGATCCAGGTAATAGGAACGCAGGCGCTCCAGGTCACCGGAGAGTTTCTCACGGGCGTACTTGTCATCGTTCTTGAAGAAGGACAACCAGTTGGTGGTCTTCAGTTCGAACAGGTCGATCAGGTCCTCGTCGGAGAACACCGTGTTACCCACCACGTTGATGTGCTGGATAGCCGCGACCGAACCTTCGTTGATGTTGATCTTCAGCGCCACGCGGTTACGCGGCTGCGGAATCACTTCGGCCTCGATCTCAGCGGAGTAGCGGCCCTGGGCCACATACTGACGCTGCAGTTCGTTACGCACGCCTTCCAGGGTTGCCCGCTGGAAGATCTCGCCTTCGGCCAGACCGGACTGGTTCAGGCCCTTGAGCAGGTCTTCGCTGCTGATTGCCTTGTTGCCATCGATTTCGATACTGGAAATCGAAGGGCGCTCGACCACGCTGATCACCAGCACATTGCCGTCGCGACCCAGTTGGATATCCTGAAAGAAGCCGGTCTTGAACAGTTCCCGGGTGGCTTCCACCAGGGAGCGGTCGTCCGCTTCTCCGCCGACATTCAGCGGCAAGGCCCCGAATACGCTGCCCGCGGAAACCCGCTGCAGGCCGGTGACGCGAATATCGGAAATGGTGAAGGACTCGGCGTGAACTTCGGTGATCATCAGTGCGGCAAGCACCGCAGGTAGCAGCAGACGTTTCATGAAGTCCTTTCTTATTCCAACTGACAATAAAAAATCTGCCGCTAGGTGCGACAGATTTGTAATTCAGTAGCGGTTACAGCCGGCTCAGATCATTTACCAGGGCCAGCAACATGACCCCGACAATCAAACTGATACCAATCTGCATCCCCCAACCCTGTATCCGTTCAGACAGCGGGCGGCCACGCACCCACTCGACCAGATAAAAAAGCAGATGCCCCCCATCCAGAACAGGGATGGGCAACAGATTGAGAACCCCCAGACTTATGCTCAGGTAGGCCAGGAAGGTCAGAAAATCCCCAAAACCCGACTCAGCAGAAGCGCCCGCCACTTTAGCAATGGTTATCGGCCCGCTCAAGTTTTTTACCGAGAGCTCGCCAAACAGCATTTTCTTCAATGAATGAAGGGTCAGAACGCTCATGGTCCAGGTGCGCTTGACCCCTTCGAACACCGCATCCACAGGGCCATAGCTGACCTGACGGAGCATTTCCGGGGGCCACTCGATGCCCTGCACCCCAGCCCCCAGATAACCCGTGCGGGCCTCATCCTCACCCCGCGCAGCCAACGCCAGGGTCTTCTCCAGACGCTGGCCTTCACGTTCGACCAGCACGGCCACGGTTTTGCCCGGCAGGCCACGCACCCGATCGACCAACTGTTGCCAGTCCTGCAGCGCCTGGCCGTCCAGCTCCAGCAGGCGGTCGCCCACCTGCAGACCGGCCGCCGCGGCAGGCCCCTTGGGATCGAGCTGTGCCAGCACCGGCTCAAGCGCCGGACGCCATGGGCGAATACCCAGGGCGGCAATCGGATCGGGCTCATCGGCACCGCGCAGCCAGTTATCCAGGGCGATCTGCCGCGGACTGTCGGCCGTGGAGCCCGGCTCGCGCACCGCCAGGCTCAGGTTGCCGCTCTCGCCGAGACGGCGCACCAGCTGCAGATTGACCGCGGACCAACCCAGGGTCGGCTGACCGTTGACCGCGACTATTTCCTGACCGGCCTGCAAACCGGCCACTTCAGCCAGGCTACCGCTCTCGACCGCACCGATGACCGGACGCACCTGCTGGCTGCCGATCATCGCCACCAGCCAGAAGAACACCAGAGCCAACAGGAAGTTGGCCACCGGCCCCGCCGCGACTATGGCGATGCGCTGACGCACCGACTTGCGATTGAACGACTGCTCCAGCTGCTCGGGCGGTACATCGCCCTCGCGCTCGTCGAGCATCTTCACGTAGCCACCCAGGGGAATGGCGGCGATTACAAACTCGGTGCCCTGACGATCATGCCAACGCAGCAAGGGCGTGCCGAAACCCACGGAAAAGCGCAGGACCTTGACCCCACAGCGGCGGGCGACCCAGAAATGGCCGAACTCATGGAACGTCACCAGTACCCCTAGCGCAACCAGGGTACCCACCAGCATATAAAGCGCACTCATCAAACTTCTCCGCGGCTACTACCGCCCAGGCATTGCTGCGCCAGACTGCGTGCACGCTTATCTGCGGCCAACACCGTATCCAGGCTTTCGACCGCCCGGACGGCTTCGGCGTTCAGTACGCTTTCGATGATACGCGCGATTTCCGGGAAGCGGATGCGCCGCTCGAGAAAGGCCGCCACCGCCACTTCATTGGCCGCATTGAGCATGGCCGGCGCGGTACCGCCCGCCTCTGCCGCCTGCCGCGCCAGACGCAGACAGGGAAAACGCTGCTCGTCGGGGGCCTGGAAGTCCAGACGCGCGACGGCAAACAGATCCAGCGGCGCGACCCCCGAATCGATACGCTCCGGCCAGGCCAGTGCATGACTGATGGGGGTGCGCATATCCGGGTTACCCAGCTGAGCCAATACCGAGCCGTCGACATAATCGACCAGCGAATGGATCACGCTCTGCGGGTGCACCACCACCTCGATCTGCGCAGGCCTGGCATCGAACAACCAGCAGGCCTCGATCAGCTCCAGGCCCTTGTTCATCATGCTTGCCGAGTCCACCGAGATCTTGCGCCCCATCGACCAGTTGGGATGGGCGCAGGCCTGCTCGGGGGTCACGTCCCGCAGCTGCTCCAGCGGCATCTCGCGAAACGGCCCGCCGGATGCGGTCAGCAGGATACGCCGCACCCCGACCTGCGGCAGGCCGCGGGCATAGTCGCCGGGCAGGCACTGAAAGATCGCGTTGTGCTCGCTGTCGATCGGCAGCAGCACGGCACCGCTGCGCTTGACCGCCTGCATAAACAGCGCGCCGGACATCACCAGGGCTTCTTTATTGGCCAGCAGAACCTTCTTGCCCGCCTCCACCGCCGCCAGTGTCGGCGGCAGGCCAGCCGCGCCGACAATCGCCGCCATCACCGTATCCACCTCGGGATGCGCGGCGACCTGGCACAACCCTGCGGGGCCGTGCAGCACCTCAGTGGCCAAACCTGCGGCGCGCAGATCCACCTGCAGCTGGCGCGCGGCATCGGCCTCGGGCACCACGGCAAAGCGCGGGCGGTAGAGCAGGCACAGGGCTTCCAGCTCGGCCAGACGGCTAAAGCCGGAAAGGGCAAAAATCTGGTAGCGCTCGGGGTGGCGAGCGATCACATCCAGGGTGCTCAGGCCGATCGAGCCGGTTGCCCCGAGCACGGTGACCTGCTGCAGAGAACTCACAGAGCGCCCCAGCCGGCCAGCCAGAGCAGCGCAGCAAACAGCGGAATGGCCGCAGTCAGGCTGTCGATACGGTCCAGTACGCCGCCGTGGCCCGGCAGCAGATTACTGCTGTCCTTCACCCCGGACTGACGCTTGAACATGCTTTCGGTCAGATCACCGACCACCGAAACCAGCACCACCACGGCGGTGCCAGCCAGGGCCAGGAGCAGGTCGAGGGTCGACCAGCCGCGGTAGAGGCCCACCAGCAGGCAAATCAGCAGGGTGGCCAGCAAGCCGCCAAACACCCCTTCCCAGCTCTTGCCGGGACTGACCCGCGGGGCCAGCTTGCGCTTGCCAAAACGCCGACCGGAGAAATAGGCACCGATATCCGCCCCCCAGACCAGCACCATCACCGCCAGAATCAGCCAATTCGCCTCAGGCCACTGCTTGAACAGCACCAGGCCCTGCCAGGCCGGCAGCAGAATCAGCAGACCAATCAGCAACCTGACCGGAGCCTGCGCCCAGTAACGGCTGCTGGCCGGATAGCCGAGCACCAGCAAAGTCGCCAGCGCCCACCAGGCAACCCCGAGCGACAGCACCCATGGAGCCAACGCCGGCAACAGGTACAGGGCCAATAACAACACCGCCACCAACGCGGCGTAGGCCACGCGCTGCACCTGAGCAGTAAAGCCGGCCAGACGCGCCCATTCCCAGGCCCCCAGGCTGACTACCGCACCGATAAACAGGGCGAACAGCCCACCGTCGAGCAGAAAGAAGCCGCCCAACGCGAAAGGCAACAGCACCAGCGCCGTGATAATTCGTTGCTTGAGCATTAGCTACGCGCCTCGGCAGCCAGCTGCTCGCTGGTCTTACCAAAGCGACGCTGACGGCTAGCAAAATTGGCCAGGGCTTTACGCATGGCTTCGTGTTTGAAATCCGGCCAGAACAGGTCGGAGAAATACAGCTCGGTGTAAGCCAGCTGCCAGAGCAGGAAGTTACTGATGCGATGCTCACCACCGGTGCGAATGCACAGATCCGGCAGCGGCAAATCGCCGGTTACCAGACAGCTCTGCAGCAGCTCAGGGGTAATATCTTCGGCACGCAAATGGCCACCCTGCACCTCCCGCGCCAGCCGCTGAGCGGCCTGGGCGATATCCCACTGGCCGCCGTAATTGGCCGCCACCTGCAGGACAAAACGCTTGTCGCCAGCGGTCTGCGCCTCGGCCTCACGCATGGCTGCCTGCAGCTCGGGATGAAAGCGCGAGCGGTCGCCGATAATGCGCAGGCTGATGTCATTGTCGTTGAGACGTTTGGCCTCACGGCGCAGCGCACCGAGAAACAGCTCCATCAACGCACTGACTTCCTCGGCCGGACGCTGCCAGTTCTCGCTGGAGAAGGCGAACAGGGTCAATACCTCGACCCCGGCCTCGGCACACACCTCGATAACCGCACGCACCGCATCGACACCGGCTTTATGGCCGGCAACACCCGGCAGCAGGCGTTTTTTCGCCCAGCGGTTATTGCCGTCCATGATGATCGCCACATGCCGCGGCACAGCGACCTGGTTACCGTCTTTGGTCTTGTCCATGACGATACCCTGGCCGTTAAACGGCCATCAGATCCGCTTCTTTCTGCTTCACAGCCACTTCGATCTCGGCCACGAACTTGTCGGTCAGCTTCTGGATCTCGTCGGCGGCGCGACGCTCTTCGTCTTCGCTGATTTCCTTTTCCTTGACCAGGTCTTTCAGCTGGCTGAGGGCATCGCGACGGATATTGCGCACGGCGACACGACCATCTTCGGCGGCATCACGGGCCTGCTTGGTGAAGCCCTTGCGGGTTTCTTCGGTCAGCGCCGGCATGGAGATCAGCAGCAGCTCGCCCAGGTTGGTCGGGTTGAAGCCCAGACCAGAGCTCTGGATCGCCTTGTCGACGGCCGCCAGCATATTGCGCTCGAAGGCCACAACCTGCAGGGTGCGCGAATCCTTGACGGTGACGTTGGCCACCTGGTTCAGCGGAGTGTCCGAACCGTAGTAAGGCACCATCACGCCACCGAGGATGCTCGGGTGAGCCTGACCGGTACGGATACGGCTGAATGCATGAAGCAGCGATTCCAGGCTCTTCTGCATGCGCACTTGGGCGTCTTGCTTGATCGCGTTGATCATTCTTTATTTTCCTCAATCAGAGTGCCTTCGGCACCACCCACTACAACATTCAGCAGGGCACCGGGCTTGTTCATATTGAAAACCCGCAGCGGCATATTATGGTCGCGGCACAGACAGATTGCCGTCAGGTCCATGACGCCCAGCTTGCGGTCGAGCACTTCATCGTAGGTCAGACGGTCGAACTTCTCGGCGTGCGGATCCTTGAACGGATCGGCAGTGTACACACCGTCCACCTTGGTTGCCTTGAGCACTACGTCGGCATCGATCTCGATGGCGCGCAGGCAGGCAGCCGAATCGGTGGTGAAGAACGGGTTGCCAGTGCCAGCGGCGAAAATCACCACCTCACCGGTCTTCAGATGACGCAGCGCCTTGCGCCGGTCGTAGTGATCGGTCACCCCGACCATGGAAATCGCCGACATGACGATGGCCGGAATATTCGAACGCTCCAGCGCGTCGCGCATGGCCAGAGCGTTCATCACGGTAGCCAGCATACCCATATGGTCGCCGGTTACCCGGTCCATGCCGGCAGCGCTCAGGGCCGCACCACGGAACAGGTTGCCACCACCGATTACCAGGCCGACCTGCACGCCGATACCGACCAACTGGCCGACTTCCAGCGCCATGCGATCGAGCACCTTGGGGTCGATACCGAAGTCTTCCGACCCCATCAGGGCTTCGCCGCTAAGTTTGAGCAGAATGCGCTTATAGCGCGGTTGACGACCACTCACCTGCTGAGCCATTACCAGTCTCTCCTGCGGCGTTAGAAATTCGTGCGACCCCGCGGGCCGCCATTATCGAGCGCTTCGACAGCGCCCTGAGCGGTTGGTGCAAAAGCCCAATCCACCCGTTACAGCCTGCCATCCCCCTAATTTGACAAAGAGGCCGCGCGCGTTAGCGGGCAGCCTCTTCGGGGCGACAGCGGTAGCCGTCTTACTGCTTGCTAGCAGCCAGCTGGGCAGCAACTTCTTCAGCGAAGTTGTCGACCGGCTTCTCGATGC
>CAZOEC010000120.1:0-14507 GCA_964578635.1 uncultured Pseudomonas sp.
TGGCGCGGACAACCGTCAAGGCACTCAGAAAGAACGTATTGGCCAAATGCTACGGCGGTGACGTCAGCCGTAAGAAGAAACTGCTCGAGAAGCAGAAGGCCGGTAAGAAACGCATGAAACAGGTCGGTAACGTGGAAATTCCACAAGAAGCCTTCCTCGCCGTGCTCAGGTTGGATAGTTAGGTCCTATGTCGCTAAATTTCCCGCTGTTGCTGGTTATCGCTGTCGCTGTCTGTGGCGCGCTGGCGCTGTTCGATCTGATCTTTCTGGCTCCGCGCCGGCGAGCAGCCATCGCCACCTACCATGGGCAGGTCGGTGAGCCCGACGAGGCGGTGGTGGATCGCCTGAACAAGGAGCCGCTGCTGGTCGAGTACGGCAAGTCCTTCTTCCCGGTTCTGGCCATCGTTCTGGTGTTGCGCTCCTTTCTGGTCGAGCCGTTCCAGATCCCCTCGGGTTCGATGAAGCCAACCCTGGAAGTGGGCGACTTTATCCTGGTCAACAAGTTTGCCTACGGTATCCGCCTGCCGGTGCTCGATACCAAGGTGATCGAGGTGGGTGATCCGCAACGCGGCGATGTGATGGTGTTCCGTTACCCCAGCGAACCCAATATCAACTACATCAAGCGGGTGGTCGGCCTGGCGGGTGACCATGTGGCCTACAGCAGCGATAAGCGCCTGTTTATCAACGGTGAGCCGGTGGCTCAGCAATTACTGGGCGAAGAGCCGGGTAGCCTGGGCAGTGCCGTGCTGTACAGCGAGAAACTGGGCGAGGCCGAGCACCAGATCCGCAAGGAAATGAAACGTTACCGGGTTGAGCCGGGTCGCGAGTGGGTGGTGCCGCAAGGGCATTACTTTATGATGGGCGACAACCGCGACAACTCCAACGACAGCCGTTACTGGAATGATCCGGCGATTCCCAAGGCCCTGTGGGGCATGGTGCCGGATCAGAATATCGTCGGCAAAGCCTTCGCTGTGTGGATGAGCTGGCCCGATCCCAAGTCGCGCAACCTGCCCAATTTCTCCCGCGTCGGCCTGATTCACTGACGCGCTGATAATTTTGCGACGCTGTTAAATGCAGCGTCGCAGGCTATATATAGTCTTGTCTCCAGCCTCAATGGCTATCGGATAACTCAAATACTTGGGGTCAAATATGAAATTTGCGCGTTCGCAAAAGGGTATGTCGATACTGGGCTGGTTGATGGTGCTGGCGTTCATCGCCTTCTTTGCTAGTGCGGTGTTTAAAATGCTTCCGCACTACCTCGACTATATGTCGTTGGAAAAAATTATTACCTCGGTGGAAACTGACCCATCCATGGAGGTTCGTAGTGTTGGAGCGTTCTATGGCCATGTCGGAAAAGGCATGGAGGTGAACACCATTCGCGATTTGAACTTGAAAGATGCTCTCAAGGTAACGATCGAGAATAACGAGTTCCGCGCTCACCTGAAGTATGAGAAACGTGAGCCGCTGATCCAGAATATCGATCTGGTGGTGCGTTTCGATAAAGAATTTCGTGTGCGCATGCCGTGAGTGATTCCCTGGCCCGCCTCGAGCGTCAGCTCGGCTACAGCTTTAAAGACCAGGAGCTGATGGTCCTGGCCCTGACCCATCGCAGTTTTGCCGGACGCAATAACGAACGTCTGGAGTTTCTCGGCGATGCCATTCTCAATTTCGTTGCCGGCGAAGCGCTGTTTCAGCGCTTTCCGCTGGCCCGCGAAGGTCAGCTGTCACGTCTGCGCGCGCGTCTGGTCAAGGGTGAAACCTTGGCCATTCTGGCCCGTGGTTTCGATCTGGGTGAGTACCTGCGCCTGGGTTCCGGCGAATTGAAGAGCGGCGGCTTTCGCCGCGAGTCGATTCTGGCTGATGCATTGGAAGCGCTGATTGGTGCCATCTACCTGGACACAGGTATGGAGGCGGCCCGCGAGCGGGTGCTAGCCTGGCTGACCACCGAGTTGGACAGCCTGACCCTGGTCGATACCAACAAGGACCCGAAAACCCGCCTGCAGGAATTTCTGCAGTCGCGCGGCTGCGAGCTGCCACGTTATGAAGTGGCGGATATCCAGGGCGAGCCGCACTGTCGGACATTCGTAGTCGAATGTCAGATCACCTTATTAAATGACAAAACCCTGGGGCAGGGTGCCAGCCGGCGTATCGCCGAGCAGGTTGCGGCCGCTGCCGCGCTGATCGCCCTGGGTGTGGAGAATGGCAATGACTGATACACCCGTTACACGCTGTGGCTATGTCGCCATCGTCGGCCGGCCCAACGTGGGCAAGTCGACGTTGCTCAACCACATCCTCGGCCAGAAGCTGGCGATCACCTCGCGCAAGCCGCAGACCACCCGCCACAATATGCTCGGCATCAAGACCGAGGGTGAAGTGCAGGCTATCTATGTCGATACCCCCGGCCTGCACAAGAACAACGAGAAAGCCCTCAACCGCTATATGAACAAGAACGCTTCGTCGGCGCTAAAGGATGTCGACGTGGTGATCTTTGTAGTCGACCGCACCCGCTGGACCGATGAAGACCAGATGGTGCTGGAGCGCATCCAGTACGTCGAAGGCCCGGTGATTCTGGCGATCAACAAGACCGATCGCATCGAAGACAAGGCCGAACTGATGCCGCACCTGGAGTGGCTGGCCACCCAGCTGCCCAACGCCGAGATCGTGCCGGTCTCCGCCCAGCACGGGCATAACCTCGACACCCTGGAAAAGCTGGTCGGCGAGCGTTTGCCGGAAGGTGTGCACTTCTTCCCGGAAGACCAGGTTACCGATCGCTCCAGCCGCTTCTTCGCCGCCGAACTGGTGCGCGAGAAGATCATGCGCCAGCTGGGTGCCGAGCTGCCGTACCAGATCACCGTGGAGATCGAGGAGTTCAAGCGCGACGGGCGAATCCTGCATATCCACGCGCTGATTCTGGTGGAGCGTGATGGCCAGAAGAAAATCATCATTGGTGACAAAGGCGAGCGGATCAAACGCATCGGCCAGGAAGCGCGCAAGGATATGGAGGTGATGTTCGACTCCAAAATCATGCTCAACCTCTGGGTCAAGGTCAAAAGTGGCTGGTCGGATGATGAGCGTGCACTGCGCTCCCTGGGTTACGACAACATCTGAGTTGCCCTCGGGCGCGCCCTTGCGCCCGCTTTGCGAGTAAACCCATGCTTGCCCCTAGTCAGCCCGCCTATGTCCTGCACAGCCGTGCCTACCGCGAAAGCAGCGCGTTGGTGGACTTTCTCACCCCGCAAGGTCGCCTGCGCGCCGTATTGCGCGGCGCACGGGGCAAGGCCGGCAGCCTGGCGCGGCCGTTTATTCCGCTGGAAGCCGAGTTTCGCGGACGTGGCGAGCTGAAGAACGTCGGCCGCCTCGATCCTGCCGGTATTCCCAATCTGCTGGTGGGCGAGGCGCTATTCAGCGGCCTGTATCTCAACGAGCTGCTGATTCGCCTGCTTCCTGCCGAAGACCCCCATCCCGCCGTCTTCGAACATTACGCCATGACCGTGCTGGCCCTGGCCGAAGGACGTGCCCTGGAACCTCTGCTGCGCTCTTTTGAATGGCGTCTGCTCGATGAGCTGGGCTATGGTTTCGCCCTGGATCTGGACAGCCAAGGTCAACCCATAGTCCCGGCTGGTTTGTATCGCCTGCATACCGAAACCGGGTTGGTGCCGATTGGTCAGTTGCAGCCCGGTGTGTTTCAAGGGGCCGAGCTGCTGGCCATGGCCGAGGCGGACTGGACTGCACCCGGTGCCCTGGCCGCCGCCAAACGCCTGATGCGCCAGGCCCTAGCCCCCCATTTAGGCGGCCGACCGCTGGTCAGCCGTGAATTGTTTATGACGCTCAAGGAGCCGAAACGTGACTGATGCCAACCGAATTCTGCTGGGTGTAAACATCGACCATGTCGCCACCCTGCGCCAGGCCCGCGGGACTCGCTACCCGGATCCGGTCAAGGCCGCGCTGGATGCTGAAGAGGCGGGTGCCGATGGCATCACCGTGCACCTGCGCGAAGACCGTCGGCATATCCAGGAGCGCGATGTACGCCTGCTCAAGGAGGTCATGCAGACGCGGATGAACTTCGAGATGGGTGTCACCGAGGAGATGCTTGCCTTCGCCGAAAGCATTCGTCCCGAACACGTCTGTCTGGTGCCGGAAACCCGCCAGGAGCTTACTACTGAAGGTGGTCTGGATGTGGCCGGGCAGGAGGCGCGGATTCGTGCCGCTGTGGAGCGCCTGAGTAAGATCGGCTGCGAAGTGTCACTGTTTATCGACCCGGATCCGCAGCAGATCGAGGCGTCCAAGCGGGTCGGCGCACCGGCTATCGAGTTGCATACCGGGCGCTATGCCGATGCTCATAGCCCCGAGGAGGCTGCCCGTGAGTTGGCGCGGATTCGCGATGGCGTGGCCTGCGGCCTGCAGCATGGGCTGATCGTTAATGCCGGCCACGGCCTGCACTACCACAACGTCGAACCGGTGGCGGCGATTGCCGGGATCAACGAGTTGAATATCGGCCACGCCCTGGTGGCCCAAGCCTTGTTCGTCGGCTTTAAGCAGGCGGTGGCGGAGATGAAGGCATTGATCGTCGCGGCGGCTAATCGCGGATAAAACGTAGGATGGGTTAGCCGCGCAGCGGCGTAACCCATCGATCCGGTGATGGGTATCGCTGCGCTCAACCCATCCTACGTCCTGCTACGTTAGGGCTTGCGTGCCACCAGCACGGCGCGGCAGGGGGCCGGCAGGCCTTCCACGGTGCGGCTGTGGTCGGCGGGGTCGAGAAACTCGGGTAGCGATTGAAAGCGCATCCACTCGGTCGAGCGCTGTTCGTCCACGCTGGTGGTGCTGACGTCGACGCAGCGCACATCGACGAAACCGGCGCGGCGTAGCCACAGCTCCAGCGCTGGCACCGAGGGCAGGAACCAGACATTGCGCATCTGTGCGTAGCGGTCTTCCGGGACCAGCACCTGCTGGGCATCGCCTTCCACCACCAGGGTTTCCAGCACCAGTTCGCCGTCCTTGACCAGGCAGTCCTTGAGGTCGATCAGGTGATCGATGGGCGAGCGGCGGTGATACAGCACGCCCATGGAGAACACCGTGTCGAAACCTTGCAGCTTGCCGGGTAATTCCTCGAAGGCCAGCGGCAGATGCCAGGCGGGCAGGTCGGGCAGGTAGTTTTTCATCGCCAGAAACTGGCAGAGGAACAGCCAATTGGGGTCGATGCCGACCACGCTGTCCGCGCCGGCTCCGAGCATGCGCCACATGTAGTAGCCGTTGCCGCAGCCCACATCCAGCACCCGTTTGCCCTTGAGCTCCAGGTGTGGGGCGACACGTTGCCACTTCCAGTCCGAGCGCCATTCGGTGTCGACCTGTACGTCGAACAGATGAAAGGGCCCCTTGCGCCAGGGGATCAGGCCCTGCAAGGCGGTTTTCAGTGCGGCGCGGGTCGTCTCGTCGCAATGGCCGTTGAAACTGAAACTGTGCAGCAGCTCGAGCTGTTCGACGTTCAGTTCCGGTAGCGCCTGTACCGCGCCGTACCAGCGCGGCAGGTCGCCATGGCCGACCGCCAGCTTGGCGTCGATCTGCCCGGGCAGGTCGGCCGCCCAGTCTTGCAGCGGGGTGCCAGCCAGTTGTGCTTGCAGGGCGTCGAGGTCGAGGCGGCCGATCATGGCAGGGCAACCAGGGAGGCGAAGTTGAGGCACTGGAACCAGGGCACCACCTGGCTGAAGCCGGCAGCCAGCAGGCGTTCGCGGTGCTGCTCCAGGCTGTCGGGCAGCATGACTTTCTCGATGGCACTGCGCTTCTGGGCGATTTCCAGTTCGCTGTAGCCGTTGGCACGTTTGAAGGCGATATGCAGTTCGCCGAGCAGGTCGTGCTGCGCTTGATCCTCGAAACGCAGCTTTTCCGAGAGGATCAGTGCGCCGCCGGGCATCAGGGCCTGGCGGATCCGCGAGAGCAGGGGCAGGCGCTGTTCGGGCTGGATAAATTGCAGGGTGAAATTCAGCGCCACCAGCGAGGTCGGTTGAAACGCCAGGGCGAGAATATCGGCCTCGATCATCTCAACTGGCAGCAACTCCTGAAACATCGAGTCCTGGGCGTGCAGGTATTCGCGGCAGCGTTCGACCATGGCGCTGGAGTTGTCCACGGCGATCACCCGGCAGTCTTCGATCTGCACATGGCGGCGCAGCGCCTGGGTCACCGCACCCAGGGAGCAACCCAGGTCGTAGAGCACGCTGTGTGGTTGAGCGAACTGGCCTGCGAGCACGCCGATATTCTCGACAATGGTCGGGTAACCCGGCACCGAGCGCTTGATCATGTCCGGGAATACCCGTACCACATCCTCGTTGAAGGCGAAGTCGGGCACCTGGGCCAGGGGCTGGGCGAAGAGGCGATCGGGCTGTTTGGTCACGGTGGCTGCGCACTGGTCGAGAAAGGCCGGCATTTTAGCCAAGTGCGGCCTCAAGCCAAACCATGATTACTTCAATTGGTCGGAAAAGAACTCGCCGGCACCCTGCAGCGGCCCCAGTGGATTGCGCTTGACCTCGTAGCGGCGGATGTTTGGCTCGCCGTTGCTGAGTTTGTGCACCAGCACCTCATCCACCAGCACGAAGACCGAGCGGAAAATCCAGCCCTGCAGCTCGCTCTTCTTGCGGAAATTGAAGGCGTCGGCCCAGAAGTTACCGACCCGCTGGGTGTCGGTCTTGTTGAACTCGAAGGAATAGCCGATGCAGCGGTCCTTGGCTTCCAGGCAGTGCAGCAGGCCTTCGGGCAGGTAGTCGATGGGCACATTGGGCTGCACGAACATCAGGCGGATGTCGATAAAAGAGAGCATCTTGCCGTTGCCTTCCTTCAGGGGATCGAAGCCCAGGGCGAACAGCTCGGCGCGGGTGGTTTTTCCGGGAATGGCCTGGGCGTAGCGGATTTCTGCATCCAGGTAGTCGTCGAACGGGGAAAGGGCTTCTTCCTGCTCGCTGGGCAGAAGGCTGCTGCAGCCTGAAAGCAAGGTCAGCATGAGGAACAGGCCAACTGCATACCCAGTGTCCGTCATGTTGGTTTTCCTGAGTGAGGGCGTGTCTCTCTTCTATAGTCGATATCTCGCCGCTCTGCTTGTTAAGCCGGTCACGACGTTGAGTTTGACTGCCGGCGGCCTGCCGAGGCTGCGACCGCCACTGGTCTGGAACCTGCCGGCGCTAGGGTCGTGGCAGCCCACGGATGTCCCCGTGCTGCCGTACTACTTGACCCTGATGGTGCAGTCGAAGCTTTGCGCCGGTACCACGCCCACTTCCCAGGGGCGCTGATAGGTCAGCAGCAGGCGACCCTCGCCCGGCTGCTTGGCCTGGAAGCGCCAGGTCGAGCGTCCGGCACTGCCGACCAGGCCGGCGTCTTCCGGGTTGCTGTAGACCTCGGGGCCAAGGCTCTGCAGGACGTTGGCAGCGGAATCACGGACCAGCCAGCGAAAGCCGGTGGTGGGGTTGCTCGGCATATGCAGAATCATCTGCTGGCCGCTGTACAGGGTCAGCGGGCACTTGCTCTGCTGGTTCTGTTGCAGGGTCACGCTGCTGGGCTTGTGTGCGCAAGCGCTCAACAGAGCAAGGCCGAGTAGCAACGGCAAGCGGAGGGCGGTCATGGTCAACTCCAGGCAGTGGTCAGTGCCTGCCAGCATAGCTGCGCAGATTGGCTGGCGTAACCCTAGCCCTGGCCAAGGGCAGCGCTGGGCAGACGCAGGCGTTGGGCGCACTCTTCGATCGCCGGGGCGAACAGCGCAAAACACTCGCCCGGGGCCAGCTGTACCTGTGGGGCCGCGATCAGCTCATGCTCGATACGTTGCAGAAGTTGCTGCAACGGGGCCGTATTGTGCGGCTGATCGAGCTTCTGGCAGAGCTGGCGCATCTGCTGTTGCAGTCCGGCCGGGCAGTGCTTGTAGTTGGTCGCCCGCACGGCCAGACCGCGCAGACGCGCCAGGTCTTCGAGTACCCGGCAGGCCTGGCCGAGGCCGCCCAGTTCGCTGGTCGCGGCCAGGCACAGGCGTTCCTCGAGCTGTTCGATAACCTTCAGCAGGCCTTCGATCAGTTGGCAGTGGGCGGAAAAATCGGCCGGATTGCGCCGCAGTCTGGGCCAGTCTTCCTGCAGTGGGGCCAGCTGCAGGCTGGGCCCGGGCCAGTTCAGCCAGAGCTGATCGAGTTGGCGGGCGATGGCGTTACGCTGGCTGACGCTGACGATATCCTGTTGTGCCCCCAGGCCGCGGTGTTTCTGCAGGTGCTGCAGCAGTTCGAGGGCTCGTTGCAGGGTGGCACTCTGCAGTGCGCCTAGGTGCTGGTAATGGCGCTGGCTGGCGCGCCTGTGCAGCCACTGGCCCAGTAGATAAAGGGCCAATGCCAGGGCAATGGCAATGCTGAGTTCCATGGCAGGACTCCTCGGATCGGCAGACAGCACGAAAAGCGTGCATGGCGGGCCTGCAAATCTCCTGCCAGATGCGCCAAACCGCGCTGCAGCGGGCTTTGGCACCGGCAATGCGCGCTGTGATCGCGTCATTTTCGTGCGTTGATGGCTGTGTGTGGCTATTTTGGTGCGTGTTTTGCGCAGGCGTGCCCCGAACTGCGCCACGGCTCTGATGAGCCCTGGCACCCACCCCCGACCATCCGCTGTGTGCACCCGCTACCCCCGCCAGCCGCTGGTCGGTGGGGGTTACGGCCGATCGCGCAACTGGTTAAAGTGCCACCACCCCACCGCGGATTGCCCTAGCGATGCTCAAAGCCCGTCTGTTGCGCCTGGATGATCAGGCTCACGAACATACCCACGACCACCATCAGTTGGTGTTGTCGCTGGCTGGGCGCGCGGAATTCGAGGTCAATGGTCGGGGCGGCGAGGTGTGTCGCATGCGTGCCTGCCTGGTGCCGGGCGACGCCGACCATCAGTTCGCCGGCATCGGCGATAACCGCATGCTGATCATCGACCTGAACGAGCAGGGCACTTCCAGCGAAGACCTGGAGCTGCTGACCCACCTGTTTGAAACCCCGCGTTACCCGCAGCTGGATGCCGATTTCCAGAACCTGCTGAACTACGCCGGGGCCGAACTGGAACGCTACGGTTCCGATCCCATGCTGGCCCGTGCCTTGGGCGGCGTTCTGCTGCGTGCCCTGCACCTGCGCCTGTTCGGCGAACAGCATGCGCGGGTGCTTGGGCCGCTGAACCTGGAGCGTCTCGACGGCTATATCGGCGAGCACCTGGCGCGGCGCATCAGTGTCGCTGAACTGGCCCAGGTGGCCTGCCTCAGCCCCAGTCATTTTCATGCCCAGTTCAAGGACAGCGTGGGCCTGACCCCGCACCAGTATCTGCTGAAAACCCGGCTGGACCGCGCCGCCAGGCTGTTGCGCGAAAGCGCCTTGCCGTTGATCCGCATCGCCGAAGAATGCGGTTTCTCCAGCCAGAGCGCCCTGACCACGGCCATGCGTCGTTATCTGGGGCTGACGCCTAAGCGCCTGCGCGGTGCCGAGTAAGAATCCGCAACATATTCCTGCCGCTCCTCCGGGCCTGCTATTTCAGGCTTGCACCCGGTCAAAAGAGATTGGGCGCTATTACCTGGATGCAGTTCCGCAGTCGCCCGGCTAAGCTGCATGGCGTCGGCGCACGAAGTGCTTGGGTGTCTCGTCATCGGCGGGATCCGAGCTGCGCCCCTAGTGAGCACTGCATATGAGTAAGCCTGGTTGTCTTCCGTTGCGCACTGCCCTGTTAGTTTTTGCCTCACTCTTGGCATCCCCATTATGGGCCGTCAGCTTGCAGGCCGAATTGGTCGATCCTGCGGGTCAGCCCCTGGCCAACGCGGTACTGACGCTGCAGGGCCCCCTGGGCGGCGCGCAACCTGCCGCGCCAGGGGTGATGGATCAACGGGCACAGCAATTTATGCCCCATGTACTGGCGGTACGCACCGGCACGGCGGTGAGCTTCCCCAATAGCGACGACATCCGTCATCACGTCTATTCCTTCTCCCCGGCCAAGCGTTTTGAGTTGCGTCTGTACAAAGGCACGCCCAGTGAGCCGGTGTTGTTCGATACCCCGGGGGTGGTGGCGCTGGGCTGCAATATCCATGACTGGATGCTGGGTTATGTGTATGTCACCGATGATCCCTGGTTTGCCGTCAGTGACGATCAGGGCCGCGTGCAGCTCGACGGTCTGCCAGCCGGGCGCTATCAGGTCAGCCTCTGGCACCCGCAGCTGGCCGATATGCTGAGTCAGCCTGGAGGTGAACTGCAACTGGGCGAGGCGGGCACTCGGCAGCGCTTTAGCCTGGCCGTGCAGCCCGCCGAGGTCGCCCCCGCCAGTGCGCCGCAGAGTGCCTTTGGCGATGCATTCAAGAAGGCTCGCGATGCTGCGCAGTAGTTTCCAGGGGAGGATCGCCAGCGTACTGGTGTTGTTGCTGCTGGTGGTGATCGCCGCGCTGTATGTCGCGGTGCAGACGGCCACCAACGCTGCGGTGCGGGCCCAGGCGCGCGAGCAGCTGGAGGTCGGCAGCCTGGTGTTTCAGCAGCTGCTGGAGGTGCGCGGGCGCCAGCTGCACGACGCGGTGCAGGTGCTGGTAGCCGATTTCGGCTTCAAGGACGCGGTGGCCAGCGGCGATAGCGACACCATCCGCTCGGCCCTGGCCAACCACGGCGCGCGGATCAATGCCGGAGCGGTGATGATGCTTGGCCTGGATGGCAGCCTTGAGGTCAGTACCGACCGCCAGATCAGCCCGCATACCGCGCAATGGCTGAGCATGCAGATGATGCAGCGCCAGCGTGAAGGCGTGGCGGTGTTTCTGATGCCCATGGGCGCGCGCCTCTATCTGCTGGTGCAGGCCACGGTCAATGCTCCCCTACCGATTGCCCGAGTGATGATGGGCTTTCAGGTGGATGAAGCCTTTGCTACGGAGCTGCGCGAACTGACCCATCTAGACCTGACGCTGGTAGCCAGTCAGCCAGGTCAGACGGATATCTGGATCAGCACCCTGAGTGGGTCGCAGCGCCAGCAATTGCAGGCCGTATTGCCGGCACCCTTCTTCGATCAGGTGCAGACCCTGGCCGAGCAGCAGTACCTGGGCCAGCGCCTGTTGCTGGCCGAGGGTGAAGGCTTTGCCGTCCAGGCCATGCTGCACAAGTCCCTGACCCAGGCCGAGCAGGCCTTCGCCGGGCTGGATCGCAATATCCTGCTGATTGCCCTGGCGGCCTTGCTGGCGTCCCTGGGCGGTGCGCTGTTGCTGGCGCGTAATGTGTCACAGCCGGTGCAGCAACTGGCGGCGGTGGCCGAACGGGTGGGGCAGGGCGACTATCAGGTGCCGATTGCCATGCAGCGCAGCGATGAACTGGGCAGCCTGGCCAAGGCCCTGCAAAGCATGCAGACGGGGATCGCCGAGCGCGAGCGGCAGCTGGCGCACAACGCCTTGCATGATGCCCTCACCGGCCTGCCCAATCGCACCCTGGCACTGGAACGGCTGGGCAGCGCCATCACCGCCGGGCGTAGCACCGCGCTGATCCATATCGGCATCGGCAACTTCCGCACAGTCAACGACAGTCTCGGCCAGGAGGGCGGTGATCGGGTCTTGCAGCAGTTGGGCCAGCGCCTGCAGGGCGTGCTGCGCCCCGGAGACAGTCTGGCGCGGTTGGTGGCGGACGAGTTTCTGCTGCTGCTGGACAACTGTGACAGCGACAGTGCCGTGGGTATCGCCGACAAACTTCAGCAGCTGCTGCTCAAGCCGTTGCGCATCAATACCCAGGAGGTGGCCCTGGACTGCCGCTTCGGCATCGCCGCCTTCCCTGGCGATGGCGACAATGCCGACGACCTGCTGCGCCGTGCCGGCATTGCCATGCAGGACGCCGCCCAGCAACCGGGGCGCATGCAGTTGTATCAGCGCGGCCGTGACGATGCCCGGCAGCGGCAGATGCTGCTGATCCGCGATCTGCGCCGCGCCTCGGAAAGTGGCGAGCTGCTGCTGCACTACCAGCCCAAGCTGGATATCGCCGCTGGCCGGGTGCGTCAGGCTGAGGCGTTGCTGCGTTGGCAGCACCCCCAGCTGGGCATGGTCTCGCCGGGAGAGTTTATCCCCCTGGCCGAGCGCACCGGCAGCATTCAACTGCTGACCAACTGGGTGATTGAAGAGGTGATGCGTCAACTGCGCGAGTGGAGCGCCCGCAACCTGCGGGTGCAGGTGTCGTTGAATATTTCCACCGCCGATCTGATCGACCCACAACTGCCGCAGCGGGTGGCCAAGCTGCTGAAGCATTACAAGGTGCCGGCCGAGCAACTGGTTTTCGAGATCACCGAAAGCGGCATGATGCTCAACCCCGAGCTGGCTCTGCAGGTCTTGCACGAGCTTCATGGGCTGGGCATCAGCCTGTCGGTGGACGACTTCGGCACGGGCTACTCCTCCCTGGCTCAGCTTAAGCGCATGCCGGTGCAGGAATTGAAGATCGACCAGTCGTTTATCCGCGATCTGGACGAAGCTAGCGAAGACTCGGTGATCGTCCGCTCCACCATTGACATGAGCCACAGTCTGGGCCTCAAGGTGGTGGCTGAGGGGGTGGAATACGAGCGTTGCCTGCACCTGCTTGAGCGTTGGCGCTGTGACACCGCCCAGGGCTATCTGATCAGCCGGCCCCTGGCGGCCAAGGCTTTTGAAAGCTGGTTGGAGCAATACCGCGAAGCAAGCACCCGCGAGGTGCAATCATGAAGCGACTCCTCAGCCTGCTTGGCCTTAGCCTGTTCTCCAGCCTGAGCCTGGCCGATGGCCGCCTGTTGGCCACTGGTGGCACCAGCAGCCTCGAGGGCGCTGCCGGCGGTGGCATCACCCCCTGGGCGGTGCTGGCCGGTTATGGCGAGCGCGGCGAATGGGGCGCGGATGTATTCGCCACACGGGTCGAGACCGGCGACTACCGCCTGGATGTGGCCGGTATTGCCGCCTCGTTCGATAACCGCATCGAGTTGTCCTATGCCCGCCAGCGCTTCGATCTGGGCACCCTGGCGCGCAACCTGAATCTGCCGGAAAACAGCCTCAGCCAGGATATCTTCGGCCTCAAGGTGCGCCTGTTCGGCGACCTGATCTACGACACGCTGCCTCAGGTATCCCTAGGCCTGCAGCACAAGCGTCAACGTGATTTTCTGATTCCCAGTCTGGTGGGTGCGCAGCGCAGTTCGGATACCGAAGGCTATCTGACTGCCAGTCGGCTGATCCTCGGCGGTGCCTTCGGCTACAACCTGCTGCTCAATGCTGGCCTGCGTTACAGCCGGGCCAACGAACTGGGCCTGCTGGGTTTTGGCGGTGATCGTCGCGATCGCCACTCTGTGCTCAAGGAAGGCTCAATCGCGGTACTGCTCAACCCGCACTGGGCCCTGGGCGCGGAATACCGCGAGAAGCCGGACAATTTGAGCTTTGCCGGTGAAAGCGACTGGGCCGACCTGTTTGTCGGCTACTTCCCCAACAAGCACCTGGCCGTGGTGCTGGCCTATGCCCGCCTGGGCGAAATCGCCAGCCTGGATAATCAGGATGGCGTCTATCTGTCCATTCAGGGGAGTTTCTAAGTATGCGCCTGCTGATCATTGCCCTGCTGCTGGCGCTCAGCGCCTGCGCCCAGCAACCGCCCAAGGATGACAGCCTGTACAGCGCCCTGGGCGAGCAGGCTGGCATCGAAGCGGTGGTGGAGGGCATGCTGCTGAAGATCGCCAGTGACACGCGCATCGTCCAACACTTCGAGGATGTTGATATCCAGCGCCTGCGCGACAAGCTGGTGGAGCAGTTCTGCATGGAGGCCGGCGGGCCCTGCACCTACACCGGCGACAGCATGGAGGAGAGCCATACCGGCTTGGACCTCACCCCAAGCGACTTCAACGCCCTGGTGGAAAACCTGCAGGCGGCGATGACCGACCAGGGTGTAGCCATTACCACTCAGAACCGTCTGTTGGCGCGCTTGGCCCCAATGCGCGAACAGATTATCGATCGCTGACCTGACTGCGGTGGCGAAGGGTTCAGGCCCGCACTTGGCTATGCTGGAAGTAATCGGCCAGTCAGCGAGGGTGTCGCCATGAGCCACAAGCATCAGAACCTGCTGCATTCGATCTTCCAGGGTGCCTTGCCCAGTAATATCCACTGGCGCGAGGTCGAGTCGCTGCTGCATCACCTGGGGGCTACTGTCGAACCTGTTCTGGGGGCGCGCTTTCGCGTGGTGCTCAACCAGCATGAGTTCTTTCTGCATCACCCGCACAACAGCAATGAGTGCAGCAAGCAGGAGATCAAGCACCTGCGTGAATGCCTCGCCCAGGCGGGTGTCACCCTGGCCGCCTACGAGGGCAAATAGCCCGCGCACCGTTGCCCTAATGACGCCTGGCCTTGCGGATGCGCAAGGCGATAGCACCGATAATCAGCAGGGCCAGGGGGCCCAGTAGCAGCGCGGCCAGTTGCGGCGACAGGCCGATACCCAGGCTGTGTGCACCCTCGACGCCGAGCTTGAACAGGCTCAGCAGGTAGTAGCTGATGGCGATGATCGACAGGCCTTCCACCGC
>CAZOEC010000121.1:0-14326 GCA_964578635.1 uncultured Pseudomonas sp.
GCCTGACCCTGAGCCCGCGCCAGCGCATCGTGATCTGGCGCGATATTCAGGCGAAAAAGCGCGCTGGCATCGACACCCGCGAGCTGGAAGCGGCCTATCAGTACCAGGGTATCGACACCTGCGCCGCCACCGGCCTGTGCGCCCAGCGCTGCCCGGTGGGCATCAACACCGGCGATCTGGTGCGCCAGCTGCGCGCCCGCGATGCCAACAGCCCGCGCAGCGCCGACTGGCTGGCGAACAACTTCCGCCGCGCCATGCAGGGCGCACGGGTGATGCTGCATGTGGCCAACGGTGCGCGCCTGCTGCTGGGCGCGCCGCTGCTGAGCCGCACCTCGGCGGCGCTCAGCAAGGCCAGCCAGGGCAAACTGCCGCAGTGGACGCCGGCCATGCCGCAACCGCTGCAACGCCTGCAACTGCCCGTCAGCAACTCGGACACACGGCCACGGGTGGTCTATCTGGCCGCCTGCGTATCCCGCGCCATGGGCCCGGCAGCTGGCGATAGCGAACAGCTGCCGCTGCTCGACAAGACCCGCGCCCTGCTGGAGAAAGGCGGCTTTCAGGTGGTGTTCCCGGATGATCTGGACAACCTCTGCTGCGGCCAGCCCTTCGCCTCCAAGGGCTACAGCGAGCAGGCCGAACGCAAGAAGCAGGAGCTGATCGACGCCCTGCTCAAGGCCAGCCGCGGCGGCCTCGATCCGATCTACTGCGACACCAGCCCCTGCACCCTGCGCCTGCTTCAGGATGGCCTCGACGCCCGGCTGAAACTGCATGACCCGGTGAAGTTTATCCGCGAGCAGTTGCTCGACAGGTTGACGATTACCCCGCAGGACAAACCGGTGGCGGTGCATGTCACCTGCAGTACCCAGCACCTGGGCGAGGCCCAGGGGCTGATCGATATCGTGCGGCGCTGCACCAGCGAAGTGGTCATCCCCGAAGGTATCCACTGCTGCGGCTTTGCCGGCGACAAGGGCTTTACCACCCCGGAGCTGAACGGCCACGCCCTGCGCAGCCTGAAGTCCGCGGTGCAGTACTGCGCGGAAGGCATCAGCACCAGCCGCACCTGCGAAATCGGCCTTAGCCAGCATGGCGGTATCGATTATCACGGGCTGGTGTATCTGCTCGATCGGGTCAGCAGCGCCCACACCTAGACACACTCCCTAACCAGCACGCCCCTCGATCAACAAGGGGGCTCGGCCACGGCCGCATAAAATATTGCGCTGCGCCGGCCCCAGGCATCGCGCGGCGACGGCCTCCTCTTGCTGCCCCTCACCGGCCAGGGGTACAGGTGGAGAGACTAAAAAACCTGAACTCAGCCCAACCCACAAGGGTCATCTACTGTGAGCCCAGTAAATGGGCTCAGTACCTTCTCGGTGACGCGCTTGCACTCCTGATAAGCCCGTCCCGAAAACTAAAGAACAGTTACTAACCGAAGGACATTCCCATGAAAGGATTTTCCCTGTGTAGCATTGTCGCCATCGCCATGCTGGCTTCACCGGCCTTTGCCGAAGACACCTGCACCCTCGGCATGCAGAAGCTCTCGGACAACAAGGCAGCCCTCACAACCATGGCCTCGCCCCTCAAGGAGCAAGTCGAAGAGCACATGAAGGCTGCCGAAGAGGCCCAACGTATGGGTGACAGCGAAACCTGCGGCACTCATGCAGAAAAAGCCTTGCAGCTGCTGCAAGGGCCTAACAAAGATGGTGCCGCCGAGGCGAATTGAGTCGAGCTGAAAGGGGCTGACAGAGCCGACCACTGGGTTTGTCGGCCACCAGCCCCACCACTCATCGCTTTTCTGCGCTTTTGCGCCACGCCTTCTAGAGTTAAGACTCCATCCTAGAAAGGAGATTGCCATGCATCGTTTAGCCGCTTTCCTCACCGCTGCTCTGCTCAGCACCTCGCTCTGGGCCATGCATTGCCCGGCCGATATGGCCAAGATCGATGGGCTACTGAAATCCAACCCGCCCGCCGATGCCGCGGTACTCGCCCAGGTGCAGCAGCTGCGCGCAGAGGGTGAAACCCTGCACAAGGCCGGCGACCACGGCCAGTCGGTCAAGGTACTGGGCGAAGCCCTGCAACTGCTCGAAGCCAGCGAATAACCTGACTCGGGCCTGCGCGCCCTCTCCGGCGACAGGCCCAGCCTGGCCACTTACAGGCCGTGGGCCAGCAGGCTCAGGGCCACACGGCGTACCTGAGCCAGGTCGATGGGCTTGGCCAGGCAGGCCTGGGCCCCACGCCGGCGCGCTTCGGCAAATACCCCTTCATCGGCGGCAGCACTGATCACCAGCACGGGCACGGCCTGCAGACGCGGGTTGCGCCGCATGGCATCCAGCACCAGCAGGCCATCGCCATCGGGCAGGTCCAGATCCAGCAGCAGCAGGGTCGGCGTGCAGACCTCCAGCTCGGCCAGGGCACGCTGCACCGAACCCGCACCGCGTACTTCGGCGAATTCGCGCAGCGCTTCCTGAACCACCTTCAGGCAGGCGGGGTGGTCCTCGACGCAGAGCACCTCGGCCAGTTGCCGCGGTGCCGGGGCCGTAACTTCGACGCTGGCGGCGCTTTGCACCCCCGGTGCCGCCGCACTGGGCAGGTCGATCCAGAAACGGCTGCCCCGCCCCGGCGCACTGCTGAAGCCCATCTCGCCGCCCATCAGGCTGGCCAGCTCGCGGCAGAGTACCAGACCGATCCCGGTACCTGGAATGCTCGAATTCTCCCGCCCCAGACGCTGGAACGGCTGAAACAGACTGGCCTGCTGCTCGACACTCAGGCCCGCGCCATTGTCCTCGACCCACAGCCGCACACAGTTCGAACGCACCTCATAGCCCAGGCTGACCAGGCCCTGGGGGCTGTTGTACTTGATCGCATTGGACAACAGGTTGAGCAGCACCTGGCGCACGCGGCGCACGTCGGCCTGCACATAGAGCCCCGCATCGGCTTCGGCCAGCACCTGTAGCTGCAACTGGCGCTGCTGCGCCTCCGGCTGGACCAGCTCGGCACAACCGCGCAACAGCGCACAGACTTCCACGGGCTGCAGGTTGAGTTGCTGGCGACGGCTTTCGATGCTCGACAGGTCGAGAATATCGTCGACCAGCGAGGTCAGGTGACGGCTGGCATTGACGATCTCGCGGGCGTAATCGGCCTCCTGCTGGGCCTCCGGTTTGTCCTGCACCTCCATCTCGATCAACTGGCCGAAACCGTAGATCGCATTGAGCGGCGTGCGCAGCTCATGGCTCATGCTGGACAGGAAACGGCTCTTGGCCTGGCTGGCGGCCTGGGCATCCAGGCTGGCGCGGCGCAGGTCATCCTGCACCTGCTTGAGCCGGGTGATGTCGACGTGGGTCCCGGCAATCCGCAGCGCATGGCCCTCGGCATCGCGCTCCAGCACCTTGCCGCGGCTGAGCAGCCAGGCGTACTCGCCGCGGGCATCGGCGTAGCGGTATTCGGCCTCGAAGTGGTCCTCACCGCTAGTGGCGAACAGCTGACGCAGATGACGAATGCGCTCCAGATCGTTGGGATGTACGCGCTGGTTGAACTCGCTGAAGCTCATGCGCTCGTGGGCCAGGCCGAAACGCCGGAGAAAATGCTCGCTGAGCTTGATGGTCATGCTCGCGGCATCCACCTCCCAGAGACTTTCGGTGGTGCTTTCCAGTACCAGCTGGAGAATCCGCTGCGCTTCGCGGCGCTCGCTTTCGCTGGCCTGCAACTGTTCGCCGGTGTGCTGCACGGCTTCGGCCATGCTGCTCAACTCGTTGATCTGGCTCGGCGGCGCAGCGGGATGGAAATTGCCCAGGCCCAATTGCCGCATCATGCCGACGATGCCATCGATCGGTTGCACCAGCTGCTCGCTCAAGCGCCGCGAGCGCAGCCACATCAGCGCAAAGAACAGCAGATAGAACAGCAGCAGGCCGGCAATTAGCAGGTAACCGATATGCAGGTAGCGCTGCGCCAGGCGATTGGTCTCGCTGAAGATATTTTCCTCGTCCACCACCAGCAGCAGACGCCAGCCGGTCTGTGGAATCTCGCTCCAGGCGATCAGCTGCTTGCGCCCGCCCAGCATGACCTCCTGCACCGAACCCTGGCCTTTGCTTATCGCCTGCAGCAGGGGCCGCATTTCGTCGCGTTTACCCAGGTTGAAGTCCTCGGGCTTGAGCACTTCGCGGCGCACCGCCTCGGCATAGGAATACTCGGTCAGCTCGCGCAGGCCGAAATCGGCCTCGCCCGCCTGCGGCAGAGCCATGATGTTGTGATCATGGCTGACCAGCATGGCGTAGCCCTGCCACGGCACATCCAGCTCGCCGATCTCGCCGAGCATCTGCCCGACCGTGATATCCAGCCCCACCACCCCTTCGAGAAAATCGCCGCGATACACCGGGGCCACCGCCGACATCATCCAGCCCAGACCGGCCGGGTCGAGGTAGACATCGGTCCAGGCCACCTTGCGCTCGGGGTTGTGCTTGGCATCCGCCAGGTAATAGAAGTTGTAATCCGGTATCACCATGTCATGGGGATACTGCTCGGGGGTCATAAAGAAGGGATAGATGCGGTTGTAACTGTCCCAGCTGTTGAAATAGCAGGCCGCCACCAGCGGGTTGGCCGCCTGCAGAGAGCGCATCAACGGGTCGAGCTGCGACAGGCGCAAGGCCTTGGCATGGTCCTGCTCGGCCAGCGGCGTGCTATTGGCATAGAAGGACGCCGCCCGGCCGTCGTCGCTGCGACTGTAAAACACCCCGCTGTCGGTCACCGCATGGCGCGAGCGCTCCAGCGCATCGGGCTGATAGGCATCGTTCTGCAAGGCATGCACCGCCGCATCGCGAAAGATCTGCACCTGCGCCTCGACCGCGCGCAAACGGCTGTCGATCACCTGGCCTTCACGGGCCACCGCCGTGGCCAGATCCTCCAGCGCGCTCTGCTGCAGGTGGTCAATCTGCGCATCGCGAATCGCCGCATTGCTCAGCAGATACACGGCGATCAGCACCGACTCGACCAGCACCAGCGGTATCAGGGCACTCTGCACAAAGGCGCGCCAGATCCACTGACGCAGGGGGTAACGCGATGCGCGCGGCATATGAGGGTCTCATCCAGAAGACGGGCAGACAGCCAAAGTGCTAATCATAGCCGGCCACAACGCCCAGCGTCGCTTGCCATTGCCGGGTCGACGCTAGGGAACCTTTGGCGTACACTCGCGTCTTAGTTACAGCTACACAGGTTTTGGGGCCGATTAGGATTCGACGCCGGTAGTGAAACTCTAGGTGCATGCCGACTTGGTAACAGAAGTCGTAAATCCACTGTTGCAACTTTTATAGTTGCCAATGACGAAAACTACGAGGGCTACGCTCTCGCTGCGTAAGCGGCGCGACTAGCACCTTCTGGTAGCTTCGGCTCCAGCGATCACTAGGGGATGCCTGTAAACCTGAAGTGATTGTCATGCAGAACAGGATCGCCGCGTAGTACGTTGTGGACAAAGTGGCTAAAAATTACACAACTCGTCCAAAGCACCCTGCCCGTCGGGCGGCTGCGGATTAACTCAATAGACACGGCTAAGCATGTAGTACCGAAAGCGGAACACTGGCGGACGGGGGTTCAAATCCCCCCGGCTCCACCATTACATCATCTAAAGACGTCCACGGACGTCTTTTTTTGTGCCTGAAACCCAGCAATTACGGGGCTTTCAGCACCATCACTGTCCACTGGCATCCAGCAACAGCCACACCTTTTGGCATTCCAAATGGCATTCCAAGCACACAGGTGCTAATTTTTGGAATGCCAAAACCCATTCTGGAATGCCAATGTGCGCTCAAGCTACCCGCCTCTCTGAACTCAAAATCAAATCTGCCAAGCCAACTGAGAAGGACTACGTCCTATTTGACGGCGGCGGACTTCAAATGCGAGTGAGAAGCAATGGCTCTAAGCTATGGAACTTCAACTATCGACACCCGGTAACGAAGAAGCGCATCAACATGGGCCTAGGTACCTTCCCAGAAGTCTCGCTAGCGCAGGCACGAAAGGGCTCCGTTGCAGCAAGGGAAGTACTTGCCCAAGGCCTCGATCCTAAAGAACAACGGGATGAAGTGCTGCAAGCCAAGCAAGCTGAAACTGAGCACACATTTCAGAATGTCGCGACATCCTGGTATGAACTGAAGAAGGATGCAGTAACGCCGGCCTACGCTGAGGACATTTGGCGCTCCCTGACGTTGCACGTATTCCCTGATGTGGGCACCACACCGATCTCAGCCATCACCGCCCCACAAGTCATAAACCTGCTTCGCCCACTCGAAACCAAAGGCAGCCTTGAAACCGTTAAACGGCTGTCACAGCGACTCAACGAGATCATGACCTACGGGGTCAACTCGGGACTGATTCACGCAAACCCGCTTAGCGGGATTCGTTCAGTCTTCAAGAAGCCGAAAAAGAAAAACATGGCGGCCCTTGCCCCCGATGAGCTGAAAGAGCTCATGGTGGCAATTGCCAATGCCAGCATAAAAAGGACTACGCGCTGCCTTATCGAATGGCAGCTCAACACCATGACTCGGCCAGCAGAAGCAGCTACCACCCGCTGGGTAGACATCGACTTCGAAAAACGTATCTGGACGATCCCAGCTGAACGCATGAAAAAGCGCCGTATACACATCGTGCCGCTCACTGATCAAGCACTGGCGCTTTTGGAGGCAATCAAACCCTACAGCGGGCACCGCGAATACGTGTTCCCTGCAGACCGCAATCCTCGTACCCACTGCAACAGTCAGACTGCAAACATGGCACTAAAGCGCATGGGCTTCGAAGGTCGCCTGGTCAGCCATGGAATGCGCTCAATGGCCAGCACAATTCTCAACGAGGAGGGCTTCGATCCAGAGCTGATTGAGGTAGCCCTTGCTCACGTCGACAAGGACGAAGTGCGAAGCGCCTATAACCGGGCGGACTACATCGAGCGCAGGCGGCCAATGATGGCCTGGTGGAGCGAGCACATTCAGGAAGCGGCTACAGGCAACCTATCGGTATCCGCTATCAAGGAAAATCGGGACCGAAAAATCGTATCGATACGTTGATCGGGGGTTACTACTCGCCCACATCCGCCACCCTTTACCCCCAAAAAAGGCGGAGAGGGAAAATTAAATCTTTTCCCTGCAATCTCGGATTAGATTCTCAAGCACGTGAATACCGATACCGCCCTTTCACGTTCTGAGCAAGGAATTGACCTCGTGAAGGCGCGGCTTGCATCGCTTCAAAAACATGCTGGGGCACATCAAAATAATGATACGTGCCCGTAGTTTTGAACTCGACGATCAGAATAGACGCTTCATCATCAAAACCCACTCTCACGATGGTCGAGGACTCTGGACTATCGAAAAAATCAATCATCTGCTGGCTCCGCTGCTGCATTCCCTTGAGAAGCCAGTATTGCTACTGGCTCATGTTCGTAACGAGGCGACTGTTTGCGCCACTGCCTTACCAATGCAGAGTAATCCGAGATGCCAACCTCTTGCGCCCACCCGCCAGGACCTTCAAAAACCTGAACGCCCTGATCATTTACCTGCCTTACAACTACTTTGGGATCAACGCTATCAGGTCGCTGCCCAATAGGAGGCGGAGAAATCAAAGCTCGGATTGGAAGACTTACAGCTTCCCCCACCACAATGGCCTCACCAGTACGTAGAACAGGCAACATCTCGAACAACCCCTTCAGGTTATCGGCTGCTGCACTCGCGATATGCCCACGATCACTATCATTTGTCAGCCGAAGCGCAAACAGTGTCCCGCATTGAGACAGGATTGTGGTGTCGATTTCTGCTGGGCGCTGACTAACCAGCATCATACCGACCCCGTATTTTCTCCCTTCCTTCGCAATGCGCCTTACAACTGCGGAAGCGGAGCCATCACTTTCACGCGACAGATATGCATGGGCCTCTTCCAGAACAATCAAAAGCGGCCGCTCGCGCCCACCTTCTGGCAAATTTCTAGCCCAAAATATTGCGTCATATAACACCCTAAGCATTGCGCCGATCAGGTCACTTAAAATGTTTGATGGGATACCTGAAAGGTCAAGGATGGAAACCGGTTGATCTGACCCAATCCAGTCGCACAGCAACTCATCTACATCTTTAACAACACCGCCATCAAGCGCAGGCGACCAATCACCGGGCCTAAACAAAAAAGCCAACCTAGGATCTCGCAACTTTGAAGCTAGCGATGCAAGCTGGGCTCGTATCCCAATTGTTCCTGCGCCCAGTTGCACACGCTCCTCAGCAGGGCCTGTAGTTTTGACAGTTCGATAGAGGGGTGGGCGCACAGTCATGGCATCGCCCAGCTCCTGTGGCTGCCCATCATTGTCTATGACATATGCATGCTCTACCTCCCCTGCCGCTGCACCCGGCCTGGGAATGAGTGTGTGATGCTCCCTACGATGAAGGTCAAACCACAATTTATGGATACAGAAAGGAATCGGAGAGTCGGCGGTAACATCGTCTACCGTTACACCTGCACGAGGGTGATTTACTAGCGCTTCGCGCTTCAGTTCTACAATCGCGTCAGCAACTGCAGTGGCCTGGGCATCATTTAAGCGCCCAAATGCAAACGGCACGAACTCATCGAAGCTCAGCGCCCAGAATGGAATGTTCAGTGGTTTCTGGCCCTGCACAGAATCGGCAGCGACGCGAAAAACCGTCGAACGCCCCGACAGGGCCTTGGCATACTCGCCATGAATATCCAGCACGAGAATCCGTGCTGCTGGGTATCTCGATGGGTCAGAAAGAGCATTCAATAGCCCCGCAACGGTTGTCGACTTTCCTGAGCCTGTTGTACCCACCACCGCGCTATGCCTACTGACCAGTCGATTGATGTTCACTAATGCAGGGATTGCCTCGGCGCTAGCAAGATGCCCAATCGGTACGTAGTCTTGTGGATCTACTGCCCCGTAGATAGCGGCCAAGTCTGCCTGAGTCACCACATGAACACGATCATCAACAGTTGGATGCTGTGAAATACCGCGTTCAAAACGGCCACCCCGCTGCCCCTCACCAACCATTTGGACCTTTATCCAGCGATTTCCATAAGCACGTCTTTCATCCCCTGAGTCCGGAGCTGCCCCGGCCCCTACTTGGGAAACGACGCCATATAGGTCGACAAAACCAAGAGGAATCCGCACAAAGCTGCCAACTTGGCCAATGCGGTAGCCCTCGCCAGCAACAAAGCCAAGGCCTGTCGCTGTATCGTCATTGAGCTCAACAGTTACGGTAGAACCAAAAACATCTTGGACAACACCTATGAAGGTAGGATCACGCTTCATTGCTAGCGCCCGAGTCAGAGTTCTGATTTAGCTGATGGGCAAGAAACTGACCTAGTTTTTTGAAATCGCCCAACCCAAATCTGCACCGTTCTACTTCGCCCTCCGCCACACTGCTAACCGCCACTCCATGTAATGGATGGCTATCCTGCGAAGCGGAATTCCAATCTCTATTCAGAGTTCCTAGAACTGCCCCATCCGCAGCCAAGATGCTCAGGTTTGGCTGTCGCATGGCACAACGAATCGCTTCAGGATACTGAGCCCGGTCCCCATAAAGCAGCCCAAAACACATAGCAGTCGGGTTACTACGTAAACCGTTCATGATCACTTCATTCAGATGCTGATCGGCAAACGAGTAGCCACAGCAGACTAGAATTGCTTGGCCACGACCCAAAAAATCTCGTAACCGATCCAGCATTGCCAGATAAGGAAGGCGTCGGCTCTGGTCATATTTCAGGTGTGACGGGTAGATCATCTGCCTATCCGCATCGTCACTTTTGCTCTTTCGGACAACATCATGGTCAGGTGTACGCCACCAGTTTATTGAACCATGCACCTTCCACAGTCGAGCCCAACGTGAAGGAAGTGTGTCCGACTCCATCGACGGAAGATCAAAAAACGCCTCCCTAGCACCTACGAACCCATCGAAATACGGAACCTTGTGGGACTCTAAAGCTTGCTCCATCAACAGATCATAATTCGGTGTAAAAACCTCTACAGAATGCGCCCGTGAAATGCCGCTCACCCAAGCAGCAAGGTTGTGATAAGGGGTTTCACCATCGGGGAGGGGCACACCAACTACATCTGCAGTGATTTGACAGATTCGCTTGTCTAGGGCGAGCAATTTAGGCTGGGTCAGGCCATTGATATCACCGTCTCTAACAACATCGAGTAGAGCCCTTAAATGGCTGAGAATCTCTTCAATGTTGGGGGCGGCACCACCGAATCGTGCCAGTAGTGATGCATAGTCAGGACCGAGCTCAACATCCGTCGCGAGCGTCGTTGATACCAACGTTGTTAAACCTGCAATATCGGGAATCAGCGGGGAAGTATTTCCACCCCCAGCGTCGACTCGGATAGACATTGGGCAGCCAGCCCCTAACAGAAATGCAATCCGCATTTTATTTGGCGCAAGAGCCTGCTGCAGAAGGGAGGACTGTCGATAAGGACAGTGGGTAAAGCCGGACATAAACGCTCATCCTTGATTTTCAAACTGAAGTCACTGAGCTTCGGCTTTCAGCATAGAACCCAGCAGTAATGGCTAGACGCTACTGCTTACGAAGAGTCTTGTCCATTCGTGGTCGGCGGCATCTGTTTCCACAAAATCACTCCGCTGCTAGCGGACTGATTCGATTCGAAAAAATCTCAGCCCTACATAACAGCAATGACATCACCACCAAGAAGGTTTGCCCCATGTCATTGCATTGCCCTCGCTGCCACTCACCCAAAGTTGCTTCTTTCCATCACGCCATGAAAGTCGGCGCGGCCATCGGCACCGTAGGCGGCGTTGCGCGCGGCGTCAGCGCTGCAATGGCTGGCGGCCAAGCAGGTGCACTGATTGGCACCATCGCAGGACCTTTCGGCATCACGCTCGGATATGTATCAGGAGCCATCCTCGGTGGCCTAGCCGGCGGGGTTGGCGGTTGTGCGCTCGGCGCGCAGCTAGGCGATACGCTTGACCGGCACGTCCTGGCCCACAACCTCTGCTTGCTCTGCGGTCATCGCTTCAACCTTCCGGCCTGATCTGGCCGCACCACACCTTTTCTATCCATATCGTCCGGACGGTGCTGCGCTGGGCGCGGCGCTTTATGCCGGCCTGCACCCAAAGGAATCTCAACCATGGCTCATCTCGTCGAAACTATGGCCTACGCTGGCGCTGCTCCGTGGCACGGCCTGGGCAATCAGCTCACGCAAAAACAACCCATCGAAATCTGGCAACGCGAAGCCGGTATGGACTGGCAGATCCAGGAAAGCCCGGTGCATTTCAAATCGGATGCCATCGGCCACCTGGGCGCTATCCATTCGTTCCCTGAACAGAAGGTGCTGTTCCGTTCGGACACCAAGGCACCGTTGTCAGTCGTCTCCAACCGCTACCACACCGTGCAGCCACGCGAGGTGCTGGAGTTTTACCGGGATCTGACCGAGGTTTCTGGCTACGAGCTGGAAACGGCAGGCGTACTCAAAGGTGGCCGCAAGTTCTGGGCGCTAGCGCGTACCGGTCAAGGTGCTGCGATCAAGGGTAACGACCAGGTGAACGGGTATCTGCTGTTGGCCACGTCCTGCGACGGCACCCTGGCCACCACGGCAACGCCCACCACTGTTCGCGTGGTGTGCAACAACACCCTGACCATTGCTCTGGACGGCACCAGCCGCGCGATCAAGGTGCCGCACAACACGCGCTTTGATTCAACGGTAGTGAAGAAACAGCTCGGCATCGCCGTCTCGCAATGGGATGACTTTATGTACCGCATGCGTGCGCTGGCCGAACGCAAGGTGCAGTGGCATGAGGCGCTGGGCTTCTTTATGAACGTGCTGTGCGAGACCAATCCAACCGGCGCACTGCCGGAGGTGCTGCCCAACGAGCGCGCCCTGCGCAAGGTCCAGGAGCTGTACGAAGGTCGTGGTCGGGGCAGTCAGCTCGACTCGGCACGCGGCACCGCCTGGGGCCTGCTCAACTCAGTGACCGAGTTTGTCGATCACGAGCGTCGTGCACGCAGTAATGAGTACCGCATGGACTCGGCCTGGTTCGGCCAGGGCGCGCAGATCAAACAACGTGCCCTGGACACCGCTCTACAACTGGTCGCCTGACCACTTACTTACCCCCCCCCATAACGCCCGATCAGCCTAGTTGCTGATCGGGCGTTTCTATTTCCGCAAGGTGAACGCTATGACAGCTACTCCGATGAGCAGCACCAGCAAGCCGCGCCCGGCGCTGCGCTTGATCAGTACCAAGGAACTACCGCGTGAAGATTGGTTGGCGGTGCGTAAGCAGGGTATCGGCAGCTCGGATGCTGGCGCGGCCGTTGGCCTAAATCCCTATAAATCGCAGCTCGAACTCTGGATGGAGAAAACCGGTCGTGACACCACGTTACCGAAGGCAGATCCACACGATGAAGAAAGCCCGATGTACTGGGGCAATGTGCTGGAACCAGTCGTGGCCTGGCACTACAGCAAACGCACTAAGAACAAGGTTCGGCGCATCAACGCCGTACTGCAACACCCTGACCCTGAGCTGCCCTGGATGCTGGCCAACATCGACCGCGAGGTGATCGGAGCCGACGATGTGCAGATCCTTGAATGCAAGACAGCCGGCATAAACGGGGCACGCCTTTGGAAGGAAGGCGTGCCCGAGTATGTGCAACTACAAGTAATGCATCAGCTCGCCGTCACCGGCAAGCAAGCAGCGGATGTGGCTGTATTGCTGGGCGGGCAGACGTTGGAGATCCACCGCATCGAGCGTGACGAGCAGATGATTGCTCGCCTGATCGAACTGGAACGCAAGTTCTGGCACTACGTGGAGACCGACACGCCCCCACCTGCTGATGGATCAGCCTCGGCTGATATGGCTCTGCGTGCACTCTATCCGGAGGACAACGGCCAGACCGTCGACTTCAGTGGCCGTGCGGGTTTGGCAGCGGCCTACCTTGAGCTCAAGGCGGTGCGCCAATCCATCAGCGAGAAGGAAACGCGAGAAGCCCAGCTCAAGCAGATGCTGCAGCAGGCCATGGGTGATGCCACCCGCGCGGAGTTCAGTCACGGCTTTATCAGCTGGAAGAAAGCCAAGGGCAGCAACGTGCTCGATGTTGAAACCATGCTGAAGGATAAGCCCTACCTGCAGGTTCGCTACGCCAAGCTCAAGCAAGGCAGCCGGCGCTTCCTGATCGGCTAACTACCACCTCGTTCAACCACTCCCTCCCTTGGCCAGCCCATGCAGTTAGCGCTGCGTGGCTGGCCTTTTTTCGCTTGCAGGAGAATCACCATGCTCAGAGGCCTAGCTATCACCCCACCGGTTCTAGGACGGATTTCAATCGGGAAAGTCATCGAGAAAAACGGCAAACGCCTGCCGGAGAAGGATGACCAGTTCACCATCACTTCGCAGGTGCAAGGCAAGGACGGCTGGCTGTTACACCCACTGAATGATGAGCTGCGTAAAGGTCAGGAGGACAAGCTGCGCAGTATCCCGGTACGTCTGTTATTCAACGAACCTGAGTTGAATTTCCGTGCCGACTACACGTTGTTTGATCGGCAGTCTGGCCGGCCGTTGTGCGTAGGCAATGGCGAGACCTGCAAGCGAGTTACCCAGGACGGAATGCAGTCACTGCCTTGTCCGTCACCAGATGCCTGCCCGCTAGCAAAGGGGGGAGCATGCAAGCCTTACGGCCGACTGAATGTGCTGATTGGTGATGACGATCCGTTGGGCAGTTTTGTGTTCCGTACCACCGGCTTCAACAGCATCCGTACCCTGACTGCTCGACTTCATTACTTCCAGGCTATTTCTGGCAATCGGCTGGCTTGTCTGCCGCTGGAATTGCGTCTGCGTGGTAAATCCACCCGGCAAAGCCATGGCACGCCAATCTTCTACGTTGATCTCACCGTGCGTACCGACATGGACATGGCCAAGTCTCTGCAGGCTGCCAACGAACTAGACGCACAACGGCAAACCGCTGGCTTCGATCAATCCGCACTGGATGAGGCTGCACGCCGTGGCTTTGGCAACGGTGCATTCGAGGACAGCGAGGAGGATGCCGGTGCCGTGATCGAAGAGTTTTATTCGAGCGCTGAAGCCACTACTGCCAAGGTCCAGGGTGAAGTGCTGCAACCAGCTACCAAGTCACTTGCGGGCAAGCTGGAAGTGCTCGCCTCACCAGCCAACTGACCACTACCCCCGATTGAGCCTATCGGCCAGTCGGGCTCTTTCGGAGAGCCGTCATGGCCCTGCTTCGATTTCTGCTGTGTCTGTTCATCTTCATCGGCGCACTGGCTGCGGCTGGAGTTCTAGTGCTGAGCATTCTGCTGATGCTGCGTTTTCCACCGCTGCTGATCGCCGTAGTC
>CAZOEC010000122.1:0-13989 GCA_964578635.1 uncultured Pseudomonas sp.
GAGCTTCGTTGAACATTGGCAGGGTTTTTTCAAGGTTGATGATGTGGATCTTGTTGCGCGCGCCGAAAATGTACTTGCCCATTTTCGGGTTCCAGTAACGGGTCTGGTGGCCGAAGTGCACACCGGCCTTCAGCATATCGCGCATGTTGACTTGGGACATGATAGTTCCTTGATAAGTCGGGTTAGGCCTCCACGTATCCCAGCTTCCAACCGTGCGAACTCGTCGCAAGGCACCCAGGAAACCGTGTCGATACGTGTGTGGGTTTAAGCTTTCGGGCCTGCAGCCCGTAAAGCGGCGCGTTTTATACCATAAAGGGCCGCAGCAAGCTACAGGCTTCAAGCGTCAAGTTGCTGCCACCCTGCTTGCGGCTTATGGCTTGCGCCTTGAAGCTGTTAAGATGACGCCCTTTCTGTTCGCGTTCGAGAGCCGCATATGACCGTCACCATCAAAACGCCCGCCGAAATCGAGAAAATGCGCGTAGCCGGTCGCCTGGCTGCCGAGGTTCTGGAAATGATCGGCGAGCACGTCAAACCCGGCGTCACCACCGAAGAACTCGACCGCATCTGCCACGACTATATAGTCAACGTGCAGCAGGCCATTCCCGCGCCGCTCAACTATAAAGGCTTCCCCAAGTCGATCTGCACCTCGGTCAACCATGTGGTCTGTCACGGCATCCCCAATGACAAGCCGCTGAAAGAAGGCGATGTGATCAATATCGACATCACCGTGATCAAGGACGGCTACCACGGCGATACCAGCAAGATGTTTATGGTCGGCAAGGTCCCCGAGTGGGCCGAGCGCCTGGCCAAGATCACCCAGGAGTGCATGTATAAAGGCATCGAGCTGGTCAAGCCGGGCACACGCCTGGGCGATATCGGCGAGGTGATCCAGAAGCACGCCGAGAAGAACGGCTTTTCCGTGGTGCGTGAATACTGCGGCCATGGCATTGGCGCGGTGTTCCATGAAGAGCCGCAAGTGCTGCACTACGGCCGCGCCGGCACCGGTATGGAGCTCAAGGAAGGCATGACCTTCACCATCGAGCCGATGATCAACCAGGGCCGCCCGGAAACCCGCACCCTGGGCGACGGCTGGACCGCCATCACCAAGGACCGCAAGCTCTCCGCCCAGTGGGAGCACACCATTCTGGTGACCGCTGACGGTTACGAGATCTTTACCCTGCGCAGTGATGACACCATCGCCCGCACCTCGGCCTGAGCCCTCGCCGTGTCTGCTTTATAGAAGGAAGGCTGTTGCATGCCGCAGGTAGATCCCGAACTGTTCGACCGTGGCCAGTTCCAGGCGGAGCTGGCGCTCAAAGCCAGCCCCATCGCCGCGTTCAAGAAGGCCATTCGCCGTGCCCACGACGCCCTCGATGCGCGCTTCAGGGCCGGCCGCGACGTGCGCCGCCTGGTCGAGGATCGCGCCTGGTTCGTCGACCAGATCCTGCGCGAGGCCTGGGATCGCCTGTCCTGGAGCGCGGATGCTGATATCGCCCTGCTGGCGGTGGGCGGTTACGGCCGCGGCGAACTGCACCCCTATTCGGATATCGACCTGCTGATCCTGCTGGACAGCAACGACCACGAAACCTTCCGCGAGCCGATCGAACGCTTCCTCACCCTGCTCTGGGACATCGGCCTGGAAGTGGGGCAAAGCGTGCGTTCGGTGGACGAATGCGCCGAGGAAGCCCGCGCCGACCTGACGGTGGTCACCAACCTGATGGAAAGCCGTACCATCGCCGGCCCCGAGCGTCTACGTCAGCGCATGCAGGCAGTCACCAGCACCGAGCAGATGTGGCCGAGCAAGCACTTCTACCTGGCCAAGCACGAAGAACAGCGCGCCCGCCACGGCAAATACAACGACACCGAATACAACCTGGAGCCCAACGTCAAAGGCTCGCCAGGCGGCCTGCGCGATATCCAGACCATTCTCTGGATTGCCCGCCGCCACTCCGGCACCCTCAACCTGCACGCCATGGTCAACCAGAGCTTTCTTCTGGAAAGCGAATACGCCCTGCTCGCCGCTAGCCAGGAGTTTCTCTGGAAGGTGCGCTACGCCCTGCATATGCTCGCCGGCCGCGCCGAAGACCGCCTGCTGTTCGACCATCAGAGCCGGGTTGCGGCCCTGCTCGGCTTCGAGGACAGCGACCCCAAGCGCGCCATCGAACGCTTTATGCAGAAGTACTACCGGGTGGTCATGGCCATCGCCGAACTCAGCGACCTGGTCAACCAGCACTTCGAAGAGCAGATCCTGCGCGCCGGCGAAGTCGGCCCGGCGAGCCAGCTCAACAGCCGCTTCCAGCTGCGTGACGGCTATATCGAAGTCACCCACCCGAACGTATTCAAGCGCACCCCGTTCGCCATCATGGAAGTCTTCGTGCTGATGGCCCAACACCCGGAGATCAAGGGCGTGTGCGCCGACAGTATCCGCCTGCTGCGCGAGCACCGGCACCTGATCGACGAGGACTTTCGCCGCGATATTCGCAATACCAGCCTGTTTATCGAGCTGTTCAAGAGCCCCCAGGGCATTCACCGCAACCTGCGACGGATGAACCGCTACGGCATCCTCGGCCGCTACCTGCCGGAGTTCGGCCATATCGTCGGACAGATGCAGCACGACCTGTTCCACATCTATACGGTCGATGCCCACACCCTCAACCTGATCAAGCACCTGCGCAAGTTCAAGTGGCCTGAACTGGCGGAGAAATTCCCCCTGGCCAGCGAACTGATGGACACCCTGCCCAAGCCCGAGCTGATCTACCTGGCCGGGCTCTACCACGATATCGGCAAGGGTCGCGGCGGCGACCACTCGGAACTCGGCGCAGTGGATGCCGAAGCCTTCTGCGCCCGCCATCAGCTGCCCAACTGGGACTCCAAGCTGATCGTCTGGCTGGTCCAGCACCATCTGGTGATGTCCACCACGGCGCAGCGCAAGGATCTGTCCGACCCCCAGGTGATCTTCGATTTCGCCCGCCTGGTCGGCGACCAGACCCGCCTGGATTACCTCTACGTGCTGACCGTGGCCGATATCAACGCCACCAATCCCAGCCTGTGGAACTCCTGGCGCGCCAGCCTGATGCGTCAGCTGTATACCGAGACCAAGCGCGCCCTGCGCCGCGGTCTGGAGAACCCGCTGGACCGTGAAGAGCAGATCCGCCTGACCCAGAACAGCGCCCTGGACATCCTGGTGCGTGGCGGCCTCGACCCGGACGATGCCGAACAGCTCTGGTCGCAGTTGGGCGACGACTACTTCCTGCGCCACAGCGCCGAGGATGTGGCCTGGCACTGCGACGCCATCCTCCAGCACCCGGAGGACGGCGAGCCACTGGTGCTGATCAAGGAAACCACCCAGCGCGAGTTCGAGGGCGGTACCCAGATATTTATCTACGCCCCGGACCAGCACGACTTCTTCGCCGTGACGGTAGCGGCCATGGCCCAGCTCAACCTGAATATTCACGACGCGCGGATTCTGACCTCCACCAGCCAGTTCACCCTCGACACCTATATCGTGCTCGAAGCGGACGGCAGCTCGATCGGCAACAACCCGGCACGGATCAAGCAGATCCGCCAGGGCCTGGTCGACGCGCTGAAGAACCCCGACGACTACCCGACCATCATCCAGCGCCGGGTCGCCCGTCAGCTCAAGCACTTTGCCTTCGCGCCCCAGGTGACCATCCACAACGACGCCCAGCGCCCGGTGACCATCCTCGAGCTGACCGCCCCGGACCGTCCTGGCCTGCTGGCGCGGATCGGGCGGATCTTCCTCGACTTCGACCTGTCGCTGCAGAACGCCAAGATCGCCACCCTGGGCGAGCGGGTCGAAGACGTGTTCTTCGTCACCGACGCGCACAACCAGCCGCTGTCCGACCCCGAGCTCTGCACCCGCCTGCAGGAAGCCATAGTGCTGCAGCTGTCGGATGACCCCGGCAAGAAAAGCGAAAACCAGCCCATTACCTTCTGATCACCGCCGTTTGACGCGACAAGCGGCGTGCCGGCCACCACCGGCAGCCGCGCGCAGTATCCAGGAACCCAGCATGAATAACGCCCTGCAGCAGTTACAGCCCTACCCCTTCGAAAAGCTTCGCGCCCTGCTCGGCAGCGTGCAGCCGGCGGCGGACAAGTCGCCCATCGCCCTGTCGATCGGCGAGCCCAAGCACCGCTCGCCGGCCTTTGTCGCCGAAGCCCTGGCCGCCAACCTCGATCAGCTGGCGGTGTACCCGACCACCCTGGGCATCCCGGCGCTGCGCGAAGCCATCGCCAACTGGTGCCGCCGCCGCTTCGGCCTGCCGGCCGGCGTGCTCGACCCGGCGCGCCATGTGCTGCCGGTCAATGGCACCCGCGAGGCACTGTTTGCTTTTACCCAGGCAGTGGTACAGCGCGGCGTGGACGGCCTGGTGGTCAGCCCCAACCCCTTCTATCAGATCTACGAAGGCGCGGCCCTGCTTGCCGGCGCGCAGCCGCACTACCTGGCGTGCCTGGAAGAACACGGCTTCAACCCGGATTTCGACGCCGTTAGCGACGAAGTCTGGCAGCGCTGCCAGATTCTCTTCCTGTGCTCGCCGGGCAACCCCACCGGCGCGCTGATTCCGCTGCCGACGCTGAAAAAGCTGATCGCCCTGGCCGACAAGTTCGACTTCGTGATCGCCGCCGACGAGTGCTACAGCGAGCTGTATTTCGACGAGGCCAATCCGCCGGCCGGCCTGCTGACGGCCTGCGCCGAGCTCGAGCGGCATGATTTCAAACGCTGCGTGGTGTTCCACAGCCTGTCCAAGCGTTCCAACCTACCGGGCCTGCGTTCGGGCTTTGTCGCTGGCGACGCCGACATTCTGAAATCATTCCTGCTGTACCGTACCTACCACGGCTGCGCCATGCCGGTACAAACCCAGCTGGCCAGCGTCGCCGCCTGGAACGACGAAGCCCACGTCAAAGCCAACCGCGACCTGTACCGCGAGAAGTTCGATGCGGTGCTGGCGATTCTCGACGGCGTGCTGGATGTGCAGCGCCCGGATGGCGGCTTCTACCTGTGGGCGAAAACCCCGATAGACGATGAAACATTTACCCGCGAGCTGTTTGCCCGCGAGCATGTCACCGTGGTGCCCGGCTCGTACCTGTCGCGCGCAGTGGACGGCAACAACCCGGGGGCAGGCCGTGTGCGCATGGCCCTGGTCGCGCCGCTGACCGAATGCGTGGCCGCAGCCGAACGTATCCGCGACTTTGTGAAGGGCCTCTAAGCATGAGCAAGACCCTGTTTGGAATAAAAGCCTGCGACACCATGAAAAAAGCCCGCACCTGGCTCGACGAGCACGGGGTAAGCTACGTCTTTCATGATTACAAAACCGTGGGCATCGACCGTGAGAACCTGGAAAGGTGGTGCAACGAACATGGCTGGGAAATCATTCTCAACCGTGCTGGCACCACCTTCCGCAAGCTGGATGAGGCGCAAAAAGCCGACCTCGACCAGAACAAGGCGATCGAGCTGATGCTCGCCCAGCCGTCGATGATCAAGCGCCCAGTGCTGGATCTCGGCAACAAGACCCTGGTTGGTTTCAAGCCCGAGCGCTATGCCGCCGAGCTGGCCTGAACAACCCCCATTGAATTCGCGTTAAGGAAAGCAACATGACCACGACCCTCTTCAGCCTGGCCTTCGGCGTCGGCACCCAGAACCGTCAGAACAACTGGCTGGAAGTCTTCTACGCCCAGCCACTGCTCAACCCGAGCAGCGAGCTGGTCGCCAAGGTGCTGGAAAAACTCAGCTACCAGGGTGGCAACCAGGCCATCGCCATCAACAACAGCCAGGCCGGCGATCTGGCCGAAGCGCTGAAAAATGTCGATGCCGCGCAGTCCGCCCTGCTCACCCGCCTGGCCGAAAGCCAGAAGCCGCTGGTGGTCACCCTGCTCGCCGAAGACGCCGCGCTGACCAGCACACCTGAGGCCTACCTCAAGCTGCACCTGCTGTCGCACCGCCTGGTCAAACCCCATGGCCTCAACCTCACCGGCATCTTCCCGCTGCTGCCGAACGTGGCCTGGACCAGCCAGGGCGCGGTCGACCTCGGCGAGCTGGCCGAGCGTCAACTGGAAGCGCGCCTGAAAGGCGACCTGCTGGAAGTCTTCTCGGTGGACAAGTTCCCCAAGATGACCGACTACGTGGTGCCGAGCGGCGTGCGTATCGCCGACAGCGCGCGCATCCGCCTGGGTGCCTACGTGGGTGAAGGCACCACCGTGATGCACGAAGGCTTCGTCAACTTCAACGCCGGCACCGCCGGTCCGGGCATGATCGAAGGCCGTGTGTCTGCGGGCGTATTCGTCGGCAAGGGCTCGGACCTGGGCGGCGGCTGCTCGACCATGGGCACCCTGTCCGGCGGCGGCAATATCGTGATTTCCGTCGGCGAAGGCTGCCTGATCGGTGCCAACGCCGGTATCGGCATCCCCCTGGGCGACCGCAATACCGTGGAATCCGGCCTGTATATCACCGCCGGCACCAAGGTGGCGCTGCTGGATGCCGACAACCAGCTGGTCAAGGTGCTCAAGGCCCGCGAACTGGCCGGCCAGCCGGACCTGCTGTTCCGTCGCAACTCGCAAACCGGCGCCGTGGAGTGCAAAACCCACAAGTCGGCTATCGAGTTGAACGAAGCCCTGCACGCCCATAACTGATCTCAGGGATGCCTGACCGTAGGGTGCGCCGTGCGCACCGAGCGCTTCATGCTCTCTGGTGCACATATCGCAGCCTACGTGCTCAACCCATCCTACGGTCTTAACGGCTACCCCATGCCTACCCATTCCCCCTGGCGCGCTGATTTCCCTGGCATCCAGGCCCTCGAGGCCGAAGGCCAGACCTATCTGGACAGCGCTGCCACCGCGCAAAAACCCCAGGTCATGCTCGATGCCCTGCTCGGCTATTACACTGGCGGCGCAGCCAATGTGCATCGCGCCCAGCACCTGCCCGGCGAGCGCGCTACCCGCGCCTTCGAGACCACACGCGAGAAGGTCGCGCAGTGGCTGAATGCGCCCGACGCAGAGCAGATCGTCTTTACCCGCAGCGCCACCGAGGCCTTCAACCTGCTGGCCTACGGCCTGGAACAGCGCCTGCAGCCCGGCGACGAGATCGTCATCAGCGCCCTGGAACACCACGCCAACCTGCTGCCCTGGCAGCAACTGGCGCTGCGCCGCCAGCTCAAGCTGGTGGTGCTGCCGCTGAACAGCCATGGCCTGATCGACCTCCCCCACGCCGCGCAGCTGATCGGCCCGCGCACCCGCCTGCTGGCGGTCAGCCAGCTGTCCAACGTGCTCGGCTGCTGGCAGCCGCTGCAACCGCTGCTGGGCCTGGCACGGGCCCAGGGCGCGCTGACGGTGGTCGACGGCAGCCAGGGCGTGGTGCATGGCCGCCATGATGTGCAGGCCCTGGGCTGCGACTTTTATATCTGCTCCAGCCACAAGCTCTACGGCCCGGACGGCGTCGGCCTGCTCTATGGCCGCCCACAGGCCCTGGAGCAGCTAGCGCACTGGCAGTTTGGCGGCGAGATGCTGCTGCACACCGACTATGCCAGCGCCAGCTTTCGCCCCGCGCCACTGGGCTTCGAGGCCGGCACGCCGCCGATTGCCTCGGTGATTGCCCTTGGCACCAGCCTGGATTACTTGGGCAGCCTCGACGCCAGCGCCGTCAGCGCCCACGAAGCGGCCCTGCATGCCGAGCTGCTGGCCGGCCTGCAACAGCGCCAGGGCATGCGCCTGCTCGGTACGCCCAACGTCGCCCTGGCCAGCTTTGTGGTCGAGGGCGTACACCACGCCGATCTCGCCCACCTGCTGAGCGAACAGGGCATCGCCGTGCGCGCCGGTCATCACTGCGCCATGCCGCTGCTGCATGGCCTCGGGCTAAGCGGGGCGATTCGCGTCTCCCTGGGGCTGTATAACGACTCGGCCGACCTGCAGCGCTTCTTCGCCGCCCTGGATCAGGCCCTGGAGCTGCTGCAATGAGCCTGCCGGCCAGCGCCCAGCAGGCACTCGCGGCCTTCGCTCAATGCCCCGGCTGGGAACAGCGCGCACGCCTGTTGATGCAATGGGGCGACCAGCTCGCCCCACTCAGTGACGCCGAACGCTGTGAAGCCAACCGGGTACAGGGCTGCGAGAGTCAGGTGTGGCTGCTGGCCGAGCGCGACGGGGCACACTGGCAATTTCGCGCCAGCAGTGATGCCCGGCTGTTGCGTGGCCTGCTCGCGCTGCTGCTGGCCCGGGTCAATGGCCTGGCACAGGCCGAACTGGCGCAGCTGGATCTGCCGGACTGGTTTGCCCAGCTCGGCCTGGCGCGTCAGCTGTCGCCCTCACGCAGCAACGGCCTGCAGGCTGTACTTATACGTATGCAACAGCTGCTGGATGCCGCCGATCAGGGCGCGATCGACCACTGATCGGCGTTGCCGGAATACAGGGCCTGCTGCAACCGCTCCAGCTCACCGCTCTCGGCCAGGCGACGCAAGCCGGCGTTGAATACCTCACGCAACTGATCGGCGCGCGCATCGTTCTTGCGAAACAGCAGGTGCAGCGGTTCGGTATTCAAAAGCCGCGGATGATGGGTGATTGCCGCCCGCGCTTCGGGAGTAAACAGTCGCCGCAGCATGGCATAGCCCACAGCCCGATCCTGCGGATGAAAATCCACACGCCCCAGCTCCAGCAGGCGAAAGCCGGTGTCTTCCTTGCCGCTCTGCTGCACCTGCAACTGCCCGGCCTGTAGCGCCGCATCGAATTGCGGACCATAGGAATAACCCAGGGTGGTGGCGATCCGGAAAGACTTGAGGTCTTCGATACGCGCCCAGTTCAGTGCCTTGTCGCTGCGCTGGAACAGCACAATTTCGCCCTGCACCACCGGGTCACTGCACTCACTGATACGCCGCCGCTGGACGGAGCAGGAATACGGCATCACCGCATCCAGAGTGCCCTGCTCGAGCATCAGCAGGTTGCGGTCCCAAGGGTAGTAGACGAATTCGACCTGATAACCCGCCGCCTCGAAGATATCGCGCACCAGCCGCGACAAGGCACCGCCATCTTCGCGACGCTGGTCGACATAGGGCACCCAATCACCGGTGCCAACCCGCACAACCGGATGGGCATGGGCGCTCAGGCAGACGGAAAGTGCGGCAAGCAGCAACACAGATCGAGGGATATGAAGCAACAGGGACAACACAGCACACCTCAATTAAGCGAAAAACAGCCTATCCCTGCCGAACAGCGACCCAGGCAGGTCATTCCTGCAGATTAGCCAAGGCTCGCCACGATGCATCAGGCAAGCGACTGCCGCTCCGCCGGCCTCCGCGTACCGGCGACCAGTTTATCGACGATGCGCGCGGCAGCCACCATGCCGAAAGTCGCCGTCACCATCATCACCGCGCCGAAACCACCGGCACAGTCGAGCTTGACCCCTTCGCCGACAAAGCCCTTGTACTGACACACCGTGCCATCGGGCTTGGGGTAGCGCAGCTGCTCGCTGGAGTACACACAGGGCACGCTGTAATTGCGCCCCGGAGTGCGCGAGAAGCCATAGTCGCGGCGCAGGGTCGAGCGCACCTTGGAGGCCAGCGGGTCGTTCCAGGTCTTGTTCAGATCGCCAACCTGAATCTGCGTCGGGTCGATCTGTCCGCCCGCACCGCCGGTGGTGATCACCTGAATCTTGCGCCGCTTGCACCAGGAAATCAGCGCGGCCTTGGCGTTGACGCTGTCGATGCAGTCGATCACCGCATCCAGTTGCTCGGTGATGTATTCGGCCATGGTCTCGCGGGTCACGAAATCCGCCACCGCATGCACCACGCAGGCCGGGTTGATGCCACGGATGCGCGCGGCCATCACCTCGACCTTGGGCTGGCCGACCGTGCTGTCCAGCGCATGCAGCTGGCGGTTGCTGTTGCTCACGCAGACATCGTCCAGGTCGAACAGGGAGATCTCGCCCACCCCGGAGCGTGCCAGTGCCTCGGCCGCCCAGGAGCCAACGCCGCCGATGCCGACCACCGCCACATGCGCAGCCGCCAGCCGTTCGGCACCTTCGCGGCCATACAGACGGGCGATCCCCGCAAAGCGTTGTTCATCCACAGGCATCTTCTCTCCTCGCTACCCCGCACCCGAGGCGGCGCATTATAGGAAGCCGCAGGCCACGACCCAAGCACTGTCTTGCCGTGGCCCATGGCCAGCAGACCAATGGCGGGGCCAGCACCCGGCGAAACAGCCTGGCGGCGGCCCACTGCAGCCATTTTGCTTTAAGATGGCGACCTTTCCGCCTGATGCCGCCTTGGAGCCGCAATGACCGCCATCGCCCCGACCCTCTCCCCGACCCTGGAGCTTGCCTGCGAGCTGATTCGTCGTCCCTCCGTCACGCCCCTCGACGAAGGCTGTCAGGAGCTGATGACGCGCCGCCTGGCCGCCTGTGGTTTCGCGATCGAACCGATGCGGATCGAGGAAGTGGACAATTTCTGGGCCAGCCACGGCAGCGACGAGGGCCCGGTGCTGTGCTTCGCCGGGCACACCGACGTGGTCCCCACCGGCCCGCTGCAGGCCTGGCAGCACCAGCCGTTCGACGCCCTGATCGACGAAGACGGCATGCTCTGCGGCCGTGGCGCGGCCGACATGAAGGGCAGCCTGGCGTCGATGATCATTGCCGTTGAGCGCTTTGTCGGCGAATACCCGAACCACAAGGGCCGTATCGCCTTCCTGATCACCAGCGACGAAGAAGGCCCGGCCCATCATGGCACCAAGGCCGTGATCGAACGCCTGGGCGCGCGGCGCGAACGCCTGGACTGGTGCATAGTCGGCGAACCCTCGAGCACCAGCCTGGTCGGCGACGTGGTGAAGAATGGCCGCCGCGGCTCCCTCGGCTGCACCCTCAGCGTGCGCGGCGTGCAGGGCCATGTGGCCTACCCGCACCTGGCCAAGAACCCCATCCACCTGGCCGCCCCGGCCCTGGCCGAACTGGCCGCCGAACACTGGGACGATGGCAATGCCTTCTTCCCGCCGACCAGCTTCCAGATTTCCAACCTCAACGCCGGCACCGGGGCGACCAACGTCATCCCCGGCGAGCTGAAGACGGTATTCAACTTCCGCTTCTCCACCGAATCCACGGTCGAAGGCCTGCAGAAGCGCGTCGAAGCCATTCTCGACAAGCACGGCCTGGACTACCACCTGGAGTGGGCGCTGTCCGGCCTGCCCTTCCTCACCGAACCCGGGGCCCTGCTCGACGCCGTGGCCGCCAGCATCAAGACGGTCACCGGCCGCGACACCCAGCCCTCGACCAGCGGCGGCACCTCGGACGGGCGCTTTATCGCCACCCTCGGCACCCAGGTGGTGGAACTCGGCCCGGTCAACGCCACCATTCACCAGATCAACGAGCGGGTACTGGCCAGCGACCTGGATGTACTGACCGAAATCTATTACCAGACCCTGGTCAAGCTCCTCGCATGAGCCTCACCTGCCCCATCTGCCAGGGCGCGCTGAGCGCCGTCGACAACAGCGTGGTCTGCCCGGCCGGCCATCGTTTCGACCGCGCGCGCCAGGGCTACCTGAACCTGCTGCCGGTGCAACATAAGAACAGCCGCGACCCCGGCGACAACGCCGCCATGGTCGAGGCGCGCCGGCGTTTTCTCGATGGCGGTCATTACGCCCCGCTGGCAGAGCGCCTGGCGCAGCTCGCGGCCGGCTACCAGCCCGCGCGCTGGCTGGATATCGGCTGCGGCGAAGGCTATTACACCGCGCAGCTTGCCGATGCCCTGCCCCAGGCCGACGGCTATGCCCTGGATATTTCCCGCGAAGCGGTCAAGCGGGCCTGCAAACGTGCGCCACAGCTAAGCTGGCTGGTGGCAAGCATGGCCCGGGTACCGCTGGCGGACGCCAGCTGCCAGCTGCTCGCCAGCGTATTCAGCCCGCTGGATTGGCAGGAAGCTAAGCGCCTGCTCGCCCCCGGTGGCGGCCTGCTGCGTATGGGCCCGACCCGCGAGCACCTGATGCAGCTGCGCCAGAAGCTCTATGACGAGGTGCGCGACTATGATGATCAGAAGCACCTGGAGCTGATCCCCGAAGGCATGCGCCTGGCCTATAGCGAAACCCTGAGTTTCAACCTGCAACTGGACAGCAGCCAGGCCCGCGCCGACCTGCTGGCCATGACCCCGCACGGCTGGCGCGCCAGCGCCGAGAAGCGCGCAGCGGTGATCGCCGAACCCTGCGAAGTGACCGTTGCCATCCGCTACGACTGGATCGAGAGACTATGACCATGCGCCAACCGGATATCGAGATCTACCTGAAAGACGCCGACCACACTGCCATCGGCGAATGGCTGGGCCAGGCCCTGGGCAGCTGCACGCCCTGGCAGCAGAAGGGCCAGACCTACAAATGCATGGCCGGTGAAGTACCCGTAACCTGGCTGCCCAAGGCCGTGGGCAAATGGCACAGCCTGTACCTGGAAAGCGACGCCACGCCCTGGGCCGACGACCTGGCCTGCGCCCAGGCCGCTTTCGCCGCCCTGAATGTGGAAGTACGCTGCGCACCGGGCGGCTGGCAGGAAGAAGAAAGCGACGAACAGGCCGACCGCTGGATGCGCATCAGCGCCGATGGGGTCGAGGAAATCACCTGGCGCACTGCTTGACCCGGAGACAGACAGTGGCAAGCGGAACCATCAGCACATGGAATGACGCCAAAGGTTTTGGCTTTATTCAACCGGAAGAAGGTCCAGACAAAGTCTTCTTTCATATCTCGGCGTTCAAAGGTGCATTGCGGCCAAGTGTCGGCCTCAAGGTCAGCTATCAACTTGGTGTTGACCGGCAGAACCGTCCCAAAGCCCACAATGTCATCGCCGAACAGCCTTACCGCCAACGACAAAAGAACGCGGCCCGACCGAAAGCAAAAACCTTCGGGGTTGGCCAGCTGGTGCTGCTTACTGGCTTACTGCTGGCCTTTCTTGTGCTGTTCAACAGCCTGGGCGGCACAAAGCTGTACAACTCTCTGGGTGGCAATAACCCGGTCAGTGTGCAGACCCAGGATCGCGAACTGTCCTACACCCTGTCTCTGATCCAGCAAGGGGGGCCGTTTCCCCACCGCCAGGATGGCACCACCTTTCATAACCGCGAACGACTGCTACCCATCAAGCCCAGAGGCTACTACCGCGAATACACGGTTGAGACACCTGGGCTCAATCACCGCGGCGCGCGTCGTGTGGTAACCGGCGGCCACCCTCCCGAAATCTATTACTACACAAGCGATCATTACCGTAGCTTTCGCGAGATAGAGGGCACGCCTTAATGCCTGGATTATCAACCCTGCCGCAAAGTGGCGTCTGGAAGCTCGCCGAACGTCCAGATGCAGATACTGCTCTGCTGGATATTGATTGCCAGCCGACAGTGGATAAACACAACCTGCTCACCGCGCTTGCCAAGACACTGCGACTGCCCGCTGACTTTGGCATGAACTGGGACGCAGCCTGGGACTGCCTTAACGATCCGCACTGGATGGTTCAACGCGCGTTCACCTTGCATGTCCCTGAAGCGATGCCGGTTGATGACCAAGCCTTGGGCATTTTTCTGGATATGTTCAGCGAAGCCTGCGACGCATGGCGCGATCAGCAGCAGAACCTGCTGCTGTTAGTCGTCACACCACGGGATGACCTCTCCTGCCTTCAGGCGTTGGCAGAACCGCCAGATTATCCAGCCGCCTAAAACAACAAAACCCCGCCGAGGCGGGGTTTTGTTTAACCGGGTGTTTACTTCTTGCCCAGTTTCTTCAGCTCTTCGTCACGCAGTTCGCGGCGCAGGATCTTGCCGACGTTGGTGGTCGGCAGCACGTCGCGGAACTCGACGGCCTTGGGCACCTTGTAACCGGTGACGTTGGCGCGCATATGTCCCATGACCTGCTCTTTGGTCAGGGTTTCACCCGGCTTGACCACCACGAAGATCTTGATCGCCTCACCCGACTTCTCATCCGGCACACCGATGGCCGCGCATTGCAGCACGCCCGGCAGGGTCGCCAGCACGT
>CAZOEC010000123.1:0-13755 GCA_964578635.1 uncultured Pseudomonas sp.
GCTTGGAAAACGTCATGTCCTTCGTGACCACGACGTTGAAGCGATACCCCGGCCGAATTTCCAGCGTCGGCGAAATGCTCAGGTTCTTGGCGATGAGTTGCGCCGTAACCTGGCCGAGCTGCTGGCCGAGGGCTTCGCTTAGGGCACTGCTGGCGCTCGGTGCGCCATAGGTGTTTGTGGCCTGGTTCTGGCGTTGGCTGTAGGTGATGCCTGCTGTCACGCCGGACATGAGGAAGGCCGAGCCGAACAGGCGCACATAGTGGTTGTTCACCTGGTCGTGGAAGCCCGCGTATCCCGCGCTGTCCGCGCCTGGCATCGCGCCAATGTCCATCGCCTTGCCATCGGGGAACACGATGCGTTGCCACGCAACCAGCACGCGCGCTTGGCCGTAGGCCACGTCGCTCGAATACGAGCCGACGAGGCGCGATCCCTGCGGGATCAACAGGTGCTTGCCGGTCGGTGTGTCGTACACGTCCTGCGCGACCTGGGCCATGATTTGGCCCGGCAGATCGGAGTTGATGCCCGAAATGAGCGTGGCCGGCACGACGAAGCCCGCGCGCAGCTCGAACGGTGTGCGCGGCGCTTCCGGCTGCGAATCCAGCTTCCAGCGGTCGCCCTGCCCACCTTGGCCGAACTGCGCCATGCTGTTGCGCCCGCCGCCGCTGGTCGAGGTTTGCAGGAGCTGCGGCGCACCGCCCGCGCCCATGCCGCCGGCGGCCGGAGCCGCGCCGCCACCACCGACGCCCATGCCGCGAATCTGCGCCAGGCGTGCTTGATAGGCGGCGGTCGGATCGTTGCTGCGCTGCGCGTCGATTTGCTGCTGCACCGCTGCGATGCGGTTCAGCATTTCATCGCGCGTCTGCGGCGTGCCGGTGTAGGTGCTCGGGCCACCCGGCGCGGAGCCGTTGCTACGCGGGGCATCCACGCGCACGGTGGTCTTGGCCTTCACGGCTTCGCCGAACATCTGCATCTTCGCCATGCGGATGCGCTGGGCCTCGTCGTCGTTCACCGGCTGGCCCGGGTTGCCGGGGTTGGCCGGCGGGGCCGGCGGCGCGTCCGGGTTGGACGGCCGCGCGATCTCCAGCGGAGCCGACGCCGGGCCGGTCGGCATGTCGGGCACCTTGAGCGGGCTTGCCGGCTCGATCAAGCCGCCGGTCTTGTCGCCTGCGATCTCCTTGGCGAACATCGACGTGTTGCCGGCCTTCTCCTTGGGGCCGTCCGCCGGCGCGTTCTGCTTGGCCGCGCGATCCGCCGCGACCAGGGCCATGACCAGCACGAACGACAGCAGGACGCCGCCGAGGATGTACATGGGCATGTTGTTGACGCGACGGACGCCCGCCTTCTTGGACACTTCGCCAGGCGAAGCGTCAGGTGCCATCTGATCGGCGTTTTCTGTCATGGCGTCACTCCTTGCGCACCCAGTACCCGGCCGGCGCGAACGTGCCGTTTTGCGCCAGGTAAGGGCGGGTGATGGATTGATTGCCGACCATCAAGGTCAGGCGGTACAGGTTCGAGTCGCCAGCCTGGTCGAGCACGTAGCGCAACGGCAGGCCGCCCGACGCGGCCGTGGTGGCCGGTGCGCTCGCCTGCGATGCCGCCGAGGCCGGGGCCTGCGTGGAAGCGCCGGCCGGGGCGTACTCCAGGAGGGCATAGCCCTTGTCGCGCAGCGACTTGACGAGCGCCTGGCCGAACGGATCGGGCGTCGGCTGTTGCAGCTCCAGGCGCGTGCGCGCCGGCGCGTACAGCGTGGCGAGCTGCTGCACCGCGTCGGTGGCGAGCTTCTGCTGATCGAGCGCGGCCGACTGGACGAAGTTGCCGTACTGGCTGGTGGTTGCGCAGCCGCCGAGGCCCAGGGCGAGGGCGAGCAGCGCGAGAGAGACGATCTTGCGCATGGTCACTTCCTCCGGCTGATGGTCACGCGGTCTTGGCTACTGCCAACACCGGCAATCAGGATCGCGCGGTCAAACACCGTGTCCACGATGTAGCGATTGCCCTGCACGCGGTAATTGACCAGCACCGTTTCGTCGTCGGTGAACAAGCCGCCCTCTTTGCGCACGACCAGGAGCGTCGGCGCTTCGGTCTGCTGCATCGTGCCGGGCATTTCGATGATGGTCTTGCGGCCATCGTTGTAGACGCGCACAGGCTTCCAGCTCGCCGACCCGGACAGCTCATAGTCGAACGAGAGATCGCCCAGGTACTCGCCCGTCGCCGGCAGGGTGTTGTCGGTGCGTTCCTGCTTCTCGCGGCGCTGGATCGCGTCCCACTTGGCTTGCGCTTCCTCGGGGTACGTGAACGAGACTTGCGGCATGTACTCGGTGCGATGCGAGCGCAGGCGGAAGTGGTAGCTGCGGCGGTTCGTGGTCACAACCAGGCTGGTTTCGAGGCCCACGTCCATCGGCTTGATGATGAGGTGCTGAACCTCGGTCGCGCCGCTGCCGGTGATGGCCGGTTCCACCGTCCACCTGGCCGTGTCGCCCAGGTTGATCGAGTTCACTTGTTCGCCGGGCTGCAAGGCCACGTCGCACACCTGGAGCACCGCGCAAACGATGCTCGGCTGCTGCGCGCCGTACACGAACTTGATGGCACCGCCCGAGCCGGCCACCGGCTTGATGCCGGTCGCCGACCCCGCTTCCCACCGTTTGGCGATGGCGAGCGCCGCGCGCTCTTGAGCGGTCAGCGTCGGGTTGGTCTTGTTGAAATACTTGTCGGCAATGTCGTCGCCAGGGGCGGCCAGAGCCAGGGAGGGCACCGCCACAGCAGCGCCCACGATCAAAGCGGAGAGGGTTTTCTTCATGGTGGATGACCTCGAATTCATTGGATGCGGGACCAGGAGTAATCACGCACGTAGATGCTCAACGGGTTGTTCCGCAGTTGCTCATCGGTGGTGTTGGGCGTGACCTCGGCGATGTAGGTAGTCACGAGCGCGCGCCAGGTGACGGGCTGACCTTTCAGCGTGCCTTGGCGGTCGCGCGTGGTTTCCACCCACTCGACTTGCCAGGTGTCGGGCGTTTGCGGGATGACGGTCTTGATCTCGACGCTGACCATTTCCTTCTCGGCGCGCTTGAACGGGCTGGAATCGGGCGTGCCGTTCAACCACTCGTTCATCTTTGGCGTCGCCGGATCGTTGGGGGCGAGCATCGAGTACGCCTTGAACACGCACTTGCGCTGCAAGGCCACGTCAGGCGACACCATGCGCGCGCAGCTCATCCAGTCCGCAACGGCGGCGTGGATGACACGCGGATCGGCCTTCCCTGCGGCCTGCACCGGGCCGGCGGCCACCGTCTGGCCCAGCTTGTCCACCTCGACCACGTAGGGGATGAACTTCGACTGGCTGCCGATGTGGATCACGCCACCCACGCCGGCCAGCGCGATCAACAGCGACAGGATGCCTATCACCTGCCAGGTTTGGCGCTGCGAGACGACGCTGCCCACGTGATCGTTCCAGGTGCGGCGCGCGGCCAGGTAGGGGTTCTCGGCCTCGCCCGCACGGCGGCCGCCGGCGAGCGGTTCCTTCGAGCGGCGCGGATCGCGCGGCTCGGCGGAGTTGGCGGGCTTCTTGAAGATCAAGCCCTTGAGGGTGTCGGCGATGCTCATGCGGCCTCCAGGTAGTCGTTGAGATTCAGCCCACGGCCGGCCAGCCACTCATGCACCCATTCGTGGCCGAACTTGGCTTCGAGGCTCTTGATGGTGGCGACCGATTCCTTGTCGGACGCACCGACGAAGGCCAGGGCCATCGGCCCCAGGGCAAGGTCATAGAGACGGCGGCCGTTCTCCGAGACGTAGTAGTACTGACGCTTCGGAATGGCAGTCGCCAGGATTTCGATCTGACGCGCGTTGAGGCCCATACGGCGATAGAGCGCCGATGTGTCCTCATCCCTGGCGTAGACGTTAGGCAGGAAAATCTTGGTCGCGGTCGATTCCACGATCACGTCCAAGATGCCCGAGTTGGCCGCGTCGGAGAGGCTTTGCGTCGCCATCAGCACAAGGCAGTTGGCCTTGCGCAGCACCTTGAGCCATTCCCTGATCTTGGCGCGGAACGCGGGGTGGCCCAGCATCAACCAGGCTTCGTCCAGGATGATGACGGAGGGCTGGCCTTTCAGTGCGCGCTCGATGCGGCGGAACAGGTAGAGCAGCACCGGCAGCGCGAACTTCTCGCCCAGGTTCATCAGCTCTTCGATCTCGAACACCGTGAAGTCGGACAGCGACAGGCCGTCCTCTTCGGCGTCGAGCAGGTGGCCCATCGAGCCGTCCACCGTGTACTGCTTGATGGCCTCGCGGATCGCCTCGTCCTGAATCGTCACCGAGAACTCGGAGAGCGTGCGCGCGCCGCTGGCGTGCATGCTCATGATCGCGTTGCCGATCTCGTTGCGCTGCGCCGGCGTGGTGTTGACGCCGTTCAACGCCAGGATGGTGTCGATCCACTCCATCGCCCAGGCCCTATCCCCCTTCGTTTCGAGGAACTGGAGCGGGCAGAACGCCAGGCGGTCATCGTCGGCGGCCACCGTGAAATGCAGGCCGCTCTTGCCCTTCGTGGCCGCGCGGATGCCGGCCGCGAGTGGGTACATCGACATGCCCTTGTCGAAGGCGTAGATCGACATGCCGGCGTAGCGACGGAGCTGCGCGGCGATGATGCCCAGGTGCGTCGATTTGCCTGCGCCGGTCGGGCCGAACATGAAGGTGTGGCCCAGGTCGCGCACGTGCAGGTTCAGGCGGAACGGCGTAGCGCCCACCGTCACGCAGTGCATGAGCGCCGGCGACAGCGGCGGGTACATCGGGCACGGAGCCGTGGCGCTGCCCGTCCAGATCGAGCTTGTCGGCAGCAGGTCGGCCAGGTTCATCGTGTTGATGAGCGGCCGGCGCACGTTCTCGACGCCGTGGCCGGGCAAGCTGCCCAGGTACGCATCGAGCGTGTTGATCGTCTCGATACGGGCCGCGAAGGCCAGGCGGTTGACGGCCTTCTCGACCAGGAGCGCGGAGGCCGCCAGGCGCTCCCGATCCTCGTCCATCAGCACGACTACGCTGGTGTAGTAGCCGGCCGCCACCAAGCCGCTGTTGACCTCGGCGATGGCCGCCTCGGCGTCGCCGACCATCGCGGCCGCGTCCTGGTTGATCGAGCCGGTATTCGTGTTGAACACCTGATCGAAGAAGCCGCGAATCTTCTGCTTCCACTTCTTGCGGAACTTGTCCAGGTGCTTCAAGGACTCGTGCTGATCCATGAAGATGAAGCGGCTCGACCAGCGGTATTCGCTGGGCAGCTCGGCCAGGGCCGAGAGCACCCCAGGCGTTGACTCCAAGGGGAAGCCTTCGATGGCGACCACCTGGATGAACTTGCGCCCGATCTTGGGCACGACGCCGCCCCACAGCTCTTGCCCGCCGATTACCGCATCGAGGTACATCGGATTGCTGGGCAGCATGACCGGGTGATGGAGGCCCGTCACGCAGAACTGCAACCAGCTCAGGAAGTCATCGTGCGTGACTTCCCTGCCCTCTTCCGACACGACTTTTTGGCCGCGCAGGCGCGTCATCTTGACCGCCGAGGACAGGCGCGATTCCAGGCTGGTGATCTCGCGCTTGAACTGCGCAATCAGGCCCGTAGTGCGCGCCGTATGGTCGGGAGCCACCGCATCGTCATCGAACATGAGTTCGACAAACTTGCGCTGGGCCAGCACTGGCGGGAACCACGTGACGGTCAGGACAAAGTAGCCCTCGAACATCGCGCCCAGGCCCTCGAACAAGCGCCGGCGTTCCTCGTCAATGGCGAAGGAAACGGAGTCGGGGAACGATGACACGCCCCGCTCCGAGTAGTTCGGCGCAGGCCGACGCACAGCATCGACATGCACCATCCAGCCGTTCCCCAGGCCCGCCAGGGCCTGGTTGATGCGGAACGACACCATTTCCCGCTGTTCCTCGGTGCTGCTGGCGTTGTCATCACCCTTGTACAGCCAGGCGGCCATAAAGGAGCCGTTCTTGCCCACGATCACGCCGTCATCGACCACGGCGGCGTAATTGAGCAGATCGGCCAGGCCGGCATCCTTGGCGCGATGCTTCTTGAGCTTCAGCTCGGCATCGACAGCCCGGATGCGGGCAAAGAGGATGAGCAACAGAACCGCACCGAGCACAGCAATGGCAATTGCGATTGCTTCGATCATTTGTATTGCTTCCCTTGACTCGGCGTGTTGTCACGGAAGGGCGTGCTGCGAGCCGGGTAGTACGGCTTGTACCGGCGGTGCCGCAGGTACACGTGTCGCAGCTTCGGATCGGCCTTCGCCATGAGGCGCAGCGCGAAGAGCGCGCCGAACCACAAGGCGATGCCGAACACCGTTGCCCTCACTTCTTGGGCGCTGAAAATCAGCGCGCCGGCCAGCAGGCCCGAGAACATCACCAGCTCACGATCCCCGCCCATGAACAGGTTTTCTCGGTTGCCGGCCCTACGGATGGGGATCGCGCGCAGAGCCATGACTTACCCCGCGATGTGGCCGCGCTCGGCCCAGCGCATGACGGCTTCGCCGGGGAAGCCGGCCACGTCCAGCGCGGCGACCTTGACCTGGTGCAGCGCGCCATCGGTCAGGGCGGCGATTTCCGCGCCACGGCCGAAGAACGTGCTCATCATGTTCTGCGCGCCGACCAGCAGGGCCATGACCAGGACGATGAAGATCAACGTGCGGAAGAAGCCGTTGAGTTCGCCGCCGAAGATCAGGATGCCGCCGGCGACCACGATGCCGATGATCGACAGCGCGAAGGCCACCGGGCCGGTGACGGAGTTGCGGAGGTTGGTCAGCCAGCTCTCATACGGCAGAGAGCCGCCGGTGCCCTCGGAGGCGAATGCGTGCTGGGGGGCCAGCAGGAAGAACGCCAGGAGGGCGAAGAGGCCCATGTAGAACAGGGCGTTGCGGTTGAGGCGGAATGCCGGGAAGGTTGCTTGCATTGGTCGTAACTCCTAGTCAGAGGGTTTTGGTGATGTACTGGCCGTTGGCGAACCCGGAAACCTCCAAGATTTCCTGGATGCGCCGCGAGCCTTCGACGCGGGCGATATGAACAACCACGTGAACCGCCTCGCCGATAAGCGGTTCAATGGGTTTCGGGGAATCGGGGTGCATGCTGATGAGCATGGCGAGCCGATCCAATCCAGCTTTGGCGTTGTTTGCGTGCAGGGTTGCAGCACCTCCTTCGTGCCCGGTGTTCCAGGCCATCAACAGATCAAGGGCTTCGGGGCCGCGCACCTCGCCGACCAGGATTCGGTCGGGGCGCATGCGGAGGGTGGTTTTCAGCAGCGCCGTCATGTTCACGTCGATGCTGGTGTGGTACTGGACGTAGTTCTCGGCGGCGCACTGGATTTCGCCGGTGTCCTCGATGATGAAAACCCGCTCGGTCGGGTCTTGAATCACCATCTCGTTGATGATCGCGTTCACCAGCGTGGTCTTGCCCGAGCCGGTGCCGCCGATCACAAGGATGTTCCGGTGCGCGCGCACCGCTGCAATCAATGCCTCGCGCTGCGGCGCGGTCATGATTCCGCGTTCGACGTACTGATCGAGCGTGAAGATGGCGACGGCCTTCTTCCGAATGGCGAAGGTGGGTGCGGGCACAACCGGCGGGAGCTGGCCGGCGAAGCGACTGCCATCAAGGGGCAGCTCGCCTTCCAGGATCGGCTTGGAGCGCGTGACTTCCTTGCCGTGGTAGCCCGCGATGGTTTCGATGATGGCTTGCGCCTGCGCGACGCGCAGCGTGCCGATGCACTTCATCGGCTCGCCCAGGCGTTCGAGCCAGAGCTTGCCGTCCGCGTTGAGCATGATTTCAACGGTCTTGGGATCGTTGAGGGCGGCCAGCAGCTCCGGCCCCATGTCGCGTTCGAGCTTCTTCTTCGCCCGTTCCTTGATGCTGTTGTGTTCTGGTTTCTGGTCGGTCATTCCGTATGCCCTGTATGCCGTTGCGTTTCGCGCATTCTACACAGGTTCATACGATATACCGAACTAATTTCGACCGCAACACCGAAGCGCACAAGGGTGACTTCGGCCGCGACGTTGCATCGCGGATTGCAGGGGCGAAAGAGGCGACAACGCGGCGCATGCTCCGTGCGCCCTCGCGCCGAACCCGTGGCGTTTGCGTTATGGGTTGTCCGGGGGTTGAGCCACCCCGGCGGGCTTTAGCGGCTAAAACTTGGCTGGCTCTTGTGGCTCAGTTCCGCGCCGCTTCCCTTCCCTTCTCACATCCTGGCGTCAACTCCCTCTAAGTTTCTTCCTTGTCGCTTCGCCCCACTTCTTGACGATGAACGCCTGGTGTTCTGGCAGCACGGCCGCCACGCGCTCGAAGCCTGGCGGCAGGCTTCGGGGTGCCTTGCCGCCGGCCAGGGTGTCAAGGGCTTCTTTGTCCAGGTCGGTCGATTCAAGCAGGAGCGGCAGGGGAGTTTCAAGGGCCTGCGCAATGTCCTCCATCACCTTTAGGGAGGGGTTGGCTTTGCCAGTAGTGAGATCGGACAGGAAGGAGATCGAAACCCCCGACCTGTCCGATAGCTCCTTTTTCGTCATGTGCCGCTCATCGAGCAGCCGGAGCACGTTCGTGAAGAAGATGTAGTTGTACAAGGCCCGTATGCCTTCTCGGTGCGGGCGGCAGAAAATTTTAGCCGCTAAAGTTCTTGACCACGGACGCAGGTTTAGCTAAACTGACGACTCCATTAGCGAAAGGAGCATGACGAATGAGCCACAACCTGTTCCAGTTTATCGGTAATCTTACCCGCGATACCGACGTTCGCCATAGCGAAAACAGCGCCCGCGCCGTTTTCGACCTGGCTGTCAATCGCGTGTGGCGCAACGCAGCCGGTGCGAAGCAGGAGCAGACGGACTTCTTCCGCATCAAGTCGTTCGGCGGCCTGGCCGAGAACGCGGGCAAGTACCTGGGCAAAGGCTCCAAGGTGTTCGTCCAGGGCCGCATCGAGCCGACGAAGTACGAGAAGGACGGCAAGACCGAATACGGCTTCGATTTCATCGCCGAGGAAATCGAATACCTGGACACCAAAGCGCCAGGCGGCGGCCAGTAAGGCCAGGCCCGGCCACGGCCGGGCAGTATGCTAGGAGGGAGATTAGATGCAGAACGAGTTCAACGAGCAGGAATACAGGCGCAAGCTCATCGAGGGCGGGCTTAGCGAAGCCGACGCCACCGACCTTGCCGCCCGTACCGCCGCCGCTCGCAGGGACTCGGGCAGCGCCGGCGGGGCCTTCCGCCCCGCCGGTTCCCTCTTCGAGCTGCCGGCCACGGCCGGCGACAACGAGGCGGCTTTGCCGCCGAAGCTACCGACGCCGGCAAGTGCCGCCGTCGAGCGATCCGAGCGCATGGCGCAGGAATCGGCCGAGCTTGCGCGCACGATGGGCCTGCCGCCCGAACCGCGCACCGCCGTGAACAAGATGGCCGAGCAGATCGGCGCGCTGGCCCAGGACAAACGGAGTAGTGCGATGGCGACCAAGAAGCGAACGGCCGGCGGTGAGCTGGCCGAGAAGGTCAGCGAGGCCAAGCAGACGGCCTTGCTCAAGCACACGAAGCAGCAGATCAAGGACATGCAGCTCTCGCTGTTCGACCTGGCTCCCTGGCCGGATCACATGCGGGCACTGCCCAACGACTTCGGGCGGTCGGCGATCTTCACCGTCCGCAACAAGAAGGTGCCGCGCGCCGCGCTGCAAGGCCAGTCGATCTACCACGTCAACAAAGACGTGGAGATCACCTACACCGGGATCGAGCTGCGCGCCGACGACGACGAGCTGGTATTCGCCCAGGTGCTGGAGTACGCGAAGCGCACCGCGCTCGGAGAGCCGGTTTCCTTCACGTTCTACGAGCTTTGCCAGGACTTGGACTGGTCAATCAACGGTCGGTACTACACAAGGGCCGAGGAATGCCTGACGCGGCTCCAGGCGTCGGCCATGCAGTTCTCATCCCAACGCATCGGCCGGCTCGAATCGGTGTCGCTGATCCGGCGCTTCCGCGTCCTGGATCGCGGCAAGCGCACGTCGCGCTGCCAGGTCGAGATCGACGCCGAAATCGTGGTGCTGTTCGCCGGCGACCACTACACGAAATTCGTGTGGGAGAAGTACCGCAAGCTGTCGCCCACCGCGCGGCGCATGTTCGACTACTTCGCCACCCACAAGGAGCCGTACCCGCTCAAGCTGGAGACGTTCCGGCTGATGTGCGGCTCGGATTCCACCCGGCCGAAGAAGTGGCGCGAGCAGGTAGGCGAAGCGTGCGACGAGCTGCGCGAAAACGGCCTGGTCGAAAGTGCGTGGGTGAACGACGACCTGGTGCATTGCAAGCGGTGATCGCCCCCCTGCCCTCCCCTGGAGCCGCCCGAGATCGAGGCGGCTTTTTTTCTCGAGCATCGCCACTTCCGGCGAGGCAGGGGTCGTCTCAGAAAACGGAAAATAAAGCACGCTAAGGCATAGCCGAACCTGCCAAGCTTGCTCCACCCTGTAGTGACGCGATCAGCGGGCAGGAAACGTTCCCCCTTCGCGCATGGCAGGCGCACACCAACTCAGACAGCACGGCCTCCATGCGCGCCAGGTCAGCCATTTTCTCGCGCACGTCCTTGAGCTTGTGCTCGGCCAGACTGCTGGCTTCCTCGCAATGGGTGCCATCCTCCAGCCGCAGCAGCTCGGCGATCTCATCCAGGCTGAAGCCCAGCCGCTGGGCTGATTTCACGAAGCGCACCCGCGTTACATCCGCCTCGCCATAGCGGCGGATGCTGCCATAGGGCTTGTCAGGCTCCAGCAACAAGCCCTTGCGCTGATAGAAACGGATGGTCTCCACATTGACCCCGGCCGCCTTGGCGAAAACGCCAATGGTCAGGTTCTCCAAATTGTTTTCCATATCGCTTGACTCCGTACATGAGTACGGAAGTAAGGTTACGCTATCCAATTTCAATTCGAAAGGACAAGCGCATGTCTGAACCAAAAACCGGGCGCGGCGCGCTCTTCACTGGAGGGCTTGCCGCCATCCTCGCCTCGGCTTGCTGCCTCGGGCCGTTGGTTCTGATCGCCTTGGGGTTCAGCGGCGCTTGGATCGGCAACTTGGCGGTGTTGGAACCCTATCGCCCCATCTTTATCGGCGTGGCGCTGGTGGCGTTGTTCTTCGCCTGGCGGCGCATCTACCGGCAGGCAGCGGCCTGCAAACCGGGTGAGGTCTGCGCGATTCCCCAAGTGCGAGCTACTTACAAGCTCATTTTCTGGATCGTGGCCGCGCTGGTTCTGGTCGCGCTCGGATTTCCCTACGTCATGCCATTTTTCTACTGATCGGAGTTCACCATGAAGAAACTGTTTGCCTCCCTCGCCCTCGCCGCCGTTGTTGCCCCCGTCTGGGCCGCCACCCAGACCGTCACGCTGTCCGTACCGGGCATGACCTGCTCCGCCTGCCCGATCACTGTCAAGAAGGCGATTTCCAAGGTCGAAGGCGTCAGCAAAGTTGACGTGACTTTCGAGACACGCCAAGCGGTCGTCACCTTCGACGATGCCAAGACCAGCGTGCAGAAGCTGACCAAGGCAACCGCAGACGCGGGCTATCCGTCCAGCGTCAAGCAGTGAGTCACTGAAAACGGCACCGCAGCACAACGGACGTCATTGTCTGGCGCCACAAACGATAAAGGATCTGTTGCATGACCCATCTAAAAATCACCGGCATGACTTGCGACTCGTGCGCGGCGCACGTCAAGGAAGCGCTGGAAAAAGTGCCAGGCGTGCAGTCGGCGCTGGTGTCCTATCCGAAGGGCACAGCGCAACTCGCCATCGTGCCGGGCACATCGCCGGACGCGCTGACTGCCGCCGTGGCCGGACTGGGCTACAAGGCAACGCTAGCCGATGCGCCACTGGCGGACAACCGCGTCGGACTGCTCGACAAGGTGCGGGGATGGATGGCCGCCGCCGAAAAGCACAGTGGCAACGAGCCCCCGGTGCAGGTAGCGGTCATTGGCAGCGGTGGAGCCGCGATGGCGGCGGCGCTGAAAGCCGTCGAGCAAGGCGCGCAGGTCACGCTGATCGAGCGCGGCACCATCGGCGGCACCTGCGTCAATGTCGGCTGTGTGCCGTCCAAGATCATGATCCGCGCCGCCCACATCGCCCATCTGCGCCGGGAAAGCCCGTTCGATGGCGGTATTGCGGCAACTGTGCCTACGATTGACCGCAGTAAGCTGCTGGCCCAGCAGCAGGCCCGCGTCGACGAACTGCGGCACGCCAAGTACGAAGGCATCCTGGGCGGTAATCCGGCCATCACCGTTGTGCACGGTGAGGCGCGCTTCAAGGACGACCAGAGCCTTACCGTCCGTTTGAACGAGGGTGGCGAGCGCGTCGTGATGTTCGACCGCTGCCTGGTCGCCACGGGTGCCAGCCCGGCGGTCCCGCCGATTCCGGGCTTGAAAGAGTCACCCTACTGGACTTCCACCGAGGCCCTGGCGAGCGACACCATTCCCGAACGCCTTGCCGTAATCGGCTCGTCGGTGGTGGCGCTGGAGCTGGCGCAAGCCTTTGCCCGGCTGGGCAGCAAGGTCACGGTCCTGGCGCGCAATACCTTGTTCTTCCGTGAAGACCCGGCCATCGGCGAGGCGGTGACAGCCGCTTTCCGTGCCGAGGGCATCGAGGTGCTGGAGCACACGCAAGCCAGCCAGGTCGCCCATATGGACGGTGAATTCGTGCTGACCACCACGCACGGTGAATTGCGCGCCGACAAACTGCTGGTTGCCACCGGTCGGACACCGAACACGCGCAGCCTCGCGCTGGACGCAGCGGGGGTCACTGTCAATGCGCAAGGTGCCATCGCCATCGACCAAGGCATGCGCACGAGCAACCCGAACATCTACGCGGCCGGCGACTGCACCGACCAGCCGCAGTTCGTCTATGTGGCGGCAGCGGCCGGCACCCGTGCCGCGATCAACATGACCGGCGGCGATGCGGCGCTCGACCTGACCGCAATGCCGGCCGTGGTGTTCACCGATCCGCAAGTGGCGACCGTGGGCTACAGCGAGGCGGAAGCCCACCACGACGGGATCGAGACCGACAGCCGCACCTTGACCTTGGACAACGTGCCGCGTGCGCTCGCCAACTTCGACACACGCGGCTTCATCAAGTTGGTTATCGAGGAAGGCAGCCATCGGCTGATCGGCGTACAGGCGGTCGCGCCGGAAGCGGGTGAACTGATCCAGACGGCGGCTCTGGCCATTCGCAACCGCATGACGGTGCAGGAACTGGCCGACCAGTTGTTCCCCTACCTGACGATGGTCGAGGGGTTGAAGCTCGCGGCGCAGACCTTCAACAAGGATGTGAAGCAGCTTTCCTGCTGCGCCGGGTGAGAAAAAGGAGGTGTTCAATGAACGCCTACACGGTGTCCCGGCTGGCTCTTGATGCCGGGGTGAGCGTGCATATCGTGCGCGACTACCTGCTGCGCGGATTGCTGCGCCCGGTGGCGTGCACACCAGGCGGCTACGGCTTGTTCGATGACGCCGCCTTGCAACGGCTGTGCTTCGTGCGGGCGGCCTTCGAGGCGGGCATCGGCCTCGACGCGCTGGCGCGGCTGTGCCGGGCGCTGGATGCGGCGGACGGCGACGAAGCGGCCGCGCAGCTTGCCCTGCTGCGTCAGTTCGTCGAGCGTCGGCGCGAAGCGTTGGCCGATCTGGAAGTGCAGTTGGCCACCCTGCCGACCGAGCCGGCACAGCACGCGGAGAGTCTGCCATGAACAACCCCGAGCGCTTGCCGTCCGAGACGCACAAACCGATCACCGGCTACCTGTGGGGCG
>CAZOEC010000124.1:0-13557 GCA_964578635.1 uncultured Pseudomonas sp.
GCAAGACCAGCCTGCTGGACTTCTCCGGCCTGGACTTCCCGCTCAACCGCGGCGAGCAGCAGCGCCTGACCAAGGACGTCTCCGGTACCCGTTACGCCGACTGGTATTTCGCCGATCACGCGGTACTGATCGACACCGCCGGGCGCTATCTGAACCAACCCGACCCGGCCATCGACAGCCGCGCCTGGGACTTCCTCCTCGGCCTGCTGCGCCAGCGCCGCGCCCGTCCGCTGAATGGCGTGCTGGTCAATATCCCGGTGGAGATGCTCCAGGGCGGTAGCGAGATCGAGCTGGAAAACCTGGCGCGGCAGACCCGCCAGCGCCTGCAGGATATCCATCAGCGCCTGGGTGCCGATGTACCGGTGTACCTGGTGCTGAGCAAGGCCGACAAGGTGCTGGGCTTCGACGAGTTCTTCGACCAGCTGTCGCGCGAAGAAAGCGATCAGGTGCTCGGCGCGAGCTTCCGCAAGGAACAGAACGCCACCGACGTGCAGGTGATTCGCCAGGAGTTCGAAGAGCTACTGCGTCGCCTCAACAGCCAGGTGATCCTGCGCATGCACCAGGAGCGCGACACCCAGCGCCGCGGCCGTATTCTCGACTTCCCCCATCAGCTTGGCCTGATCGGCGAGCGCCTGTGCCTGTTCAGCGAGCTGGCCTTTAGCGGCAACCGCTATCAGCGCGCCAGCCAGCTGCGCGGCTTCTACCTGACCAGCGCCCCGGAGCTGAACAACCAGCTCGACCCGAGCACCAGTGGCATCGGCCGCAACCTCGGCCTCGCCAGCAGCGCCCTGCCGACCTTCCGCACCGGCCGTGCACGCTTTATCAATCATCTGCTCAGCCGAGTGATCTTCCCGGAAGCGGATCTGGCCGGCCTCGACCAGAAGGAAGTACGGCGTATCGACTGGGGCCAGCGCGCCATGTACGCCACCGCGCTGCTGGTACTTGGGGTGTTCGGGGTGGTCTGGGCCAGTGGTTTCTCCGGCAACCACGGTCGCCTGGAACAACTGCGCGAAATCGCCCAGCAACTGACCCAGCAACATGGCAGCATCGGCGCACAGGACGATGCCCTGCAAACCCTCAAGGCCCTGGACAGCAGCTATGCCGCGACCCAGGTGTTCCCGCCGGTGGATGAGGTGTCCTACCTGCAGCGCGGCGGTCTGTATCAGGGTGAAGAGGTCGACCCGACCCTGCAGCGCGCCTACCGCGCCGAGCTGGAAACCCTGCTGCTGCCGCGCGTCGGTCGCCAGCTGGAAGCCCAGGTACGGGCCAATCTTGGTGACCGTGAGCGCCTGCTCAACAGCCTGCGCGCCTACCTGATGCTCAACCTGGAAGAACGTCGCGACAAGGCCTTCCTGGAGGAATGGCTGGCCGCCGACTGGTCGCTGCGCTACGCCGGCAACAGCGTTGGCCAGCGCGGTCTCAATCAGCACTTCGAGCGTTTGCTGTCCGAGTCGTTCGCGCCCTACTCGCTCAACGCCCCGCTGGTGGCTCAGGCCCGGCAGGTGCTGCGCAGCGAATCCCTGGCCAGCGTGGTCTACCGCATGCTCCGCGAACAGGCGCGCAGCCTGCCGGACTATCGCCTGAGCCAGAAACTTGGACCGCAAGGCGCGTTGTTCGCCGGTAGCGACTACACAATTCCGGGCTTCTACACCCAGGTCGGCTACCAGAAAACCTTCACCGCCAAAGGTGCCGATCTGGTCCGCGACCTGCTGCGCGACAACTGGGTACTCGGCGAAGGCGACACCCTCAGCAGCAACGACCTCGGCCGCCTGCTGGTGGAGATGGAACAGCTGTACTTCCGCGACTACGCCAACTACTGGGGCGAAGCCCTGGCCCAGTTGACCCTGGAACCGATCGGCAACGCCGGCCAGGGTGCCTTGCAACTGGCCGGCCTCACCGCCGCCAACTCGCCGCTGCTGCAACTGCTGGTGGAAGTGCGCGACAACACCCGTTTCAAGGGCATGGCCGAAGCCGCGGACAGCGCGGGCGACGCCGCTGAAGCGCTGAAAGGGGCCAAGGGCAAGCTGGGTAAAGTCGCCAAGCTCGCCGGAGCCGCCGCCGAACAGGCGCAGGCAGCACTGGTGAAAAACCTGCCAGACACCGCCCGGAAAACCCTAGAGCGCCGCTTCGAACCGCTGCACCGCCTGCTCGACGACAACGGCGGTGCCGGCCCGGAACTGGCGATCACCCTGCAGGCGCTGGATGCCCTGCACCTGCAACTGGCCAGCCTGGCCCACGCCAGCGCCCCGGAACAGGCCGCATTCGAACTGGCCAAGGCGCGCATGAGCGGCCGTCGCGATGCCATCAATCAGGTACGCAGCAGCGCCGCACGCCTGCCGCAGCCGGTCGGCAACTGGCTCGGCCTGCTCGCCGAAGACAGCTGGATGCTGGTGTTGGGCGACGCCTATCACTACCTCAATCAGCGCTACAAAAGCGAGCTGTACGCCGCCTATAACGGTTCGCTGAAACAGCGTTACCCGTTCAGCGCGCACAGCGAAAGCGACGTGGCGATTGCCGACTTCCGCGAGTTCTTCAAGGCCCAGGGCATCGCCGAGCGCTTCTTCGACGGCTACCTCAAGCCCTTCGTCAGCGGCAGCGCCGGTCAGTACCAACTGCGCCGCGTGGATGGCCGCGGGCTGCCGCTGTCGCGCGAGTTCCTGCTGCAGATGAGCCATGTGCAAACCATCCGCCGCAGCTTCTTCGCCGAGAACCCCAACGAGCCGAAAGTGCTGTTCAAGCTCGAACCCTACTCGCTGGACTCCAGCCTGGGCCGTGCCAACTTCCGCTTCGGCAGTGAGCAGATGGAATACCGCCACGGGCCAATCGTGCAGACCGCCTTCAGCTGGCCGGCCGAAGGCAACGAAGGCCGTACCAGCCTGGTGGTCGAAGAGCTCGGCGGGCGCAAGGTCGGCATCGAGAAGAACACCGGCCCCTGGTCGCTGTTCCGCCTGCTCGACCTGATGAGCGTGGACTACCACAGCGGCCGCGATGTGCTGATGCTCAAGGCCGACCTCGGCGGCCTGCGCGCCAACTACCTGCTGCACAGCCAGCGCTCGCCGAACCCCTTCGACATCGGTCTGCTGCGCGGCTTCAAGCTGCCGGCCAAGCTCTGATGACAGAAGTGGCCAACGCCTGGCGCAGCGCCGCGCGCACCGACACCGGCAAGGTGCGTGCGCGCAACGAGGATGCCTTTCTGGCGCAGCCGGAACAGGGCCTGTGGGTGGTCGCCGATGGCATGGGCGGGCACCAGAACGGGGCCCTGGCCAGCCGCCTGATCGTCGAGTACCTGGCCGAGCCTTGCGAAGGCGACATGCAGCAGCGTCTGAATGAGCTGCGCAAGCGCCTGCACGGGCTCAATCGCCGCCTCGGCCAGGAGCTGACGGTGACCGCCGAGCGCCCGGACCCGGTGATCGGCAGCACCGTGGTGGCGCTGCTGATCGAGGGCGACCGCGCCGCCTGCGTATGGGCCGGCGACAGCCGCTGCTACCTGTGGCGCGGCAGCCGCCTGTACCAGCTCAGCCGCGATCACTCGCTGCTGCAGCAACTGATCGACGAAGAGCAGCTGAGCCCGGCCGAAGCCGCTCGCCACCCGGCAGCCCACGCCCTGACCCGCGCCATCGGGGCCAGCGAAGAGCTGAAGCTGGAAATACTCGAACTGGATGTGCTGCCCGGCGATGCCTTTCTGCTGTGCAGCGACGGCCTCTATCAGGGCCTGTCCGCCGACGCACTGGGGGCCGCACTCAATCTGCCGTCGCCGTTGTTGGCGCTCAACCGGCTGTTCCAGCAGGCCCTCGACGGTCCGGCGCGGGACAACCTGAGCGCGGTGGTGATCCGCCAATGAGGAGCCGAGGATGAGTGAAAGTCTGCTCGACGACAGCGCGCCGGTTAGCAGCGAGGCCAGCGATCTGACCTATTTCGCCCTCGCCGCCACCGCCGCCAGACCGACGCCCAAGGCCACCGCGCAAACGCCGCGGCCGGTGCTCAGCGAACTGCCGGAAGTACTCGGCGGCCGCTACAGGATCGAACGCCTGATCGGCGTCGGTGGCATGGGCGCGGTGTATCGCGCCCGTGACCTGCTGCGCGAGCAGTTCGGTGACCCCGAGCCCTACGTGGCGCTGAAAACCTTGAGCGACGACTTCGCCGAATACCCCGACGCCAACTCGCTGATGTACAGCGAGTTCGCCCTTACCGCGCGGCTCAACCATCCCCATGTGGTGCGGCTGTTCAGCTTCGAGGTGGACGTGCCGAGCCAGCGCGCCTTCCTGATCCTCGAACTGCTCAAGGGTCTGACCCTGGACCAGCTGCTGGCGGAACGGCCCACGGGTTTGCCCTGGTCCGAGCTGCAGGGTATCGCCCTGCCGCTGCTCGAGGCCCTGAGCTATTCGCACAGCCTCGGCGTGCTGCACGGCGACCTCAAGCCGAGCAATGTGATGCTCGCCGAAGACGGCCTGCGCCTGTTCGATTATGGTCTCGGCCAACCGGTGGAAGGCCTGCTGCCCGGTCTGCCACGGCTGTGCCGCAACCGCTTCAGCGCATGGACGCCGCGCTATGCCGCGCTGGAACTGCTCGACGGCGCGCCGCTTAGCGCCGCGGCCGATATCTATGCCCTGGCCTGCGTGCTGTATGAGCTGGCCAGCGGCCGTCACCCGTTCCGCCGCCTTAGTGCCAAACAGGCCAAGGCCATGGAACTGGATCAGCAGCTGCAACGCCCGGAGCAACTGCCGGCGCACTGCTGGCCCGCCCTGCGCGCCGCCCTGGCCTTCGACGAGGCGCAGCGCAGCGCGGACTGCGCAGAGCTGCTAAGGGTGTTTCACCGGCCGCCACCCGGGCGCTGGCAACGCTGGCTGGGTCTCGGCCAGTAGCCCTATGCGGCATCAATGGATGATCTTTTAACAAGGAAACAAGCATGTTCAACCCGGCCAATGAAACCCACTTCAGCCTGCATATCCAGGGCCTCGAACACGACCTGCAAGTGCTCGAGTTCAGCGGCCGCGAGGCGATCAGCCAACCCTATCGCTTCGAGCTGGAGCTGATCAGCGAAAACCCGCAGCTCGATCTGCAGAGCCTGCTGCATCAACCGGCCTTTCTCGCCTTTAGCCCCGACGGGCTGGGCATTCATGGCTTGATCTACCGGGTTGCCCAGGGTGAAGCCGGCAAGCGCCTGACCCGCTACAGCCTCTCCATCGTGCCGCAGTTGAGCTACCTGGCCCACCGCAGCAACCAGCGTATCTTCCAGCACCTGACGGTGCCGCAGATCGTCGCCACGGTACTGGAAGAGCACGGCATCCAGGCCAACGCCTACCAGTTCCAGCTCGGCCCGACTGTCTATCCCAAGCGCGACTACTGCGTGCAGTACGACGAGAGTGATCTGCACTTCGTTCAGCGTCTGTGCGAGGAAGAAGGTATTCACTACCACTTCCAGCACAGCGAGCAGGGCCATGTGCTGGTCTTCGGCGACGACCAGAGCGCCTTCGGCAAACTCGGCCAGCCCACCGCCTACCTGCAGGACAACGGCATGACCGCCGACGAGCCGGTGATCAAACGCTTTGCCGTACGCCTGGAAACCCGCACCAGCCGCACCACCCGCCGCGACTATGACTTCGAACAACCGCGCCTGTTGATGGAAGCCGCCTTCAAGGAAGATCGCGACCCCGAGGCCAAGCCGCTGCCGGACCTGGAGGACTACGACTACCCCGGCCGCTTCGTCGACCGGACCCGTGGCAAACACCTGAGCCAACGCCACCTGGAACGCCACCGCGCCGACTACCGCCTGGCCGAAGGCCGTGGCGATCAGCCAAAACTGCTCAGCGGCCACTTCCTCGAACTCTCCGACCACCCACGCCAGGACTACAACGACCTCTGGCTGCTGCACGAAGTCACCCACCACGGCAAACAACCGCAAGTGCTGGAAGAGTCCATCACTAGCGCTCCCTCTCCCCTCCGGGGTGAGGGGCAAACAGACAACACCGACTTCACCCAAGGCTACCGCAACCACTTCACCGCCACTCCCTGGGGCGTCCCTTTCCGCCCACCCCTGGCCCACCCAAAACCCCGCGTGCTGGGCAGCCAGAGCGCCGTGGTCACCGGCCCCGCAGGCGAAGAAATCCACTGTGACGAGTACGGCCGGATCAAGGTGCAATTCTTCTGGGATCGCCACGGCCAGGCCGACGACACCACCAGCTGCTGGCTGCGCGTGGCCAATAGCTGGGCCGGCGATGGCTACGGCGGCATCGCCATCCCGCGTATCGGCATGGAAGTGCTGGTCACCTTCCTCGAAGGCGACCCCGACCAGCCCCTGGTCACCGGCTGCCTGTACCACGCCGAACACCTCGTGCCCTACGACCTACCGGCGAACAAGACCCGCAGCCTGTTCAAGACCCTCAGCAGCCCGGGCGGTGGCGGTTACAACGAACTGCGTATCGAAGACAAAAAAGGGGCCGAGCAGATCTACCTGCACGCCGAGCGCGACTGGGACGAAAACATCGAGCACGACCAGAAAATCCGCGTCGGCTTTGAGCGCCACGACACCGTCGAGGCCAACAGCTACACCGAACTCAAAGCCGAAGAACACCTGACCGTCAAAGCCGAGCGCAAGGTCGAAATCAAACCCGACGACCACCTCACCGTCGGCCAGAACCAGCACATCAAACTCGGCACCGCTCAACTGACCAAAGCCGGCCGCGAGATTCACCTAAAAGCCGGGCAGAAAATGGTCATCGAAGCCGGCACCGAACTGACCCTCAAAGCCGGCGGCAGCTTTATCAAACTCGACCCCGGCGGCATCACCCTTAGCGGTCCACTGGCCAAAATCAACGCTGGCGGCTCGCCGGGCAAAGGTTCGGGAATCAAGATCAAACCACCGGTACTGCCGGGGATGGCGGATAGCGATAAGGCGGGGGATGTGTTGGAGCAGACGCAAGGGAACGAACTGATCAGTGCGCCAACAAAGCGCAAACGTATGCTCAATTTCTCCGGTTAACAGGGATCAAGCGCGGGCTGTCGTCACGCCTGCAAACAAGGATTAGGGATTCGGAAAATCATGGCAGACAACAAACCGATCAACTGGGCGTACCCGTTCCCCAGCAAAGAAACGAATAGCAATCCCCTGCAGTACTTGACCCATATGGCCAAAGCCAAAGACGGCTACTACCCCACCGGCGAGAATGGTCTCTGGCATGGAGGCGTGCATTTCGATGAGGGTACTGCGGCGGTACTCGATCAATCGAGCGTGCGCTGTATCGCCGATGGCGAGGTGATTGCCTATCGCATCGACGAAACCTATCCCGTCAGCGAATACACCGAGGCCATCCCGCAAATCAGGCGTGTACCATTTTCCACTGGGTTTGTTCTGGTCAAACATAAGCTTCAACCTCCCCAGCCCAACAACGGAACCGCTGCAGCCAGCGAAGAGGCTCCGCCCACACTGACCTTCTATAGCCTGTATATGCACCTGCAGGACTGGGCGAGCTATCAGGCTAAAGCGGACCTTCCGCGACCAGGATTCTGGGAAGCGGCAAGCTACATCGTAAACACCAAGGATCAGGGCCTCAATGTACGTGCTGCGCCCAACACCAACGGCACGGCATTGGCCATGCTGAGCAAAGGTGCGCAGATCACCGTCGGCAGCCCAGAAGGTGATTTCTGTAAATTGCTGAGCATCATAAGCGGCGCAGCCCAACCGGCTCTCACACCGGATAGCGAAGGCAAGCTGCCCGGCTATGTGTCCTTTAAACTGCTTAAAGCTCAGCACGAACCCAAAGACAAGAACAGCGTGGTAGTGCTGCCCCCAGGCACCACCATCAAAGCCGGTGAACTGATAGGTCATTTGGGCACCTACCAGAACCACGCTGGCGCAGCGCGGTCTTTGCTGCATCTGGAAGTGTTCAGTTGCGAAGACGTGCCCGGTTTTATTGCTCAAAGTCGTGCCTGGGCAAGCCGGTTACTGGACGATCAGAAAACCCTGCTCAAAGTCTACAAAGGTGCCAGCAAGCTAATTTCTCATCGAGACGATATCAACGCGGACAACCCACCTAAGCTCAGTGACACGGGCAGTCAAATCAGTGTCGATTTGATTATTCCTCAAGCCCTGCTGGAGGGCCTACCCGCTTCAAACAAAATTCAGGTCAAAACACCTGTCGAAGGCAGTACCACACCAAGCACAACTTATTGGTGGCGGCTGGATGGATTGTTCGCTGACGAGAGCGGTAATTCCATTGATGGCTGGCTAGCAGAACAGGACCTGATCACCACTCGCCATAGCCCTTGGGAATGGCAGGATTTCCAATGCATCGAAGACACCGGCACACCGGTCGAGAAACTGGCCTACACCTTCAATGCCCGAGGCATGCTGAGTGATGACGAAAAACAAAACTACCGAGCCCAAATCAGCAAGGCCGATGACGGTCCCATTCTGGCCATCGCCCGCCTCTACGACATAGTCGACACCAACGAGGACGGCATACTCACCAGCGATGAAATCTGCGCCGCCCTCGGCAAACCCTGGCACGCCCAAGTACTCGGTCAACTGATCACCAAATACGAAAGCGAGTGGTTCTGGAACAAAAGCAAATGGGACGAGCTCGACCCATTGCTGGCAGAAGAACCCGGCAAACCGAATCCGATCTGGGAAATAGAAAAACAGCGAATCGAGAAGCTGAGCTGGTGGGAAGAGCTGGCGGAGCAGCATGGGATTAGCGGAGACGGATTAGCTTGGCACCTCCATGCCCCCATGCTAGCTGCCAACTTTACGATAAATGGGAAAAATAACTGCTCGAAATGCAACAAGAAAATTTCTATAAGTTATGAGCTGATGAAAAAAATATGTCCAAGCAGCACAACAGATGACTTCATCAAGGATTTCGTCCTGCACACCGGCAGTTTTTTTGAGAAATACGAAATAAACTCCTGCTCCCAAGTAACCCATCTACTCGCACAAGCTAAACACGAAACAAAACAATTCACTGCATTTCGCGAGTCACTTTACTACTCCAGCTACACAGCCCAAGATCTATATAACATGGCACCTACGGCAATCAACAATGGCTTCACCCGTAAAGGCCTAACCTTTGCCACCCATGCAGCAAAACTTAAATATATCGAAGATCATCTACTGAAGAACGACGCAGGATATGGTCAGCATTGCTTTGGCAGCAACGAATACCCAGATAACGATTATCGGGGGCGCGGTTTGCTCCACCTCACACATTATTCGAATTATCACGATTGTGCCTTGGCAATAGGAAAACCGATCGCTGCTGAACCTACGCTGGTACAAAGTGACGTAGCGGTAATTGTCGAAACGGGGCTTTGGTTTTGGAAAACTAACAGGCTGAAAACCCACGCTGAAGATACTACTCTAACCGAAGAAGAAGCCGTAGAGAAAATCACACGAATCATTAATGGTGGGACCAAAGGCCTCGCGGAAAGAAAGCAGTTTAAACGTGAGATCACAGAGGCATTCATTGAACTATACGGAAGTTGCTCTGCATGAATACAACCAATAAATTACTATGCATACTTATTTTCACTGCTGCAGTGAACATATCCTACGCAGGCATCTCGACCTGCACGGAAAAGTCCGTAGAAGACATATACAGCCCGATCTTATTGGATAAAAATACCGCAATACGTTTCAAAATCTCCGAGAGGTCAATTGATCCGCATGGGGATATTTTTCCAATCATTATAGTGGCGCAAGAATGCGATACCGGAAGCGAAACGCAGTTCGCAGAACTCCCCTATCTTGGCGACCCAGGGGAAGTGGAGAGCGCCTTCTTGGCAGACTCAGATTTCGACGGTAAGGCAGAGCTCTTTGTCATTCATAGAACAATTCTGTACTCCGACACTGGTATCAGCTACGGCTCTGACTACTTCGCCACGCTGGTTTACAAGCGCCTAGCTCCACTGACGTACGAACGGAGTGAACGAGTCAGCGCCTACTTCGGCGCGGGTGGGGACGTTCTGTCATCACCTACGAGCGACAAAATCGTATACGGATACCCTTACAAGTCCGAAGTTGCCATCCAAAGCAGACTAGCTTCCGCGCAATACAAAGCCTGGCTCGAACAAAAACTCATCACTACCCGCATATTGAACAAGACCTACTTACACGATCAAGCCAACGTCGCGGACAGAACCTCAAAGTATTTGATAGCTGGCGACGAGGTTCGAGTACTTGATCAGAAAGCAGGCTGGCTGGAGGCTGTGTTCCACAACAAGAAAAAAGGCGAAATTAAAGGGTGGATACAGTGCAAGGACACACTCGAATGTGCCAACCAAAACTTAGGCATCGATAAGTAGAAAAGACATAAATAAATTGGGGCTGTTGTAAAGACAGCGGTTGCTCACACCCCCCACACTGACCAGAGGGGCAGGAATATATCCGAACGACCGCGGGCGAAAACGAGAAGTCGCTACCTATCAAGCGCAGAGCATTCAAAGACGATCTTTCCCCCTACCCAGAGGGCTGCTCACTCAAAGATCGCTTTCCTCCACCACCCGAACCACCCCCGCCTCCAGCGCATAGGCCGCATCCGCCAGGTCGTTGTTGACCTGTTCGATCTTCAGCGTGCCGCTGACCCAGAGCGGGGCGTAGATGTCTTCGAGTTCGATGCCTTTGGGGTAGCGCACCAGCACCAGCTGGTTGGGTGGCGGTGGCGGGACGTGGATGCAGGCACCGGGGTATGGCACCAGGAAGAACAGGGTGCTGCGGCCGGCGGCGTCGGTTTCCAGGGGGACGGGGTAGCCGCCCAGGCGAATCTGTTTGCCGTCGAAGGCGGGGACGGTTTTGGTCGAGTACATCACCGCGGGGAGGTCGGCGGTCTGCTGTTTGAGTCCGCCGGGGATGTAGAAGCCGCTCTCCATTTCCGCGCCTTCATGGCTGATTTCCGGCATGGTTTCCAGGGCCAGACGGTCTTCTTCCGGCATCAGTTCGAGCCAGTCGGTTTCCGGCAGTTCGGCGCAGGCCAGGCTGCTTATCAGCACTAGGGGCAGCAACAACAGATGGCGCATGGACAGGCTCACGGTCGCAGAGGGGTCAGTTCTTTTTGATTGCGCCGTAGATTACCAGCAATATCATCGCCCCGATCACGGCACCGAGAAAGCCTGCCGCCTGGCCCGGCTGGTAGAACCCCAGGGCCTGGCCGCCGTAGGTGGCGGCAATGGCTCCGCCGATGCCGAGCAGGATGGTCATGATCCAGCCCATGCTGTCATCGCCAGGTTTGAGAAAGCGTGCGATCAGGCCCACGATCAGGCCGATAAGAATAGTGCCGATAATGCTCATACCGAGTCGCTCCGAAGTAGGGATAGGCTGTACTGAAGTTACCGCTGATCAGACCGTTCAAGTGCCCGGCCGTTCACCCGGGTGCCCGAGCTACTCGACGCTGTCCGGCGGGGCCACGCCATAGCGGTTGTAGATCAGGGCGATTTCGCCGCTGTCGCGCATCTGCCTTAGTTGCTGCGCCAGCCGGTCGTAGAGCCCTTGCTTCTGGCCCCGATAGAGGCGCAGGGAGGCACCGAAGTAATTGCCGATGGACTGCTCGTAGCGGTAGTCGGCATAGCGGTAATCGCTGAAACCGATCTTGTGGAACTGCGCCTCGATGGCCTCGGCATCCAGCACCACCAGCGCATCCAGGCGGCCGGCGCGGAACATCCCGGCGAGCAGGTAGTCGTCGGTGGCCAGGCTCTTGCGCAGCAGCTTATCGCTGTCGAAGGGTTCGAAATAGGCGGTGCCGCGCTTGGCCCCGATCAGCCGTTCGCGCAGATCGGCATAGTGGCGCAGGCGGGTTTCCTCGCCGGGCCTGACGATAAAGCGGATGCTTTTGTGCTGGGTGCCTATTGCCGGCAGGTAGTGCACATAGGCCGTGCGCTCGGTGGTGAACAGCACCCGCGGCACCAGGTCGATGCGCCCGAACCTGAGGTCTTCCAGGCTGCGCGCGAAGGGTGCGTACCGCCACTCGATACGCGCGTCCACGCGCCGGGCCGCGGTATCCAGCACCTCGATCAGTGGCCCGACAGGCAGGGCGTCGAGGGCCTGCATTTCCGGCGGGCGCTCACGGTAATCGGCGCGCAACAGCTGTTCGCCATGGCAGAGCGGCAGGTACAGCAAACACAGCAGAAGCAGGTACTTCATGACAAGGCTCTTGGTATGGCCATACGCAAGAGCTTAGCCATGAATACTGCGTGGCGTTCAGCCCTTGGCGATCAACGCCTCGACTGCGGCGATCTGCTGGTCCAGGGTCGCGCGATCCGCACAGCGCAGGGTGGCATGACCCACCTTGCGGCCGACCTTGAAGGCCTTGCCGTAGTGGTGCAGATGGCAGTCGTCGATGGCAATGACCTGCTCCACCGGCGGCACCACGCCGATAAAGTTGAGCATCGCACTCTCACCGACCTTGGCCGTCGAGCCCAGGGGCAGGCCGGCCACGGCGCGCAGGTGGTTCTCGAACTGGCTGCACTCGGCCCCTTCGATGGTCCAGTGCCCGGAGTTGTGCACCCGCGGAGCGATTTCGTTGGCCTTGAGGCCGCCGTCCACTTCGAAGAACTCGAAGGCCATCACGCCGACATAGTCGAGCTTGCTCAGCACCCGGCCGACATAGTCTTCGGCCAGGCCCTGCAGCGGGTGATCGCTGCTGGCGATGGACAGCGCCAGGATGCCGCTGTCGTGGCGGTTATGCACCAGCGGGTAGAAGCGCGTTTCCCCATCGCGGGCGCGCACCGCCACCAGCGACACTTCGCCGCTAAAGGGCACGAAACCTTCGAGGATGCAGGGCACGCTGCCCAGCTCGGCAAAGGCACCGACTACATCTTCAGGCTGGCGCAGGACCTTCTGGCCCTTGCCGTCGTAACCCAGGGTGCGGGTCTTGAGCACCGCCGGCAGGCCGATGGATGCGGCCGCGGCGTCGAGGTCGGCCTGGGACTGGATATCGGCGAACTCGGGCGTGGGGATGCCCAGGTCCTTGAACATCGACTTCTCGAACCAGCGGTCGCGGGCGATGCGCAGGGACTCGGCGCAGGGGTAGACCGGCACGAACTGGGAGAGAAAGGCCACGGTCTCGGCCGGCACGCTTTCGAACTCGAAGGTCACCAGGTCGACTTCGTCGGCCAGCTGGCGCAGGTGATCCTGATCGCCATAATCGGCGCGGATATGCTCGCCGAGTGCCTGAGCACAGGCATCCGGGGCCGGGTCGAGGAAGGCGAAGTTCATCCCCAGCGGGGTGCCCGCCAGGGCCAGCATGCGACCCAGCTGGCCGCCACCTATTACGCCGATCTTCATTACGCGTCCCTCGGGTCCGGATTTTCCAGCACGGTCTCGGTCTGTTCCTGGCGGAACTGCTTGAGACGCACGTGGAACTGCGGGTGCTGGTGGCCGAGGATGCTGGCGGCCAGCAACGCGGCGTTGACCGCACCGGCCTTGCCGATGGCCAGGGTGGCGACCGGAATACCGGCCGGCATCTGCACGATCGACAGCAGCGAATCGACGCCCGAAAGCACCGCCGACTGCACCGGCACGCCGAGCACCGGCAGGTGGGTCTTGGCCGCGCACATGCCCGGCAGGTG
>CAZOEC010000125.1:0-13380 GCA_964578635.1 uncultured Pseudomonas sp.
CGCGGGTGTAGGCGCGCTTTTCCAGGCCGAGGAAGCAGTCCTTGAACTGGTTCATCCCGGCATTGGTGAACAGCAGCGTCGGGTCATTGCCCGGAATCAGGGAGCTGGAAGCGACACGGGTGTGCCCCTTCTCTTCGAAGAAGCTGAGGAAAGCTTCACGGATTTCTGCGCTTTTCATAGGATCATCCACGGAAACAGGCGGCCACGGCAAAGCCGGCAAAGGGCCGCATTATATCGGGCCTGGGCTCGGGGGCTAGTGCCTTTATTGATAGACGGGAGCTATGGCAGCGCCCGGACGCTGTAGCGCGGTTTATTCAAGCAGCCAGGCCCAGAACATGTAGGAGCCAGGGGGACGCCAAGTTCTTGCTGGCGATCATTCCGATGCTATCGCCAGCAAGCTGGCTCCTACAGGGGCAGCCTCACCTAGCGCCGGAAGGCGGCAAACGCCTGAATCACCTGCTCGATATCCTCGGCACTGATATCCATATGGGTAACCATGCGCAGACGCGGCGCGGCGCTGAGTTTGATTGCGCGTTCGGCGCAGAAGGCTTTCAAGGCACCGGCGCGTTCGCCGAGCTGGGCGTAAACCATATTGGTCTGCACCGGCTCGACCTGATAGCCCAGCTCGCGCAGCCCAGCCGCCAGACGCTCGGCGTTGCTGTGATCCTCTGCCAGGCGCGCCACCTGATGCTGCAAGGCATATAAGCCGGCGGCGGCCAGCAAACCGGCCTGACGCATACCGCCGCCGACCATCTTGCGCAGCCGCCGCGCCTTGCCGATCAGCTCGCTACTGCCGCACAGCACCGAGCCCACCGGCGCGCCGAGGCCCTTGGACAGGCACACCGAGACCGAATCGAAATGCTGAGTAATCTGCCGGGCCGGCACATTCAGTTTGACCGCAGCGTTGTACAGCCGCGCGCCGTCCAGATGCAGGGCAAGGCCATGCTTGTGGGTCATTTCACGGGCGGCGGCCAGATACTCCAGCGGCAGTACCTTGCCCTGCATGGTGTTTTCCAGGGCCAGCAGGCGGGTGCGGGCGAAGTGGAAGTCATCCTGCTTGATTGCGGCTTCGACCTTATCCAGATCCAGCGAGCCATCGGCCTCGCCTTCGAGCGGCTGCGGCTGGATTGAGCCGAGCACCGCCGCGCCACCGCCTTCGTATTTATAGGTATGGGCCTGCTGGCCGACGATATATTCGTCGCCGCGCTCGCAATGGGCCATCAGCCCAAGCAGGTTGCTCATGGTGCCGGTGGGTACGAACAAGGCGCTGGCAAACCCCAGCTCAAAGGCCAGGTGCTGCTCCAGACGGTTGACCGTGGGGTCTTCGCCATACACGTCATCACCCAGCTCGGCGGCCAGCATGGCCTCACGCATACCCGCTGTGGGTTGGGTGACGGTGTCGCTGCGCAGGTCGATAACGGCCATGACGGGTTTTCCTTAACGGGACGAAAACCCCGATGCTAAAGCGCTGCGGATAAGCGAACAAGGTACAGATAGGGGCAACGGCACCAGGACAGATAGGCTGGGCGTGGATCACGGCGATCCCGAATAAGCGCCAGCGCAATCCGGGTTACGGGTTAGCCACGAGTCGTAGCCCGGATGAAATCCGGGGAAAGATTGTGCGGCCACCATCGCTTCCCGGATTGCATCCGGGCTACAGGTTCACGCGCTACTCACGCCAGCTGCACATCCTCGGCTGGGACGATAAGAATGCCGGCACGCAGGCCGTTCTTCACCTTGGGGTTGGGGAAGATGATTCGCGCGCCGGCCTCATCCACCACCCAGCGGGTGCCGGCCAGGTCCTCGGCGAGCAGGTAGCCGATCGGCAATTCGCTGAAGTTTTCGATATCCGCCGGCAGGTGCAGCTTGAAGGCGTCGCTGTGCTTGATGACCTCGCGGGCCACGGCGAACAGCTTGAGATCGCCCAGGCCATCGCTGGCGGCCTCGGGCTCGCGCCCTTCGATCAGCGCCTGCAGATGCTGCTCCAGCAGATCCAGGTTGACCAGTTCGTTCTGCCCGAAGGGACGCGCCTTGCCCAGTTCCAGAGTGAAGGCCTCGGCCCCCAGCTGCGCATAGGTGTAGGCACTGAAGGTAATCGAGCTCTTGTTGTGCAGCAGCACCGCCTCGATCCCGGCAGCGCTCAGGCGCGCCAGTTCGCGCTGGCTGCGTGGCCGGCCTTCCTGATAGGGGTAGAGGGCGAACTGCTCGATCTTCGACGCGCGAATGGCGGTGTGCAGGTCGTAATGCAGGCGGGTGCGCTCTGGCTTGCTGAAAAAGGTGGCGGCCAGATGTTCCAGATCGCAGGCACGCAGGGCCTCGGGGCCGGTGTACTGATCGTGGCGGCCGTTGAACAGGCGGTTGATGTCATGCTCGACATAGCGCTCGCCGCGACGCATGGCCTCGGGGTTGCCGAACAGAAAGAGAATGCGTGCCCGCGGCTTCAACTCGTTGCGGGCTATACCGCGCAACAGGCGGTCGAGTAATTCGATGGGGGCGGTTTCATTGCCATGGATACCGGCCGACAGCAGCAGATCCTGGCCATTGTCGCCGGCCACCGGCGGCGTCACTTCCAGTGCCCCCTCGGCCAGCCAGCGCAAACGCGTGCCCTCGGGCGTCAGCTGAATTTTCGCTGCCGGCTCATGGCCGGCCAGGGTCATTTCAAGCAGTTTGCCGAGGGCAAGCATAGGAGTTACCTCAGTCGTGGTTGCAGTCGGGGCCGTGCACGTGCTCGTCGTCTTCATCCAGGCCAGCCGCTTCCATTTCCAGCTCCAGGCTGACCAGGTTGGTGGCCAGCGGGCGCAGCAGCAGGTTGGCGTATTCGCTAGCGCCCTCCTCCACATCCACACCGATCATCAGCTGGTTGTTGCCAACCTGCTGAAACCAGATTTCCTGGCCCTGCCAGATCACGGCAAAGCGCGTGCAGGAGGTTTCCAGTTGGGTGCCGTCGGTGTCTTCGAGGATCAGTTGCAGGGCGTCGCTCATAAAATCTCCACAGGTTTGGACGTAGGATGGATCGCGCTTTATCGATCCACCATGGCGAGAAAATGGTGGATGTAAAAAGCGACATCCACCCTACGACCGTGCCACTTAGGCTAATTGAAAGGGATAAACCGCGCCCAGTTTAAGGATCTGGGTCAGTTCGTCCAAGGCCGTGCGGCATTCGTTTAGCAATTGTGGATCAGCCAGGTCGTTTTCGCTCAGGCGATCGCGGTAATGCTTGTCGACCCAGAGGTTCAGGCTGTCGTGCAGGGTCGGGGTCATGATCACGCCCTGATTGACCGCCGCCAGCTCCTGCTCCTTGAGCGCCACGCGCAGGCGCAGGCAGGCCGGGCCGCCGCCGTTCTGCATGCTCTGCTTGAGGTCGAACACCTTGACCTCGCGGATCGGCCCGCTGCCACTGGTGAGTTGCTGCAGGTAGTTCCACACATTGCTGTTGTTGCGACACTCTTCCGGCACGATCAGCAGCATGCCGCCATCGGCGCGGCTCAGCAGCTGGCTGTTGAACAGGTAGGAGCGCACCGCATCTTCCACCGTCACCGCTTCGCGCGGCACGCACACGGCCTGGAAGTTGCCACCACGGCGGGCGAGCTTGGCACTCAGCTCGGCCAGCACCTTGTCGGTATCGAGGAAGGCGTCCTGGTGATGGAACAGCACCTCGCCGTTGCCCACGGCGATCACATCGTTGTGGAACACGCCCTGGTCGATCACGTCCGGGGTTTGCTGGGCATAGACCACGCCGTCATCGCTCAGGCCATGCAGACGGGCCACCGCCTGCGAGGCTTCCAGGGTCTGCCGCGCCGGGTAGCGCCCCGGCTGCGGAAAGCGGCTGTCGAAGGCGCTGCGACCAAAGACGAAGAACTCCACCCCGGCATCGCCATAGCCCTTGCAGAAGCGCGTGTGGTTGGCCGCACCCTCGTCGCCGAACTGGGCCACCGCCGGCAGCGCGGCGTGGTGGGCGAAGTGCTGCTCGCTGGCGAACATCGCCCTCAGCACGCGACTGGTGGTCGGGTGTTCGATGGAGCGGTGGAACTTGCAGTTGAGGTTGGCGGCGGTGAAGTGCACGCGACCGTCCGCGGTGTCGGCGCTGGGGCTGACGGTGCAGGCGTTGGCCGTCCACATGCTGGAGGCCGAACAGCTGGCCACCAGCAGCGGCATGGCCTCTTTCGCCGCCTTCTGGATCACCTGGGCGTCAGTCCCGGTAAAGCCCAGGCTGCGCAGCACGGCGACGTTGGGGCGTTCCTGCGGGGCCAGTACGCCCTGCTTGAAGCCCATTTCCATCAGCGCCTTCATCTTGGCCAGGCCCTGCTTGGCCGCCTCTTTCGGATTGGAGGCCACCTGGCTGTTGCTCTGCGAGGCCACGTTGCCGTAGGACAGGCCGCCGTAGTTGTGCGTTGGCCCGACCAGGCCATCGAAATTCACTTCAAATGCAGTCGCGTTGGATAGGTGGCTCACAGGCTTACTCCGGGAGTCAGGGTGGCAGGCAGGCTCAGGCTTTCGACTTCCAGCGAGGCCACCGGGTAGGCGCAGTAATCCGCCGCGTAATAGGCGCTGGCGCGATGGTTGCCGGAGGCCCCCACGCCGCCGAAGGGCGCGCTGCTGGCGGCTCCGGTCAGTTGCTTGTTCCAGTTGACGATGCCAGCGCGGCTTTGCAGCCAGAACTCGTCATAGCGCGCCCTGGAGTCGGACAGCAGGCCGGCGGCCAGGCCGTACTGGGTGTTGTTGGCCTCGGCGATGGCCGCAGCGAAATCGGCGTAGCGAATCACCTGCAGCAGCGGACCGAAGAACTCCTCGTCGGGGCGATTGGCAATGGCGCTCACGTCGATAATGCCTGGGGTAAGCAGGGCCGCATCGACTTCTGGCTGGGTCATCGTCAGCAACGCAGTGGCACCCTGGGCCAGCAGCTGGGCCTGGGCCTGGATCAGCTGCTGGGCCGCGACCAGGGAAATCACCGAGCCCATAAAGGGCGCGGGCTGCTCATCGAAGCGGCCCACCCGAATCTGCCCGACCACCTGCACCAGACGCGCCAGCAGGGCATCGCCCCACGCGCCCTGGGGCACCAGCAGGCGACGGGCGCAGGTGCAACGCTGACCGGCGCTGATAAAGGCCGACTGGACGATGGTGTAGACCGCGGCGTCGATATCCTCGACCTGATCGACGATCAGCGGGTTATTGCCGCCCATCTCCAGGGCCAGGATCTTCTCCGGGCGACCGGCGAACTGGTTGTGCAGCAGGTTGCCGGTGCGGCTCGAACCGGTGAAGAACAGACCGTCGATGCCTGGATTGGCGGCCAGGGCCACGCCAGTTTCCCGCGCACCCTGCACCAGGTTGAGCACGCCCGCCGGCAGTCCGGCGTCGATCCAGCACTTGAGCGTCAGCTCGGCGACTTTCGGGGTCAGTTCGCTGGGCTTGAACACCACGCAGTTGCCCGCCAGCAGCGCCGGCACTATATGGCCGTTGGGCAGATGCCCGGGGAAGTTGTAGGGGCCGAACACCGCCACCACGCCATGGGGCTTGTGCCGCAGCACGGCGGTGGCGTCGGCCAGGGGGCCGCTCTTCTCGCCGGTGCGCTCGCGGTAGCTCTGGATGGAGATGGCGACCTTGGCCGCCATGCTGGCGACTTCGGTGGCGGTTTCCCACAGCGGCTTGCCGGTTTCCTCGCCTATGCAGTAAGCGAGCGCCTCGCCCTGGCTTTTCAGGCCGGCGGCAAACTGCTCGAGCACAGCGATGCGCTCATCCAGTGAACGCGAGGCCCAGGCCGGGAAGGCAGCACGGGCGGCCTGCACGGCGGCCTCGACCTGCGCGGCGCTGGCAGCCTGGCCGTGCCAGATCACCGCCTGGCTCACCGGGTTCAGCGATTGCAGCGGTTCGCCCAGGCCAGCATGCCAGGCACCGGCGATGTAATGAGTGCTCATCTTGTTTTATCACTCCCAGCAAGGTTTTGGCCCGGTCAGGCACCGGGCAGGTACTACAGGCGAGGCGCGCGTCGAGCTCGCGCCAGGCTCGGCAAATCAGCCGCGGGCGGACAGCGGCACGGCGCGCACCTGGTCGCCGGCCGACAGCCGCAGGCGCTTGGCGGTCTGCGCATCGACCACCAGGCTGCCCGCTGCCAAGCGCGCCGGCGCGGCGGTGATGCGGCAGCCTTCGCGCTTGCGGTTGTGGATCAGGTAGGCGGTGGCGTCATCGCCGGGGGTGCCGATGGCCAGGATCAGCGCCTGGCTGTCGCGCACGGCGCGGATCTTCGCGGTTTCCGCCTCGATGGCCGGGCCGGCGTCGAAGATATCGACATAGCCCTGGTAGCTGAAACCCTCGCCCTTGAGCATGGCCAGGGCCGGCTCGGTGTCGGGATGGACGCGACCGATGATGTTGCGTGCATCCTCGGAGAGAAAGCAGGTATAGAGCGGAAACTTGGGCATCAGCTCGGCGATAAAGGCCTTATTGCCGACGCCGGTGAGGTAGTCGGCCTGGCTGAATTCCATCTTGAAGAAGTGCCGGCCGAGGCTTTCCCAGAACGGCGAACGGCCGTTGTCGTCGGACATGCCGCGCATCTCGGCGATCACCTTGTCGCCAAACTGCTCGCGAAACTCGGCGATAAACAGCAGGCGCGCCTTGGACAGCAAACGGCCGTTGAGCCCGCTGCGGTGATCGGCACGCAGGAACAACGAGCACAGCTCGGAGTTGCCGGTGAGGTCGTTGGCCATAAACAGGGTGGGAATCTGCCGATGGATATTCAGCTCCTTGGAGGCACTGACGGTCAGACCGAGCCGGTAGTTGTACCAGGGCTCGCGCAGGCCCACGGCCCCTGCCACAGCGGAGATACCGACCACTTCGCCGGCATCGTTCTCGAGCACGAACAGGTAGTCGGCATCGGCACGTTCGGCGAGGCCCTGAAAGGTTTTTTCCGCCCAGGCCACCCGGTGCGCCAGGCGCGCCTCGTTGGCCGGCAGAGTGGTCAGGCCGGCACCGGTGCTGCGGGCCAGGTCGAGCAAGGCCGGAAGATCGGCGCTACATACGGGACGAACGATCATGCACTCACTCCTTAAACCGCCACCAGGCGCACGCTGACGCCTTCGCCGACGCCCAGGGCTTCGGCGGCTGCAAAACTCAGGGTCACCGGCTTGCCCGGTACCCAGTCGAGGTCCGCGACTATGGCGCGAAAATCCTGCAACTGGCCGTTGCTGACCAGGTAGGGTCGACCGCCCTTCACCGGCTCGCCGATGCGCACCGGCACCACACGACTCTGGGCGATGGAGCGGATGCCCGAGGTGCGTGCATGCAGGGTCGGGCCGCCGTCGAAGATGTCGATGTAGTGGTCGGTCTCGAAACCCTCGCGCATCAGGATGTCGAAGCTGATCTGCGCCCGCGGATGCACCTGGCCCATGGCCTCCTGGGCATCGTCCGGCAACAGCGGCACATAGATGGGGTAATGCGGCATCAGCTCGGCGAGGAAGGTGCGGCTCTTCAAACCACAGATGCGCTCGGCCTCGGTGTAGTTCATGTCGAAGAAGTTGCGCCCCACCGCATCCCAGAACGGCGAGTCGCCGGCCTCATCGCTGTGGCCGACGATTTCCACCACCAGGGCATCGGCGAAACGCTCCGGGTGGTTGGCCAGAAACAGCAGACGACCGCGCGAGTTCAGCTCGGACCAGGCGGTGTCCACCAGCGAGCGATCAACATAGAAGCTGGTCAGCAGGCTGTTGCCGGTGAGGTCGTGGCAGAGCGAGAGCACGTGAATCTTGTTGTGGATCTTCAGCTCGCGGGAGTTGTGCACGAAGGTTTCGTTGCGAAAGCTGTAGAACGGCTCGGAATAGCCGGCCGAGGCGACGATGCCGGAGCAGCCGACCAGGCGACCGCTCTCGCTGTCTTCGAGGACGAAGAAGTAGCTCTCTTCGCCATTGAAACTGACCTCGGCAGAAAACGAGGCCTCCGAGGCCGCGATCTTTTCGCGCAGGCGGTCGGCATCGTCCGGCAGCGAAGTCACACCAACCGGGCTATCCGCGGCCAGACGCTGCACTTCAGCGAGGTCGGCCATTTGCGCGGGGCGCATCACCAGCATGGTGTCACTCCTTTCGAGAAAAGCTCCAAGCAGCCCAAACCGGGCGGCCTAGAGAAAACCGCGACAAACGCCGCGGCACACACAGAGACGGGCTTCCTTGCTGTTAGCTCAACCCATCCGTGAGTCAAGCGGGCGCAGCCCGATCCGCCGCGCCAGCGACGGGTCAGGCCGGCAATCAGGCTTGAGTCAGCTTGGCCACGGCCCGCTCGAGTCGCGCCAGACCTTCATCGATGTCGGCATCCTCCACCACCAGGCTCGGGGCAACACGCACCACGTCCGGGCCGGCCTGCAGCACCATCAGCCCTTCGAGGGCGGCGGCATCGAGAATCGCCTTGGCCTTGCCCTTCCAGGCATCGCTGAGCACCGCGCCGATCAGCAGGCCGAGGCCGCGTACTTCGCTGAACACGCCGTACTGCTGGCCGATCTGCTCCAGCTTGGTCTTGAAGCGCTGATGCTTGGCGTTGACGCCCGCCAGCACTTCAGGGGTGTTGATGGTGTCGATCACCGCCTCGGCCACCGCACAGGCCAGCGGATTGCCGCCGTAGGTGGTGCCGTGGGTGCCGACTGCCAGGTGCTTGGCCAGCTCGCTGGTCGTGAGCATCGCGCCAATCGGGAAACCGCCGCCCAGGCTCTTGGCGCTGGAGAGGATGTCCGGAGTGACGCCGTAATGCATATAGGCGAACAGCGAGCCGCTACGGCCCATGCCGCTCTGCACCTCGTCGAACACCAGCAGGGCGTTGTGCTTGTCGCACAGCTCGCGAGCGGCCTGCAGGTAGGCCAGGTCCGCCGGCAGCACGCCGCCCTCACCCTGAATCGGCTCCAGCACCACGGCGCAGGTCTTGTCCGATACCGCGGCCTTCAGCGCCTCGATATCGTTATAGGGAATATGGCTGATGCCCTGGATCTTCGGCCCGAAACCGTCGGAATACTTCGGCTGGCCGCCGACGCTGACGGTAAACAGGGTGCGCCCGTGGAAGCTGTTGGTGGCCGCGATGATCTCGTGCTTGTCCTCGCCGAACTTGTCGAAGGCCACGCGCCGGGCCAGCTTGAACGCCGCCTCGTTGGCTTCCGCACCGGAATTGCAGAAGAACGCGCGCTCGGCAAAGGTGGCGTCGACCAGCTTGTGCGCCAGGCGCAGGGCCGGCTCGTTGGTGAACACGTTGGACACGTGCCACAGCTGGTTGGCCTGCTCGGTCAGGGCAGCGACCAGCGCCGGGTGGCAGTGACCCAGGACGTTGACCGCGATGCCGCCGGCGAAATCGATCAGCTCGCGACCGCTCTGGTCCCAGACTCGCGAACCGGCTCCGCGCACCGGAATAAAGCCGGCGGGGGCATAGTTGGGCACCATCACCTGGTCGAAATCGGCGCGTTGCACCGGGTCGTGCTGAACGGACATATGAGCTCTCCTAACGAGGAACACCTGCATTCAATAGCAGGCGATGTGACGGATTGTAGGGATTGATCCGGAGCCGGCATTGCCGCCATGCGACAACTTCTTATAGCGCCAACCCGAGGAAAACCGGCGCTTTCAGATATGCGACAGAAAGCGTCGGGAAGGCGCAGTTTAAATGCAGCCGGCCCGCTTGGCGCGGATTTATCAGAGGTGCGGAAAAGGATTTTTATGGCCTGCCATCCATGGCGGCCACCCTTCGGGCCGTCGCTGCGCGACGTTAAAAATGACTCCCGGCCATTTTTTATGGCCTGCCATCCATAGGAGGCCATCCTCCGGGCTGTTGCTGTGCGACGTTAAAAATGACTCCCGACCATTTTTTATGGCCTGCCATCCGTGGAGCCACCCTTCGGGCTGTTGCTACGCGATGTTAAAAATGGCTCCCAGCCATTTTTTATGGCCTGCCATCCGTGGAGCCACCCTCCGGGCTGTTGCTGCGCGACGTTAAAAATGGCTCCCGGCCATTTTTCAGGCGGGTACCGGTACCACGGTCGGTACCGGCGGGCTGCTGAGGCTAAGGAACTCGACCAGTTCGCTCTGCTGCGCCATGGCGTCCTGATAGCCCAGCTCGATCAGTTCGTTGCAGTAGCCTGGCTCGAACAGCAGGTAGCTGAGCACTCCCGCGCCACTGGCCCGGGTCGCCCCCGGGCCACGCAGAAACAAACGCAGGGCCCGGGGCAGCTCATGGCGGTGGCGCGCGGCGATCACATCCAGTGGCTGGCTGGGTGAAATCACCAGTACCTCCACCGGTTTCAGCCCCAGGCCACGGGGGTGCAGCTCGGGCGGAACCAGCCGGCTCATCTGGTTGAGGCGTTCGAGCAGTTCGATATCGCTTTCCAGGCTGTCGATAAAGGTGCTGTTGAGCATATGCCCGCCGATCTGCGCCAGGCTGGGCGGACGCACATGCTGCGGGCGCGGTACCTCGCCGATGGCGGCACTGGTCGCCGGATTGCCGCTGACCCCCACCACCAGCACCCGAGTCGCCCCCAGGTGCAGCGCCGGGCTGATGGGGGCCGGCTGACGCACCGCACCATCGCCGAAGTATTCGCGGTTGATCTTCACCGGCGGGAAGATCAGCGGGATCGAGGCGCTGGCCAGCAGGTGCTCCAGGCCCAGGCGGGTTGGCACGCCGACCCGGCGGTGGCGGAACCAGGGGTCGATGGTGGCGCGGCCCTGGTAGAAGGTCACCGCCTGACCGCTTTCATAACCGAAGGCAGTCACCGCCACGGCGCGCAGCTGACGCTGACGCACGGCGGCGGCAATCCCGGTGAAATCCAGTTCGCGGCGCAGCAGTTCGGCCAGCGGCGAGCTGTCGAGCAGTGCCACCGGGATCTCGCCTCCCAGCCCGAGCAGGCTGTGGCCGATAAAGCGACTGGCCTGGCGCAGCACCCCAGGCCAGTCGCTGCGGTACACCTGATGGGTATGGAAACCCTGCCAGACAGCCGTCAGGCGGCGCACCGCCTCGGTGAAATGCAGCGCCCCGCAGGCCAGGCCCACCGCATTGATGGCCCCGGCCGAGGTGCCGACGATCACCGGAAAGGGATTGTGCGCCGCATCGGGCAGCAGATCGGCAATGGCCGCCAGCACCCCCACCTGATAAGCCGCACGCGCGCCGCCACCGGAAAGGATCAGCCCGGTCACCGGCTGGCTGGAAGGGGCGAACTGCGACATAGGCTTTTCCGAAGGTTTATGGCCAGTATAGGAGCGACTCCGCGTGGAAGAAACGCAACCGGGCAGGAGCGACGCGCCCGCGGCGGGCCGGGTTCAGGCGTACGAACTCAGGCCGGCCGCTTCTTGTAGAGTTTCTTCTCGCCGGGCGGACGGGTCTTGAAGCGTCGGTGCGCCCACAGGTACTGCTCGGGGCAGGCGGTGATCGCCTGTTCGATCCACTGGTTGACCCGCACGCAGTCGGCCTCCTCACTCTCGCCGGGGAAGTCGGCCAACGGCGGATGAATGGTCAGGCGATAGCCCTGGCCACCGGGCAGGCGCTGCTGGGTAAAGGGAATCACCCGGGCCCGGCCCATGCGGGCGAACTTGCTGGTGGCGGTAACGGTGGCCGCCGGTACGCCGAACAGCGGCACGAACACGCTGCGCTGCGCGCCGTAATCCTGGTCCGGGGCATACCAGACCACGCCGCCGGCGCGCAGCAGCTTGAGCATGCCGCGCACATCGTCGCGGCCGATCACCCCAAGCAGGCGCTGCTCGCGACCACGGCGCTGGATATAGTCGAACAATGGGTTCTTGTGCGGCCGGTACATCCCGTACATGTCCTGCTCCAGACCGAGCAGACCGCCGCCCATCTCCAGGGTGGTGAAATGCAGCGCCATCAGGATCACCCCCTGGCCATCGGCCTCGGCCTGGCGCAGATGCTCCAGCCCTTCGATGGTGCCCAGACGGGCCAGACGCGCGGCCGGCCACCACCAGGCAATGGCCATCTCGAAGAAGGTGATGCCGGTGGAGGCGAAGTTTTCCTTGAGCAGGGCCTTGCGTTCGGCCGCCGGCATCTGCGGAAAACACAGCTGCAGGTTGCGTGCGGCGATCTTGCGCCGCGAGCTGGCCAGGCGGTACATCAGCGCCCCCAGGCCACGCCCCAGCCCCAGCAGCACCTTATAGGGCAGCTGGGCGATCAGCCACAGCAGACCCAGCCCCAGCCATAACAGCCAGAAGCGCGGATGCAAAAACGCAGCATGAAAAACCGGACGTTCCATAAACAGGTCCAATGCCCCAACAAAGCGCGGCATTCTATCAGGAGTTTGCCGACCGCTGGCCCGAGCGGCGGATTGCCCGCGCCTCAACTTGCGAGCGAGCGGCGTTCTCGCTATAAGTCCGGGCTACTTTTATAAAGCCGCTATAAGGCCGCATCAGGCAGACCATGAGCCAAGCCGATCTCCTCGCGCAAGACCCCGTATTCCAACTCAAGGGCAGCATGCTGGCCATCACCGTGATGGAACTGGCGTACAACGACCTCGAGCGCCTCGACCAACAGCTGAGCGAAAAAGTCGCCCAGGCTCCGGCCTTTTTCAGCAACACCCCGCTGGTACTGGCCCTGGACAAGCTGCCGGAAGGCAAAGGCAACCTCGACCTCGCCGCCCTGATGGCCGTATGTCGCAAACATGGCCTGCGCACCCTGGCAGTGCGCGCCAACCGCGAAGCCGATATCGCTGCCGCCGAAGCCCTGGACATGCCGGTTCTGCCACCTTCCGGTGCCCGCGAACGGCCCATCGACCTGGGCCCGGCGAAGCCGGAAAAGCCCGCCGAACCGGAAGTGCGACCGAGCAAGATCATCACCAGCCCGGTACGCGGCGGCCAGCAGGTATATGCCCAGGGCGGCGACCTGATCGTCCTGGCCCCGGTCAGCGCCGGCGCGGAACTTCTCGCCGATGGCAACATCCATGTTTACGCGCCCATGCGCGGCCGCGCCCTCGCAGGCATCAAGGGCAACGCCAAGGCACGCATCTTCTGCCAGCAGATGGGCGCGGAACTGCTGTCCATCGCCGGCCAGTACAAGGTCGCCGAAGACCTGCGCCGCGACCCCCTGTGGGGCGAGGCGGTACATGTCAGCCTGTCGGGTGACGTGTTGAACATCACCCGCCTTTAACGGATACTGCGGCCACTTTTCAAACAGGGCAGCCGGAAGCCTGAAACGGGCCACGGAACCTGCGTTTTCTCTATATTTTGGGGTGAATCACCTTGGCCAAGATCCTCGTAGTTACATCCGGCAAGGGTGGCGTCGGTAAAACCACCACCAGCGCCGCCATCGGTACCGGCCTCGCCCTGCGCGGGCACAAGACGGTTATCGTCGATTTCGACGTCGGCCTGCGCAACCTCGACCTGATCATGGGCTGCGAGCGCCGCGTGGTGTACGACTTCGTCAACG
>CAZOEC010000126.1:0-13265 GCA_964578635.1 uncultured Pseudomonas sp.
TCTCGGACAGGTCGATGCACTTGGCATAGCAACCGCCTTCGATGTTGAACACCACACCCTTGCCCCAACCGTGTTCGTCGTCGCCGATCAGATAGCGCGACTCGTCGGCCGACAGGGTGGTCTTGCCAGTGCCGGACAGACCGAAGAACAGGGTCACGTCGCCTTCTTCACCGATGTTGGCGGCGCAGTGCATCGGCAGCACGTCGGCGTCCGGCAGCAGGAAGTTCTGCACGCTGAACATGGCTTTCTTCATTTCACCGGCGTAACGCATGCCGGCGATCAGGACTTTCTTGGCGGCGAAGTTGAGGATCACGCAGCCATCGGAGTTGGTGCCGTCACGCTCGGGCACGCACTCGAAATTGGCGACGTTGAGCACTTGCCACTGGTCTTTGCCAGCCGGGTTGAACTGCTCCGGCTCGATAAACAGGCAGCGGCCGAACAGGTTCTGCCAGGCGGTGGCCGTGGTCATCTTGACCGGCAGGTAGTGGGCCTCGGCGGAACCTACATGGACGTGGGAGACGAAGCTGTCCTGGGCGTCGGAGAAGGCCTGCACGCGGTCCCACAGGGCATCGAACTTGTCGGCCGGGAACGGACGGTTGATTGCGCCCCAGGCGATTTTCGCCTCGGTGCTCGGCTCCTGAACGATGTAACGGTCAGCCGGCGAACGACCCGTGCGATGGCCTGTGCGTACGACCAAGGAGCCATTGGCGGCCAGCTCGCCTTCACCGCGACGAAGGGCTTCTTCGACCAGTTGGGCAGCGCTGATGTCGGTGTACACGGCGTTGTTGGCTTGCGTCATGTGGGTCCCCGTCGGCCAAGCGGCCGAGTCTTCCGAACGTTTTGTAGTAGAAATGGAGGCACTACTACAGCGAAAAAAGTGCGCCGGATTATGCCAGAAAAACTCGGCTGCGGGTGCAGCCTCTGATCAGATCATGCCGGCACGGTTTGCGTGCTACTTGCCTTAATGGCGCGTATCCGATGGAGCTTCGATGCTCCCATCCAGAAACAGTTGCAATACATCGGCGGCATCGAAGAGATAACGCTCATTGCAGAACTGGCAATCGATCTCCACGCTGCCGCCATGCTCCTGCACCAGCGCCTCGGCATCGGCCTGGCCGAGGCTGATCAGCGCCCGGCTGGAGCGCTCACGCGAGCAGCTGCAGCGGAACTGCAGCGCGCGCGGCTCGAACAGGCGCAGCGGTTCTTCGTGATACAGGCGATGCAGCAGGGTTTCGTTATCCAGGCCCAGCAGTTCTTCGGCCTTCAGGGTATCGGCCAGGGCCATGGCGTGCTGCCAGCTGGCTTCACGCTCGTCGGCTTCCTTCAGGCGGTCGGCCGGCAACTGCTGCAGCAGCAGGCCGCGGGCGCGCTGACCATCGGCACAGAGCCAGAAGCGGGTGGGCAGCTGCTCGGAAGTGGCGAAGTAATTGGTCAGGCAGTCGGCCAGGGTTTCCCCTTCCAGATCGACAATGCCCTGGTAACGCTGCCCGGATTTCGGGTCGACGGTCATCGCCAGCACGCCATCGGGCATCAGTTCACGCAGGTTGGCCTCGGCGGTGATCTGCTCGGCGTGATAGCGGGCGATACCGCGCAACTCGCCTTCGCTGGAGCACTCGACCATCAGCAGGGGCACGGCACCGGAGGAGCGCGCCTGGAGGATCAGCAGGCCCTCGAACTTCAGGGTGCCGATCAGCAGCGAGGCAGCAGCCAGCAGTTCACCCAGCAGCTGGGCGACCGGTTGCGGGTAGGTGTGTTTGGCCAGCACATGGCTGTAACTGTCGGTCAGACCGACCAGCTCACCGCGAATATCGCTGTCGTCGAACAAGAAGCGTTGGGAAAAATCAGACATGCCAACTTCACTGAATGTGACTCGGCCCGCGATTTTAGGCGCAAATGCCCATCCGACCAAGCGCCTCTTATCTATCGGCGCGGCCAACACAGGCTATCGCCGCCGACCCTGTTCACAGTTGGCGACAAAAGGCAGGCAGAAACTTTGCATTCCAGGAGTCGAGCCCCTAGCATGCCGGCCGCCATTAAAGCCCTTATAAATGACAAGGACGCCACTGCATGAGCCCACCCTTTATCAACCCGCGCTGGTGCATCCGCCCACTGCTGGCCTGCCATATTGTCGCCCTGCTGCTGCTCGCCAGCTGGCTATGGACGCCCAGCCGCGCGCTGTGGGACCAGTTCGACCTGCAACTGTTTGCCCTGCTCAACGAGCCCGTGCACAGCGCCGGCCTGTGGGCGCAGACCTGGGCCATCGGCAGCATGCGCCCGGTGGACATGGGCGTCGGCCTGCTGATGCTGGCGGTGATGCTCAAGGCTGACTTCGTCTTCAGCGGGCCGCAGGTGCGCAAGGCGCTGTTTGCCTTTCTCGCGGCGCTGATCGTGATGCTGCTGTTTCGTGTCGGTTTCGCCGAGCTGGTCAAGCTGATGGGCTGGCAGCGCCCGAGCGCCTCCCTGGTGGTGGAAGGCGCGGCGCGCCTGACCGAGCTGTTCCCGGACTGGGAAGAGCGCTGGGACATGAAGGACAGCGCCACCCGCAGCTTTCCTGGCGATCACGCCTCGGTGCTGCTGATCTGGGCGATGTTTATGAGCTTCTTCGCCCGTACCTGGCGCTTGCTGCTGGTCTGGGTCATGGCGGTGATCTTTATGCTGCCGCGCCTGGTGGCGGGCGCACACTGGGGCTCGGACGCCCTGGTCGGTGGCGTCTTCCTCAGCCTGCTGGGCCTGGCCTGGGCCTGCTTTACCCCGTTCGCCTACAAGACCAGCGAATGGCTGGAGTACGTCACCCAGCCGTTGCTCAAGAGCCTGGCCAAGCTGCCACTGCTAGGCCGCCTGAGCGTCATCAGCGGCCGCTAGCCAGACCTGCGCGGCGGTTGCCTTGAGCCAACCGCCGCGCCTTATTCCTGATTGCCGTGAAACTGCTGAAACTGCCGGCGCTGCTTCTTGCTCGGTCGGCCATCGGTTTGCATACCCAGGGCCCCGGCCTTGCGTTGCGCGGCAGCCTGCTCGCGGCGCTCGATGCTGGCTGGCGTTTCGGCATACAGCGCCTGGGCCTCGGGCGCGCCGCGGCGCACCGCCGACAGCGCCTGCACCACCACACTGCGCTCATCGAAGCCGATGCGAATCACATACTCGTCCCCCACCCGCGGTTCCTTTCCCGGCTTGCAGCGCTCACCGCGACAATGCACCTTGCCGCCCTCTATCGCCGCCTTGGCCAGGGCGCGGGTCTTGAAGAAACGCGCCGCCCATAGCCATTTATCCAGGCGGATCTTGCCGTCGTCTTTATCGTTCATGGAGTTTCCAATCGCTGCGGCCTGTTAGCGGACATTTTGCCTGATGCAGTTGTCATAAGGGCCTACTAGAATGCCGGGAAATCTTGCAGGCACCCCCTTTGAAGACTTTTGACCAACTCGGCGTGATCGGCCTGCGTGAATGGATCAACCTGCCGGACCTGGGCATGATCGGCCTGCGCGCCAAGATCGACACCGGTGCCAGCACCTCCTGCCTGCATGCCAGCGATATCCAGCCGTTTGACCGCGAGGGCGAGCCCTGGGTGCGTTTTACCGCCCATCTCGGCACCCTGGTGCAGCGCCGCCATCGCTGCGAGGCGCAGCTGGTGTCGGTGAAGACCATCAAAAGCTCCAACGGCCACAGCCAGTCGCGCTATGTGATCCGCACCAGCCTGACCCTGGGCGAGCGCCAGTGGCCGGTGGAGTTCACCCTGACCTGCCGCAAGACCATGCGTTACCGCGTGCTGCTCGGTTCCAAGGCACTGATCGCCGGACAGTTGCTGGTCAATCCGGCGCTGGCCTATGTACAGAACAAACCCACCCTCGCTGACTCCCCTGGTGCCCAATGAAGATCGCCGTGCTGTCGCGCAACCCGCGCCTGTATTCCACCCGCCGCCTGGTCGAAGCCGGCCAGCTGCGGGGCCACGAGATGGTGGTGATCGACACCCTGCGTGCCTATATGAACATCGCCAGTCACAAGCCGCAGATCCACTACCGTGGCCAACCGCTGGAGGGTTTCGACGCGGTGATCCCACGCATCGGTGCCTCGGTGACCTTCTACGGCTGTGCGGTGCTGCGCCAGTTCGAGATGATGGGGGTGTTCCCGCTTAACGAATCGGTGGCCATCGCCCGCTCGCGGGACAAGCTGCGCTCGCTGCAACTGCTGTCGCGCCGCGGCATCGGCCTGCCGGTCACCGGGTTCGCCCACTCCCCGGACGACATCGCCGACCTGATCCAGATGGTCAACGGCGCGCCGCTGGTGATCAAGGTGCTGGAAGGCACCCAGGGCATCGGCGTGGTGCTGTGTGAAACGGCAACGGCGGCCGAGTCGGTGATCGAGGCCTTTATGGGCCTCAAGCAGGACATCATGGTGCAGGAATACATCAAGGAAGCCGGCGGCGCGGATATCCGCTGCTTCGTGGTCGGCGACAAGGTGATCGCCGCGATGAAGCGCCAGGCCAAACCCGGCGAGTTCCGCTCCAACCTGCATCGTGGCGGCTCAGCCAGCCTGATCAAGATCACCCCGGAAGAGCGCATGACCGCCATTCGCGCGGCCAAGGTCATGGGCCTGTCGGTGGCCGGTGTGGATATCCTGCGCTCCAACCACGGGCCGCTGGTGATGGAGGTGAACTCATCGCCGGGCCTGGAAGGCATCGAAACCACCACCGGCAAGGATGTCGCCAGCCTGGTGATCCAGTACCTGGAGAAAAACAGCGGCCCGCACCTGACCCGCACCAAGGGCAAAGGCTGAGCCGCTAACCGACTGGGCTCTAAAGCGGGCGCACAAGCGCCGACTTCCCAGCCCCCACGCCCGCCTGATCGGCCATCCAGTCGAGAAACTCGGCCTCACGCAGCGGCCGACTGAAGTGGTAGCCCTGGCCCAGCGAGCAGCCATGCTCGCGCAGGCAATCGAGTTGCGCCTCGTTCTCGATGCCCTCGGCGACGCATTCCAGGCCAAGATTGCGGGCAATCACCAGAATGGTTTGCACCAGCATCAGGCCGCTGCCGTCTTCGCCGTGCATGTCCCAGGTAAAGCTGCGGTCGATTTTCAGGCGGTCCAGCGGCAAGCGCTTGAGGTAGGTCAGGGAGGAATAGCCGGTGCCGAAATCGTCGATGGCGAAGCGCACGCCGAGCTGTTTCAGCGCGGCCATATTGGCGATGCAGCGCTCGACGTCTTCGAGCAGCACCCCTTCGGTGATTTCCAGTTCCAGGGCCGTGGCCGGTACCCGGTGGCGCTGCAGGCAGTCATGCACCCGTTCGACGCACCTGGGCTGACGCAGCTCGCGGGGGCTCAGGTTGACCGCCAGGACCATCTGCGGCCAGTTTGGCAGCCAGCGCGCCAGGGCCATGCAGGCCTGTTCCAGAACCCAGTCGCCGAGCTCCTCGATCAGCCCGGTTTCCTCGGCCAGGGGAATAAAGTCGCTGGGCATGATCTCGCCGCGCTCGGGGTGCACCCAGCGCAATAGCACTTCGGCCCCGGCCACCCGCTCGGTCGCCAGCGCCAGCTGCGGCTGGAACACCAGGTGCAGCTGGTTGCGCTGGATCGCCTGGCGCAGTTCGCCCTGCAGTTGCAGGCGCTGGTCGATGGCGGCCTGCATTTCCGGGGCGAAGAAGTGCAGGCCATTGCGCCCGGCATGCTTGGCCCGGTACATGGCGGTATCGGCCTGCTTGAGTACATCGGCCGCCACCTGGGCCCCGAAGGGGTGCAGGGCGATACCGATACTGGCGCTGATCGACAGCTCGTGACCATCGATCCAGCAGGTGCCGGTCAGGCTCTTGAGCAGTTTCTCCGCCGCCACCGCCGCCGCTTCGGCGGCCAGCTGCGGATTGCTGTCGAGCCCTTCGAGCAGCACCACGAACTCGTCGCCGCCCATCCGCGCCAGGGTGTCTTCGGCGCGCAGGCTACCGGCCAGGCGCGCGGTGACCTCACGCAGCAGGCCGTCGCCGACCAGATGGCCGAGGCTGTCGTTGACCGTCTTGAAGTGATCCAGATCGATAAACAGCAATGCGCCCAGGGTGTTCTCGCGCAACTCGCGGTCCATCGCATGCTGCAGGCGGTCGAGCAGCAGGCGCCGATTGGGCAGCCCGGTCAGCTCGTCGCTGAAGGCCAGCCGCTCGATCTCGCGCTGATAACGCTGGCGCTCGGAAATATCGGTGACGCTGCCGCGAATCAGCACCGGCTCGCCGGGCATGCGCACCAGGCGCACCTCGCAGGGAATCTGCCGGCCTCCGCTGTCGCGGTGCAGCCACTCGAATACCGGAGCCTCGCCGGCGACCGCCCGGCGCAGATAGTCGCGGCCGATATCCGCCGAGGCATGGCCGCTGGCCTGCTTGGGCGGGCTCAGGTCGAGGATATTGCGGCCCAGCATGGCCTCGCGGGAGTAGCGCAGCAGGCGCAGGGCGTTGTCGTTGAAGTCGACCATATTGCCCTGGGCGGTAAACAGCATGATCGCCTCGGGGGCGTTTTCCACTATGGTGCGGTAGCGGGCTTCGGCCTCAAGCCGCTCGCTGATGTCCTCCACCAGCAACAGAAACATGCGCACCCGCCCGGTGCTGTGACGCACCGCGCGCAGGCTCAGACGGGCATACACCAAGCTGGTGTCGGGGCGCAGAAAGCGCTTCTCCAGCTCATAGCCTTCGCGCTCCCCAGCCAGCACCTGTTCGAGCAGCCGCTGCTCGGCGGCCAGGTCATCGGCGAAGGACAGTTCGGCCCAGCTGCAGTCCTGCAGTTGCTCACGGCTACGGCCAAGAATGCTGCACAGCTTGAGGTTGACCTCCTCCCACTCGAAGCCAGGACCGGTGAGGGCCATGCCGATCAAGGGGGCCTCGAAGAACAGGCGCAGGCGCTCGTCGCGCTCGCGCAACTGCTGTTCGGCATACTTGCGCGCGCTGACATCCTGCAGCGCGCCATACACCCGCACCAGCTCGGCCCCGTCGCGCTGGGTGACGCCACGAATGCGCACCCAGCGACTCTTGCCCTTGGCGGTCAGCAGGCGCACTTCCAAGTCGAACTGGTCGAGACCTTCGAACAGTTGCTGCAGGGTCTGCTCGGCCAGCGCCCGGCCGTCGGCGTCCATGTAGTTCAGGGCCTCGTCCAGGTTGGGCGTGCCGTTCTTCGGGTCCAGCTCGTAGATGCGGAAACAGCCCTCGCTCCAGTTCATATCCTGGGCCGGCAGATTGAGCACCCAGCCACCGAGATTGGCGATATGTTCGGTCTGGCTGAACAGGTAGCTCTGCCTGAGCAGCTCATCACTCTGGCTGCGCACCTGCTGGGCCATGTGTTCGCGGGCGCTGACATCATGCAGCAGGGCGACGAAATGGCTGATGCCCTGGTCATCGCGCATCGGCGCAAGAATGAATTCGTTCCAGAACTGCTCGCCATCCTTGCGGTAATTGCGCAGCACCACATCGCAGGCCTGGCCCTCTTGAACCGCATGCTGCAAACGGGCGAGGCCCTGCTGACGATGATCGCCACCGAGCAGAAAGCTCCAGTTGCGCCCCAGGCTTTCCTTGCGGCTGTAGCCAGTGATGCGCTCGAACGAGGGGTTGCAGTAGATCAGCGGCAGTTCAGCCTGCCGCGCATCGGCAATGATCACCCCCAGCGAGCTGGCCTCCAGCGCCAGGTTGGCCAGGGCCAGCTGCTGCTGCACCTGGGCGCTGCGCGCCAGGGACTGGCGCAGATCGCTCAGGGCACGCCCCACCATCAGGCTGGCCAGCATAAACAGCAACACGCCGAAGTGCAGTTCCAGACGCTGCGGATCAAGCCAGGCCGCGGTATCGGTGAGGCCGCGCAACAGCGGCAGGATCAGCACCATCAGGGCGCTCAGGGTCGCCCCGCAGATGGCTCCGACATAGCCCCAGACCAGCGCCAGGCTGAGCATCATCACGCCGATCAGCGGCAGGTTCAGGCTCAGGGGCAGCAGTTCCAGCAGCCAGGGCATGCCCAGCACCAGGGCCAGCAGCAGGGGCCAGGCGGGCCATTGGCGCAAGGCTGCAGGTACCGGCTCGCGGCGTTTGGCCAGGGGCGAGTTGAGCCAGCCGCGACGCTGCAACCAGGGCGTCAGGTAGGTCAGCAGCGGGACGGCGACGGCCAGGGTCATCAGGCTATCGGCCAGCCACAGGGTCAGGGTCGCCGAGAACAGGCTGGACGTCGGCAGGTGGCCGCTCAGCCAGAGATTGGCCTGTACGCCGATGGCCACCGGGACCAGCGCCAGCAGCACGCCGAACAACATAAACCGCACCAGATGGCGCAAGAAGGGCAAGGCCGGGTCGACCGGGCGCAGGCGACACAGCCACCAGGCCAGGGCCACGCCCAGGGTTTCCGGCACGGCATAGAGCGGGGCCCAGCGCCAGTCCAGGCCCCACAGCGGGATGCTCAACAGGCTGTTCAGGTAGAGCAGCGGCAGCACCCGCGGCCCCCACCACAGGGTCATCACCAGGCCGAGGGCAAAAGGCAGGTGCCAGAGCGCCACCCCTTCGCTGAACTGGGTACTCAGGGATAGCCAGGTGGCCAGATGGAGCAATGGCAGCGGCAGCCACCAGGTCCATGTCGGTAGGCAATCGGAAGCTGCAGGCATGCTGACCTCATGTCATAACGCAGGTTGAGCATAGTTCAGCGCGGCACGGCGGTCGGATCGGTATATCCTGGCACTGCCCCCCGGCTATACCGCGTCGCGCGGCAGCAGCAGGCCCAATGGTAAACAGACGCGGGCTTCCAGGCCACCTCCAGAGCGGTTGCGCAGCTCGACGCTGCCGCCATGCAGGGCGGCGATACGCCGCACGATGGCCAGGCCGAGACCGGCACCCTTGCCGCCCCGGGCCCGATCGCCGCGGATAAAGGGGTTGAAGATGCTGCCCAGCTCGGCCGGGTCGATGCCGGCACCGCGGTCCAGCACGCTGAGCACCACATAGGGTGCACTGCAGTCGCCGGACACCGAGACGGCGACCTCGACCGCATTGCCGCCGTAGCGCAGGGCATTCTCGATCAGATTGACCAGCAGGCGTTTGATCGACACCCGACGCAGGGGGAAGGCCGGCACCGGCTCCAGGCACAGGCGCACCACTTCCTGCTTCTGGTTATAGGGCGCGACCACCTCGCGGATCAGTTCGAGCAGGTCGAGCTGTTCCACCGGTTCGTCGCGTCCATCGCGGATAAAGGCGAGGAACTGGTCGAGAATGGCGTCCATGTCCTCGATATCGCGAACCATGTCCTCGGTCAGCTCGGAGTCGTTGTGGAGGAACTCCAGGGACAGGCGCAGGCGGGTCAGCGGCGTGCGCAGGTCATGGGACACCCCGGCCAGCATCAGCTCGCGCTCGCGGGCCGCCTGCTCGACGTCCTCGGCCATCTGATTAAAGGCGCGGTAGACCTCGGCCATCTCGCTCGGCGTATCGCTGACCGGCAGGCGCACGCTGCGCCCCTTGCCGACCTGACGGGCGGCGAACACCAGGCGTTTGAGCGGCGCACTGAGCTGACGGACGAAGATCCAGGCCGCCGCGGTGGACAGCAGGCCGATGGCCAGAAACCAGCCCAGCACGTTCCAGATCCGCTGGCCGCGCAGCGGATGGGGATACAGCGGCACCCGCAGCCACTGGTCGCCCAGAGTCGGCGCGTGCACCCAGAGGGCCGGCGGACTCTTGGCGCGCACCCGCACTTCGGTGTCCGGGCCCAGTTCGGTCTGCATCTGCCGCTGGAAGATTTCGCTGTAGGGCCAGTGCTGCTCGGTGGTCGGCACCAGCTCGCGAGGCACCGGCTTGAGCCCGGCCGCTTCGGCAATGGTGGCGCGGTCCTCCGGGTCCGCCGCCCAGTAGGCACGCAGGGTCAGGGCCGCGCCGTGGCTGTACTGGCGGTCGACCAGCACGTCCTCGTTCATCATCAGATAAACCAGGGTCAGGGCCTTGGAAAACAGCACCACCACCAGCACCAGCCAGAGGGTGCGGGAGAAGAAGCTTTGCGGGAACCAGAGCGGAGCGTTCATAGGTCGTTACACGGACTTATCGTAGGAGCGGTGGGGGACACCTTGTCCCATGCCCGCGATTGGACGGCGGATCGCGGGCATGGCCCGCTCCTACGCTGGATCATTGCGCCCTGTCACTTATTGCCATCCGGCACAAACACATAACCCACGCCCCAGACCGTCTGGATATAGCGCGGCTTGGACGGGTCCGGCTCGATCAGCCGGCGCAGACGGGAGATCTGCACGTCAATGGAGCGCTCCAGGGCATCCCACTCGCGGCCGCGAGCCAGGTTCATCAGCTTGTCGCGGGTCAGCGGCTCGCGGGCGTGCTGCACCAGAGCCTTGAGCACGGCGAACTCGCCGGTGGTGAGCATATGCACCTCGTCACCCTTCTTCAGCTCGCGGGTGGCCAGGCTCAGTTCGTACTCGCCGAAACTCACGCTCTCGTCCTCGCTGCCCGGCGCACCCGGTACCACCGGAGCCTGGCGACGCAGCACGGCCTTGATCCGCGCCAGCAGCTCGCGGGGGTTGAACGGCTTGGCCAGGTAATCGTCGGCACCCAGCTCCAGGCCCTGGATACGGCTGGCTTCGTCGCCCTTGGCGGTGAGCATGATGATCGGCACCTGGTTGTTGCCTTCGCGCAGGCGGCGGCAGGCGGACAGGCCGTCCTCGCCCGGCAGCATCAGGTCGAGCACCACCAGATTGAACAGCTCGCGGGCCAGCAGGCGATCCATCTGCTCGACGTTTTCCACCGCACGCACGCGGTAGCCCTGTTCCTCGAAGAAGCGTTCGAGCAGGCGACGCAGGCGGGCGTCGTCGTCGACGATCAGGATTTTCTCGCCTTCAACGGGAAGTGCAGTGCTGCTCATTCAGGGCTCCTTGACCAGGCCTCCGCCGGGCGCGGGCGCGCTGGCAGTGTGCAATTGCCGGCATTATGGCTCAGGAGCCGCAACCGACGTGCAGCCCATTGTTAGCAGATTTTTCCCCAGCCGACCGATACATCCCTAGAGTGCGCCATGCGCACCGCCTGGCGGGCCCTGATGCGCGCGGCGCACCCTACAAAGGCTCAGCTAATGCCTCACTTGCCGCTCACGACCTACCTCTTGGGTATAATGCGCGGCTTTCGTGTCTGGCCCGTGGTCTGCGTGGCCGGTTTTTCGTTTCAGTGTGGATAGCGTCTAATGCTCAGCATCAACAACCGCATCGCCGAAGAACTGGGCGTACGCCCGCAACAGGTCGCCGCCGCCGTGGCGCTGCTCGATGAAGGCTCCACCGTGCCCTTTATCGCGCGCTACCGCAAAGAGGTCACCGGCAGCCTCGACGACACCCAGCTGCGCAACCTGGAAGAGCGCCTGCGCTACCTGCGCGAACTCGACGAGCGCCGCGCCAGCATCCTCGCCAGCATCGAGGAACAGGGCAAACTGACCGCCGAGCTGACCCGCGAGATCAACCTGGCCGAAACCAAGACCCGCCTGGAAGACCTCTACCTGCCCTTCAAGCAGAAGCGCCGCACCAAGGGCCAGATCGCCCTGGAAGCCGGCCTTGGTGAACTGGCCGATGCCCTATTCAACGACCCGACGCTGACTCCCGAGAGCGAAGCCGAGCGTTTTATCGACGCCGAAAAAGGCTTTGCCGACGTCAAGGCCGTGCTCGAAGGGGCCAAATACATCCTGATGGAACGCTTCGCCGAGGACGCCAACCTGCTGGCCAGCCTGCGCAGCTACCTCAAGGACAACGCCATCCTCAGCGCCCGCGTGGTTGCCGGCAAAGAGAACGAAGGGGCCAAGTTCCGCGACTATTTCGAGCACGACGAGAAGCTCAAGGGCGCACCCTCGCACCGCGCCCTGGCAATCTTCCGTGGGCGCAATGAAGGTGTTTTGAGCGCCAGCCTGAAAGTGGGCGATGAGCTGCCGGGCAGCATGCACCCCTGCGAAGGCATGATCGGCGAGCGCTTCGGCATCAGCGCCCGTGGCCGTGCCGCCGACAAATGGCTGGGCGAAGTGGTGCGCTGGACCTGGAAGGTCAAGCTCTACACCCACCTGGAAACCGACCTGTTCGGCGAACTGCGCGAAGCCGCGGAGAACGAGGCGATCAACGTGTTCGCGCGTAATCTGCACGACCTGCTGCTGGCCGCCCCGGCCGGCCCACGCGCCACCCTGGCGCTGGACCCGGGCCTGCGCACCGGCTGCAAGGTGGCGGTGGTCGATGCCACCGGCAAGGTGCTGGAAACCGCCACCGTTTATCCCCATGCGCCGCGCAACGACTGGGACGGCACATTGGCGATCCTCGCCAGGCTGTGCGCCAAGCACGCGGTCGATCTGATCTCCATCGGCAACGGCACCGCCAGCCGCGAGACCGACAAGCTGGCGGCCGACCTGATCAAGAAGCTGCCGGGCCTGAATCTGACCAAGGTCATGGTGTCCGAGGCCGGTGCCTCGGTGTATTCCGCCTCGGAACTGGCCGCCAAGGAATTCCCCGATATGGACGTGTCGCTGCGCGGCGCAGTGTCTATCGCCCGTCGCCTGCAGGACCCACTGGCCGAGCTGGTGAAAATCGACCCGAAATCCATCGGCGTCGGCCAGTACCAGCACGACGTATCCCAGCTCAAACTGGCACGCTCGCTGGATGCGGTGGTCGAGGACTGCGTAAACGCCGTCGGCGTCGATGTGAACACCGCCTCCGCCGCCTTGCTGGCGCGTATCTCCGGGCTGAACACCACCCTGGCGCAGAATATCGTCGCCTTCCGCGACGCCAACGGTGCGTTCAACAGCCGCGCCGAGCTGCTCAAGGTGCCGCGCCTGGGCGACAAGACCTTCGAACAGGCCGCCGGCTTCCTGCGTGTGATGAACGGCAGCAACCCGCTGGATGCCTCCGCCGTGCACCCGGAAACCTACCCGCTGGTGCAGCGCATCGCTGCCGACACCGGCCGCGATATCCGCTCGCTAATTGGCGATGCCGGCTTTCTCAAGCGCCTCGACCCCAAGCAGTTCACCGACGACAAGTTCGGCCTGGTGACCATCGGCGATATCTTGAGCGAGCTGGAAAAGCCCGGCCGCGACCCGCGCCCGGAGTTCAAGACCGCTGAGTTCCAGGAAGGCGTGGAAACCCTTAACGACCTCAAGCTGGGCATGATGCTCGAGGGCGTGGTGACCAACGTGACCAACTTCGGTGCCTTCGTCGATATCGGCGTGCACCAGGACGGTCTGGTGCATATCTCGGCGCTGTCGGAGAAATTCATCAAGGACCCGCACGAAGCGGTCAAGGCCGGCGACGTGGTCAAGGTCAAGGTCATGGA
>CAZOEC010000127.1:0-13241 GCA_964578635.1 uncultured Pseudomonas sp.
CGAGCTGGGGCCTGCCGCTGTTCCTGCTGCTGATGAGCCTGGCGGTGCCGCTGATTCTCTGGGCCGGGCTTAAGCTCGGTGCCACCACCAATCCGGAATACTTCACCCTCGGCGTGGGCATCGCGGTCAACAGCCAGACCCTGGCGCTGATAGCCTATGTCGGCGGCCTGTCGGCCTCCAGCGGGCTGATCATCGTCACCACCCTGGCGCTGTCGGGCATGGTCCTCAACCATGTGGTGCTGCCGCTGTATCAGCCGCCGGCCGAGGGCAATATCTACCGCTGGCTGAAGTGGACCCGCCGCGCGCTGATCCTGATGATCATCATGGCCGGCTACGGCTTCTATCTATTACTGGGGGCAGAACAGGACCTGGCCAACCTGGGCATCGTCGCCTTTGTCGCCACCCTGCAGTTCCTCCCCGGCGTGCTCTCGGTACTGTACTGGCCCACCGCCAACCGCCGCGGCTTTATCGCCGGGCTGCTGGCCGGTATCGGTGTGTGGCTGGTAAGCATGCTGCTGCCGATGCTCGGCAATCTGCAGGGTTTCTACCTGCCCTGGTTCAACGTCATCTATGTACTGGACGACAGCAGCTGGCACCTGGCGGCCATCGCCTCGCTGGCGGCCAACGTGCTGGTGTTCACCCTGGTGTCGCTGTTCAGCGAGGCCAGCGACGAAGAAAAGAGCGCCGCCGAAGCCTGCGCCGTGGACAACGTGCGCCGCCCGCAACGCCGCGAGCTGCTGGCCTCCTCGCCGCAGGAGTTCGCCGCCCAGCTGGCCAAGCCCCTGGGGGCCAAGACCGCGCAGCGGGAAGTGGAACAGGCCCTGCGCGACCTGCATCTGCCCTTCGATGAGGGCCGCCCCTATGCCCTGCGCCGCCTGCGCGACCGCCTCGAGGCCAACCTCTCCGGGCTGATGGGCCCCAGCGTGGCCCAGGACATCGTCGAAACCTTCCTGCCTTATAAGGCAGGCAGCGAAACCTATGTCACCGAAGACATCCACTTTATCGAGAGCCGCCTGGAGGATTACCACTCACGCCTCACGGGCCTGGCCGCCGAACTCGACACCCTGCGCCGCTACCACCGTCAGACCCTGCAGGAACTGCCCATGGGCGTCTGTTCCCTGGCCAAGGACCAGGAGATCCTGATGTGGAACAAGGCCATGGAAGAACTCACCGAAATCCCCGCGCAGCGCGTGGTCGGCTCGCGCCTGAGCACCCTGGGCGAGCCCTGGCGCGAGCTGCTGCAGAGCTTTATCGAACTGCCGGACGAACACCTGCACAAACAGCGCCTGGCCCTCGACGGTCAGACCCGCTGGCTCAACCTGCACAAGGCGGCCATTGCCGAACCCCTGGCACAGGGCAACAGCGGCCTGGTGCTGCTGGTCGAGGACCTCACCGAAACCCAGCTGCTGGAAGACAAGCTGGTGCACTCCGAGCGCCTGGCCAGCATCGGTCGCCTGGCCGCCGGGGTGGCCCACGAAATCGGCAACCCGATCACCGGCATCGCCTGCCTGGCGCAGAACCTGCGCGAGGAACGCGAGGGTGACGGCGAACTGACCGAGATCAGCCAGCAGATCATCGAACAGACCAAGCGCGTGTCACGCATCGTCCAGTCGCTGATGAGCTTCGCCCACTCCGGCAGCCACCAGAACAGTGAAGAGCCGGTGTGCCTGGCCGACGTGGCGCGCGACGCCATTGCCCTGCTGTCGCTGAACAAGCGCAGCATCGAGGTGCAGTTCTTCAACCTCTGCGATCCCGAACACTGGGCCTGCGGCGATTCCCAGCGCCTGGCCCAGGTGCTGATCAACCTGCTGTCCAACGCCCGCGACGCCTCGCCACCCGGCAGCGCGATCCGGGTCAGGAGCGAAGCGTTCGAGCACACCGTTGACCTGATCGTCGAGGACGAAGGCAGCGGCATTCCCAAGGCGATCATGGACCGTCTGTTCGAGCCCTTCTTCACCACCAAGGACCCGGGCGAAGGTACGGGCCTGGGCCTTGCACTGGTCTATTCGATCGTGGAAGAGCATTATGGACAAATAACAATCGACAGCCCGGCCGACCCCGAGCAACAACGTGGCACCCGTATCCGGGTCAGCCTGCCGCGGCATGTCGAGACGACGTCCATAGCGACCTAAACCAGCTACTGGAACCCCGGTAAGCGCAGCCGCATGCTCCGTCTACCGGCTCCGAGACCGTCGAGAGACCGAATTGATGCCTCATATTTTGATCGTCGAAGACGAAACCATTATCCGCTCTGCCTTGCGTCGCCTGCTGGAACGAAACCAATACCAGGTCAGCGAAGCCGGTTCGGTGCAGGAGGCGCAGGAACGCTTCAGCATTCCCGGCTTCGACCTGATCGTCAGTGACCTGCGCCTGCCCGGCGCGCCCGGCACCGAGCTGATCAAGCTCAGCCAGGGCACCCCGGTGCTGATCATGACCAGCTATGCCAGCCTGCGTTCGGCGGTCGACTCGATGAAGATGGGCGCGGTGGACTATATCGCCAAGCCCTTCGACCACGACGAAATGCTCCAGGCCGTGGCGCGCATCCTGCGCGACCACCAGCAGGCCAAGAACGCCCCCAGCGCCCCCGCTGCCAGCCCACGGGCCAGCGCCGACAAGGCGGTGGACAACAGCAACGGCGAGATCGGCATTATCGGTTCCTGCCCGGCCATGCAGGAGATGTACAGCAAGATCCGCAAGGTCGCGCCGACCGACTCCAACGTGCTGATCCAGGGCGAGTCCGGCACCGGCAAGGAGCTGGTGGCCCGCGCCCTGCACAACCTCTCGCGGCGCGCCAAGGCCCCGCTGATCTCGGTGAACTGCGCCGCCATCCCGGAAACCCTGATCGAGTCGGAACTGTTCGGCCATGAGAAAGGGGCCTTTACCGGCGCCAGCGCCGGCCGTGCCGGTCTGGTGGAAGCCGCCGACGGTGGCACCCTGTTCCTCGACGAAATCGGCGAACTGCCTTTGGAAGCCCAGGCCCGCCTGCTGCGTGTGCTGCAGGAGGGCGAGATTCGTCGGGTCGGCTCGGTGCAGTCGCAGAAGGTCGATGTGCGCCTGATCGCCGCGACCCACCGCGACCTCAAGAGCCTGGCCAAGATCGGCCAGTTCCGCGAAGACCTGTATTACCGCCTGCACGTGATCGCCCTCAAGCTGCCGCCCCTGCGCGAGCGCGGGGCCGACGTGATCGAGATCGCCCGCGCCTTCCTGATCCGTCAGTGCAACCGCCAGGGCCGCAACGACCTGAGCTTTGCCATCGACGCCGAACAGGCGATCCGTCACTACCCCTGGCCGGGTAACGTGCGCGAACTGGAAAATGCCATCGAGCGCGCGGTGATTCTTTGCGAGGGCAGCAGCATTTCGGCCGAACTGCTGGGCATCGATATCGAGCTGGACGATCTGGAAGACGACTTCACCGGCCTGCCCGTCCAGGCCAGCGGCCTGGGTCACGAACCCAGCGAGCCGACCGAAGACCTGTCCCTGGAAGACTACTTCCAGCACTTCGTCCTCGAACACCAGGACCACATGACCGAGACCGAACTGGCGCGCAAGCTCGGCATCAGCCGCAAGTGCCTGTGGGAACGCCGCCAGCGCCTGGGCATCCCCCGGCGTAAAGCCTCGGGGGCCGCCGCCGGCTAAACCGCTCGCGCAGGGTGACAAATCACTGTGCGCGAGGTTCACCAGCTTGTTACCCCTTCAACACCTAGTAACAAAAGCCGGGTCTTACGGTAACGAGAACCCGGTTTTTTTAGCCCCACCCATCACACACAAAAACTGCAAAGCCTTGTTTTTAAAGGGATTTCAAAAACTGGCACGGGTTCTGCTTTATTGCTGGTACAAGAACAATAACAAGCACGCACCACCCTAATAAAAATAAGACATACCGACTCCAGCACAATAAGAACAACAACGCGGAGGCGCAGCTAACTGATTCTTTTGGAAAGGAATTGCCTTTGGGGCTTGCCCCATAACCAGGCCGAGAACAATAAAACTGCCATAAGGCAGTGCCTGAACTGGTTAGGTCACGATGTGATCAGGGTAGCGTCAGCATCCAAAGAAATCCGTTTGCTCTTGACTCCCAGCCTGGGAGGTTTTCCAAAAGTCACTGACTGGATGGAACGGGTAAACCAACAAAAACAACTAGCCCGCCATAATAATAAAAATAGAGCACGCACCAATTTGGGGGGGAGCTTCGGCTCCCCCAGTAGCTTCCGCATTTTGCCAAGCTCACCGCCTTTCCTGCAGCAATCCCTCGACTCTCCTACACCCTCCCCCGACTCAATGCTAGAATCCGCGCCATTCCTGCGGCCGGCATATACTCTGGCCAGTCATTTAGTCAAACAGTGCCTCCCATGCTGAAAAAGCTGTTCAAGTCCTTTCGTTCCCCTCTGCGCCGCGGCAAACACTCGCATAGCACCCCCGAAGTGCTGAGCAGCAGCCAGCACCCGATCGAGCGCCGGGAAATCAGTCGCTATGCCACCAGCGTGGTCGAACGCCTGCAACAGGCTGGCTATCAGGCCTACCTGGTTGGTGGCTGCGTGCGCGACCTGCTGCTGGATATCGACCCCAAGGATTTCGACGTTGCCACCAGCGCCACGCCCGAGCAGGTACGCGCCGAGTTCCGCAACGCGCGGGTAATCGGCCGGCGGTTCAAGCTGGTGCACGTGCACTTCGGCCGCGAGATCATCGAAGTGGCCACCTTCCGCGCCAATCACCCCGAAGGCGATGAAGAAGAGAACAGCAACCTGTCTTCGCGCAACGAAAGCGGCCGCATCCTGCGCGACAACATCTACGGCAGCCTGGAAGACGACGCCCAGCGCCGCGATTTCACCATCAATGCGCTGTATTACGATCCCAGCACCGAGCGTATTCTCGATTACGCCAATGGCGTGCACGATATCCGCAACCACCTGATCCGCCTGATCGGCGATCCGACCAAACGCTACCAGGAAGATCCGGTGCGCATGCTGCGGGCGGTGCGGTTCGCCGCCAAGCTGGATTTCGACATCGAGAAACACAGCGCCGCACCGATCTACAAGCTGGCCCCGATGCTGCGGGAAATCCCCGCCGCACGCCTGTTCGAGGAAGTGCTCAAGCTGTTCCTCGCCGGTTACGCGGTCTACACCTATGAACTGCTGGTGGACTATGGCCTGTTTGGCGAGCTGTTCCCGGCCAGTGCCGCCGCCCTCAAGCACAACCCGGATTACACCGACCAGCTGATCCGCAACGCCCTGAGCAACACCGACCTGCGCATCCAGCAAGGCAAGACCGTCACCCCGGCCTTCCTCTTTGCCGCCCTGCTCTGGCCTGCGCTGCCGGCCCGGGTGATCAAGCTGCAGGATCGCGGCATGCCGCCGATCCCGGCGATGCAGGAAGCCGCTCACGAGCTGATCAGCGAACAGTGCCTGCGCATCGCCGTGCCCAAGCGCTTTACCCTGCCGATCCGCGAGATCTGGGATATGCAGGAGCGCCTGCCGCGGCGCAGCGGCAAGCGCGCCGATATGCTCCTGGAAAACCCGCGCTTCCGCGCCGGCTACGATTTCCTCCTGCTGCGCGAAAGCGCCGGCGAAGAAACCGATGGCCTCGGTGACTGGTGGACCCTCTACCAGGATGCCAGCGACAGCGAGCGCCGCGGCATGATCCGCGACCTCAGCAGCAAGGACGACGGCCCCGGCGCACCGCGCAAGCGCAAGCGCAGCAGTAGCAAGCGCAAACGCAGCCCGGCCGCGGACGGCAGCAGCCCCAGCGCTGGCGAATGATGGAACGGGTCTATATCGGCCTGGGCAGCAACCTGGCCGATCCACTCGCACAACTGCGCAGCGCCCTGGCGGCGCTCGCAGCCCTGCCGCAGACGAGCCTGGCGGCGCAGTCTTCTTTTTATGCCAGTGACCCACTGGGCCCGGCTGACCAGCCGCGCTACGTCAATGCCGTGGCCGCACTGGACACCGAACTCGCGCCCCTGGAACTGCTCGACGCCCTGCAAACCATCGAACTGGAGCAGGGCCGCCTGCGCAAGGCCGAACGCTGGGGCCCGCGCACCCTCGATCTGGATATCCTGCTGTTCGGCGAACGCCAGCTGGCTGAACCGCGCCTGAGCGTGCCCCACTACCATATGCACGCCCGCGCCTTCGTCCTCTATCCCCTGGCGGAAATCGCCCCGCAACTGCGCCTGCCGGACGGCCGCGGCCTTGACGAGCTGCTCGCCGCCTGCCCCTTCGAAGGCCTCGAGCGGCTCTCCTAGCGGGAGAGCTCGGAGCTCGGGCCGCGCAGTGGTATCCATGCTGCCGGGCTCATTGACTACCGTAGGATGGGTGATAACCCATCAATCGCCCGATGGGTTACCACCCATCCTACGACCTACTCCCTGCCTGCCCCTATGCGAATCTGCAGAACCTGAACCGAACCGCTGACAAGCACCTGCAACGGCCCTCGATGTGCTTTATTGGCGGTAACGCCAGTAACAGGCCGGTAACACCTGCAATTGACTTCCAGCCGCCCCATCAGGACTATAGGCGTCCCGTTGCCCCGCACCGGTGCAATTCGAGGCCAATGCAGGCCAACTTGAGGCAGTACGACTGCCGACTGAACGCCTGAGTGAGGACAGTTTTCATGCCTGATGTAACCCTGACCACCCTGCACAGCCTCAAGCAGAGCGGCGAGAAGATCGCCATGCTGACCTGCTATGACGCCACCTTCGCCCAGGCCGCCTGTGAGGCCGGGGTCGATGTACTGCTGGTGGGCGACTCCCTGGGTATGGTCCTGCAGGGCCATGACAGCACCCTGCCGGTCAGCGTGAGCGAGATGGCCTACCACACCGCCTGCGTCAAACGCGGCAACCGGGGTGCACTGATCCTCGCCGACCTGCCCTTTATGGCCTATGCCACCACTGAGCAGGCCCTGAACAACTGCGCCGCACTGATGCAGGCCGGTGCGCATATGGTCAAGCTCGAAGGCGCGGCCTGGCTGGCCGAACCGATTCGCCAGCTGGCAGAGCGCGGCGTGCCGGTGTGCGCGCACCTGGGGCTGACGCCACAGGCGGTGAATATCCTCGGTGGTTACAAGGTCCAGGGCCGCCAGGAAGCCCAGGCGCGGCAGATGCGCGCCGACGCCATGGCTCTGGAGCAGGCCGGCGCGGCCATGCTGCTGCTCGAATGCGTACCCAGCGAGCTGGCCGCGGAAATCAGCCAGGCGGTGAAGATTCCGGTGATCGGCATCGGTGCCGGCGGCGCAACCGACGGCCAGGTGCTGGTACTGCACGATATGCTCGGGCTGTCCCTGAGCGGCCGCACGCCGAAGTTCGTGAAAAATTTCATGGCCGGCCAGAGCAGCATCCAGCATGCCCTCAGCGCCTATGTCAAAGCGGTCAAGGACCAGAGTTTCCCAGCAGCCGAACACGGGTTTTCTGCATGAACACAGTTAAAAGCGTGCGCGAGTTGCGCGCCGCCATTGCCCAGGCCCGCAGTGAGGGCAAACAGATAGGTTTCGTGCCGACCATGGGCAACCTGCACGCAGGCCATGCCGCCCTGGTGGCCAAAGCCGCCCAGCGCGCCGATTTCGTGGTCGCCAGCATCTTCGTCAACCCGCTGCAGTTCGGCCCCAGCGAAGATCTGGACAAGTACCCGCGGACCCTGGTCGCCGACCAGGAAAAGCTCTTCGACGCCGGCTGCAACCTGCTGTTTACCCCGGATGTCGAGGAGATGTACCCCCACGGCCTTGAAGGCCAGACCCGGGTCAGCGTTGCCGGTGTCTCCGAAGGCCTGTGCGGGGCCAGCCGCCCCGGGCATTTCGAAGGCGTGGCCACGGTGGTGACCAAGCTGTTCAACATGGTCCAGCCGGATCTGGCGGTGTTCGGCCAGAAGGACTTCCAGCAACTGGCGGTGATCCGCACCCTGGTGCGCGACCTGAATATGCCGATCCAGATCATCGGCGAGCCCACGGTACGCGCCGAGGATGGCCTGGCGCTGTCGTCGCGCAACGGTTACCTCAACGCCGAACAGCGCGCCGCGGCCCCCACCCTGTATCGCAGCCTGGAACAGATCGCCAGCGCCATCCAGGCCGGCGAGCGCGACTACCCCAGACTGATCGCCCAGGCCCAGCAACTGCAGAGCGCGGCCGGCTTCCGCCCCGACTACCTGGAAATTCGTGAGTCGAACAGCCTGCGCCCGGCCAGCGCCGAGGATCGCCAACTGGTGATTCTGGTCGCGGCCTTTATCGGCAGCACCCGGCTGATCGACAACCTGGCCCTCGAGCTGGAACCCAGCGCCTGAGTCCGACGGACAATCCGCGCGCCTGACGGTTGCCTGCCCCCCGCCCCCGCCAGTTACACTCGAGGCCCGGATTGTTCCGGGCCTTTTGCATTTCGCGACAGACCACGACAAGGAATCCACCCCCAATGGCCTATTACCAGCAGCCGCATGACGTCACTCAGCTTCCCGCCTGGCAGGCGCTGCGCCAGCACCGCGAGCAGATGAACGACTTCAGCATGCGCGAGGCCTTTGCCAGCGACCCACAACGCTTTGACCATTTCTCCCTGAGCAGCTGCGGCCTGCTGCTGGATTACTCGAAGAACCTGGCCAACGAAAAGACCCTGGAACTGCTGGTGCAGCTGGCCGAACAGGCCGGTCTGAGCGAATCGATCAAGGCCCAGTTCAATGGCGAGCGGGTCAATGCCTCGGAAGGCCGCGCGGCCCTGCACACAGCCCTGCGCAGCCCCATCGGCAAGCGCCTGGAGCTGGATGGGGTCGACCTGATCCCGCAGGTGCACCGGGTACTCAACCAGATGACCGAACTGGTCAGCCGCATCCACAGCGGCCTGTGGCGCGGCTACAGCGAAAAACCCATCACCGAAGTGGTGAATATCGGCATCGGTGGTTCCTTCCTCGGCCCGCAGCTGGTGTCCGAGGCGCTGCGCCCGTTCACCCAGCGCGGCGTGCGCTGCCATTACCTGGCCAATATCGACGGCAGCGAGTTCCGTGATCTGACTGCCCGACTGAACCCGGAAACCACCCTGTTTATCGTCTCGTCCAAGTCCTTCGGTACTCTCGAGACCCTGAAGAACACCCTGGCGGCGCGCGACTGGTACCTGGCCATGGGCGGCCCGGAAGCCGAGCTGCACAAGCACTTTATTGCGGTCACCAGCAACCAGCAGGCCGCCATCGAGTTCGGCATCAAGGCCGAGAACATCTTCCCCATGTGGGACTGGGTGGGCGGCCGTTACTCCCTGTGGTCGGCCATCGGTCTGCCCATCGCCCTGGCCATCGGCATTTCCAACTTCAAGGAACTGCTGGCCGGGGCCTACGCCATGGATCAGCATTTCGCCCAGGCCCCGCTGGCGCAGAACATGCCGGTGCTGATGGCCCTGCTGGGCATCTGGTACGGCAACTTCTGGGATGCCAAGAGCCAGGCGATCCTGCCCTACGACCATTACCTGCGCAATTTCACCAAGCACCTGCAGCAGCTGGACATGGAGTCCAACGGCAAGAGCGTGCGCCAGGACGGCAGCCCGGTGGACTTCAATACCGGTCCGGTGATCTGGGGCGGCGTCGGCTGCAACGGCCAGCACGCCTACCATCAGCTGCTGCACCAGGGCACTCAGCTGATCCCGGCCGACTTTATCGTCCCGGTCAACAGCTTCAGCCCCCTGGCCGACCACCACCAGTGGCTGTTCGCCAACTGCCTGTCCCAGGCCCAGGCCCTGATGCACGGCAAGACCCGCGCCGAGGCCGAGGCCGAACTGCGCGCCAAGGGCCTCGACGAGGCCGAAGTGCAGCGCCTGGCCCCGCACAAGGAAATTCCCGGCAACCGCCCGAGCAATATCCTCGTGCTGACCCGCGTGGCCCCTTATAACCTGGGGGCGCTGATCGCCCTGTACGAGCACAAGGTCTTCGTGCAGAGCGCCATCTGGGGCATCAACGCCTTCGACCAGTGGGGCGTCGAGCTGGGCAAGGAGCTGGGCAAGGGCGTCTACCAGCGCCTTATCGGCCAGCTCGACGAACCGGCCAGCGACGCCTCGACCCAGGGTCTGATCCGTCACTTCCGCGAGCGTCATCGCGGCTGACGGCTGCACTCCGGTGCCGGACCTTGGCGGGTCACGGCACCGGCACTTGAACCAAGCACCCGCTTGGGTGCACCCTTGGGGGTATCGCGGAACACAACAACAAGGACCCGCCATGTTCGAGATCACCCGCCATCCCGTCACCGCCGCCATGCGCCAACGCGCCCATCTCAACGACGACGATTATCAGCGCCTGTACCGCCAATCGGTGGAGCAGCCGGATATCTTCTGGGCCGAGCAGGCAAAAAGCTTCCTCGACTGGTTCAAACCCTGGGACAGCATCCAGCAAGGCGATCTGCTCAGCGGCCAGGGCAGCTGGTTCAAGGGCGGGCAACTGAATGTCAGCTACAACTGCATCGATCGCCACCTGGAACAGCGCGGCGAGCAGATCGCCCTGATCTGGGAAGGCGACAACCCCAGCGAATCGGCCAATATCACCTACAACAAGCTGCACAGCCACGTTTGCCGCCTGGCTAACGTGCTGAAAAGCCGTGGGGTGAAGAAAGGCGATCGAGTGTGCATCTATATGCCGATGATCCCCGAGGCCACCTACGCCATGCTCGCCTGCACGCGTATCGGCGCGGTGCATTCGGTGGTGTTCGGCGGTTTCTCCCCGGACGCCCTGCGCGACCGCATTCTGGATGCCGACTGCCGCACGGTGATTACCGCCGATGAAGGCGTGCGCGGCGGCAAGTACGTGGCGCTCAAGAGCAACGTCGACAAGGCCCTGCAGAGCTGCCCGGATGTCAGCACCGTGGTGGTGGTCGAGCGCACCCAGGGCGAGATCGACTGGGTCGAAGGCCGCGACATCTGGTACCACAAGGCCCTGCACGAGGCCTCCAGCGACTGCCCGGCCGAACCCATGGACGCCGAGGACCCGCTGTTTATCCTCTACACCTCGGGCTCCACCGGTAAACCCAAGGGCGTGCTGCATAGCACAGGCGGCTATCTGCTGATGGCGGCGATGACCCACAAGTACGTGTTCGACTACCACGAAGGCGATATCTACTGGTGCACCGCCGACGTCGGCTGGGTCACCGGCCACAGCTATATTGTCTATGGCCCCCTGGCCAACGGGGCCACCAGCCTGGTGTTCGAGGGCGTGCCGAACTACCCGGACGCCTCGCGCTTCTGGCAGGTGATCGACAAGCATCAGGTGAATATCTTCTACACCGCCCCCACCGCCCTGCGCGCCCTGATGCGCGAGGGCGAAGGCCCGGTCAAGGCTACCTCGCGGGCCAGCCTGCGCCTGCTCGGTTCGGTGGGCGAACCGATCAACCCGGAAGCCTGGGAGTGGTATTACAACGTGGTCGGCGAACGCCGCTGCCCCATCGTCGATACCTGGTGGCAGACCGAAACCGGGGCCATCCTGATCACCCCGCTGCCCGGGGCCACCGACCTCAAACCCGGCTCGGCGACCCGGCCGTTCTTCGGTGTGCAGCCGGTGCTGCTGGATGAACAGGGCAAGGAAATCGACGGCCCAGGCTCGGGCGTGCTGGCGATCAAGGACAGCTGGCCGAGCCAGATCCGCAGTGTCTATGGCGATCACCAACGGATGATCGACACCTATCTGAAGCCCTACCCCGGCTACTACTTCAGCGGCGACGGCGCACGCCGCGACGAAGACGGTTACTACTGGATCACCGGGCGAGTGGACGACGTGATCAACGTCTCCGGCCACCGCATCGGCACCGCCGAAGTGGAAAGCGCCCTGGTGCTGCACGATGCAGTCGCCGAAGCGGCAGTGGTCGGCTACCCGCATGACCTCAAGGGCCAGGGCATCTATGCCTTTGTCACCCCGATGAACGGCGTGGAGGTCAACGAGGCGCTGAAGAAAGAGCTGCTGGCCCTGGTCGGCAAGGAGATCGGCGGCTTCGCCAGACCCGAGCTGATCCAGTGGGCACCGGGCCTGCCCAAGACCCGCTCGGGCAAGATCATGCGGCGTATCCTGCGCAAGATCGCCTGCAACGAGCTGGATACCCTCGGCGACATCTCGACCCTGGCCGACCCCAGCGTAGTGGACAGCCTGATCGAGCAGCGGCTGAACCGTTAAACCCAAACGCAGGGCGACCATGCGTAAAACATGGTCGTCCAGCAGAGTCCCTATGGAATTTCTTCGCCGCCGGATCGAAAGCCAGGTACTGAGCCTCAGCGGCATCGCCCTCGACCAGATCGACTTCGAAAAGCCCCTGGGCGACCCTGGCCTGTTCGGCCCGGACTCGGTGAGCTGGCAGGTGCATGGCGACTTCACCAGCATGCTGATCGGCGGCATCAGCGCCCTGCTTCTGCAAGCCCTGCACCCGCTGGCCCTGGCCGGGGTCTGGGACCACTCCAACTTTCGCGACGACCTGCTCGGCCGCCTGCGCCGCACCGGGCAATTTATTTCCGGCACCACCTACGGTTCGCGCGCCGATGCCGACTGGCTGATCGAGCGGGTCAGGACCATCCACCTCAAGGTCAGCGGCACCGCCCCGGATGGCCGCGCCTATGCCGCCAGCGACCCGGAACTGCTGACCTGGGTGCATGTGGCCGAGGTGCACAGCTTTCTCCAGGCCCATCTGCGCTACCGCAACCCACAGCTGTCCGGCGCGGATCAGGATCGTTACTACGGGGAAATCGCCCTGATCGCCGAACGCCTGGGGGCCACTCAGGTGCCGCGCTCACGGGCCGAGGTCGCCGCCTATCTCGCGGCCATACGCCCCGAACTGCGCTGCGATGAACGCTCCCTGGAAATTCTGCGCATCCTGCGGGGTGCCCCGGCCCCCAGCGCCCTCGCCGCTCCAGCGGCCAGGCTGTTGCTGCAGGCCGGCATCGACCTGCTGCCGGTCTGGGCGCAGGAGATGCTCAGCCAGCAGATCAGCCCGCTGCGCAGCCGCCTGATTCGGGGCGGCGTCCACAGCCTGGCCCCGCTGCTGCGCTGGGCCGTGCGCAGCGGTGCCATCCACCGCGCGCGCAAGCGCCTGCAGCTGCCGCCAGGCGGCTGACCGGTCAGTTCGCGTGCTGGCCGCAGGCAAAGTCTCTGTGCCAACATAGCGGCCTTTCGCGGCCTGCCGCGCCCCAGATGAGGATCGCCCTATGCAAGACGTCGTCATAGTCGCCGCCACCCGTACCGCCACCGGCAGCTTCCAGGGTGCCCTGGCAAGCATCCCTGCCCCCGAACTGGGCGCGGCGGTGATCCGCCAGCTGCTGG
>CAZOEC010000128.1:0-13184 GCA_964578635.1 uncultured Pseudomonas sp.
GGGGGGTGGCGGGTGGTGGTCGCGCCCCCGGCCGTAGGCGCGCTCCCGGCCCACGCAACGTTCGGCCCGCGCCCGGTGCGGGTAGTACGGCTCGTGCATCGTGTGCCGCGTCGGGTGAATCTTGTTGATGGCGATGTGGATGTGCAGGTTGTCGGTGTCGTTGTGGACGGCACTGATTCGCTGATGCTCGCCATAACCCAGCCCGACGCAGATGCGTTCCTCAATCGCGCGCAAGGTGTCGGCGCTGGGCTGCTCGCCGGCCCGGAAGCTGACGATCAGGTGGTAGGTCTTGTCGCCCTTCGCGCGGGTGTTCGTGTGCTGGGTCGCCAGCACCTCCGTGATGGCGTCCTGGATGGAACCGGCTTCGCAGTTCGTCGCCTGCACGTGGCCCAGCCGGTGGTCTTTGCTTTGGGCGTCGGTGATGTAGTTCGCCAGGCCCGCGAAGTCGCTCTTGCCAAGCGAGCGCATCGGCACGTGCTTGGCGATCATGGCCGCCCCTCCGGCTTTTTAGCCGCTAAAGAAGTCAAGGCTCGGCCCTCGGCTGAACCACGGCCTTCATGATCCGGCTCATTTCGTCCTGGGTGGCCTCGATCCGGCCCAGCAGGGCCAGGATGGTCGCCTCGCCGAACTGGAGCGTTCGCACGTCATCGGTCAGCCAGAGCTTGAGCAGGCCGCCAAGGCGGCCAAGGTCGCCGTTGACGCGCACCAGCTCGCGCACGTGCTGGTAGTCCATGACGCCCTTGATCTGGTAGCCCTGGCCCACGTCGCGCAGATAGCGCGCCACGCTGACGCCCGCCCTCTTGGCGTTCGCCTCGATCTCGTCTTTCTCTTCGGGGAACACCGGCACCCGCAGGTGCTGCCGCCGCCGGCGGCCGTGTTCCTTTTCGTCGTTCTCCATGCCTCGCCTCGTCTCTCATGCCGGCGGTAGCCGGCTGCCTCGCAGAGCAGGATGACCCGTTGAGCGCCCCCGGCGCGAATAAGGGACAGTGAAGATAGATAACCGGCTCGCCGGTTAGCTAACTTCACACATCCTGCCCGCCTTACGGCGTTAATAACACCAAGGAAAGTCTACACCAGCCATTACGATTTATCCGCAACTATCGCGCTATCAGGCCGCAAAAGCAGCAACGGATATAGCGAAAACCGCCACAATGGCCCATAATGCCGCTATCGAAGCGTGCCAATGCACGCCGATAGCGGACTTTTTGCGTTTCCGTAGCGCCGCTTAGTAGCGTTACATTTGCGATGAGAGGATTAGATGGACGAACACGATGCCAAAGACCTACCCCGAAGAGCTGGCTGAATGGGTGAAGGGACGGGAAGCCAAGAAGCCGCGCCAGGACAAGCACGTGGTCGCGTTCCTGGCCGTCAAGAGCGACGTTCAAGCGGCGCTCGATGCGGGCTATGCGATGAAAACGATCTGGGAGCACATGAAGGAAACCGGCCGGCTGCGCTGTCGGTACGAAACCTTCACCCAGCACGTGAAGCGGTACATCAAGGCCGCGCCGGTAGCTTCCCCGCCGCCTCCCGCCACTCCCCCGGACAGCCAGCCCAAGGGCGCGAAGCCCGAGCCGAAGGCCGCCCCGCCGGCCTCGGAATCCAAGAGTGAGCCGCCCAAGATCGGCGGCTTCACGTTTGATGCGACTCCAAAGAAAGAGGATTTACTGTAATGGCGAAAATTCACATGGTTCTGCAAGGCAAGGGCGGCGTCGGCAAGTCGATGATCGCGGCCACCATCGCGCAGTACAAAGCCGGCAAGGGACAGAAGCCGCTTTGCATCGACACCGATCCGGTGAACGCGACGTTCGAGGGCTACAAAGCCCTCAACGTGCGCCGGCTCAACATCATGGACGGCGACGAGATCAACACCCGGAATTTCGACGCCCTGGTCGAGATGATCGCGTCGGCCGAGGGCGACGTCATCATCGACAACGGGGCCAGCTCGTTCGTGCCGCTGTCGCACTACCTCATCAGCAACCAGGTGCCGGCGCTGCTCCAGGACATGGGCCACGAACTCGTGGTGCATACGGTCGTCACCGGCGGCCAGGCCCTGGTGGACACGGTGAGCGGCTTCGCCCAGCTCGCCAGCCAGTTCCCGGCCGAATGCCTGTTCGTGGTCTGGCTGAACCCGTATTGGGGGCCAATCGAGCACGAGGGCAAGGGGTTCGAGCAGTTGAAGGCGTACACGACCAACAAGGGCCGTGTGTCCGCCATCATCCAGATTCCGGCGCTGAAAGAGGAAACCTACGGCCGCGACTTCGCCGAAATGCTCCAGGATCGGCGCACCTTCGATGAGGCCCTGGCCGATTCGGCGCTCACGATCATGACGCGGCAGCGGCTCAAGATCGTGAAAACCCAGCTCTTCGCCCAGCTCGAAAACGCGGCGGTGCTCTGATGGCGGCCGACGACAAGATCGAGGAGCTGATACGGGAGATCGCGGCCAAGCACGGCATCGCCGTGGGCCGCGACGATCCGATCTTGATCCTCCAGACCATCAACATGAAGCTGATGCAGGACAGCGCATCGGCCCAGCAGGAAATCTTGGACGCCTTCAAGTCGGAACTGGAGTCCATCGCCCACCGATGGGGTGATGACGCCAAGGGAAAGGCGGAAAGGACGCTCAACGCGGCGTTGGCGGCCAGCAAGGACGCCATGACGCGGGGAATGCAGGAGGGCGCGAAGGCGGCCGCCGAGGCCGTGCGGCGTGAGGTTGAGGCGGTGACGGCGCAGCTCGTCGCGCCGATCCGCGAGGCGCGGCGCGTCGCCATGATGAACATGGTCGCGGCCGGCATGGCGGTCGTGGCCGCCGGCCTGGCCCTGTGGGCCTCGCTGTAGATGGCGATGCGGGATCTCATCGTCAGAACTGGCGATGGTCGACCGCGCCGGCGGCATCGCCAGGTTCGGCGATGCTGGCCAGCTCCCGGCATCGTCGCTTGTGACGATGCTGCAGGATGATTCCACCAGGCCCTCGGCGGGCCTCCCTCGCCAGAAATGGCGATGCTCGAGAAAAAAGCCCGGCGACCGCCGGGCTTCGTTTTTATGCGGGCCTGGCTGACAGGCCCAAGGACTGCGATCTCCCTGGCCGCTCCTGGGCCTGGGATTGCTTGCGCTCCTGCTCCTGCTTGCGCATCAGCAGCTCATGCCGGCGGGCGGCCTCGCGCATGGCATCCCAATCGGAAGCCAGCTCGGGGTTCTCGGCGCGCATCTTGCGCGTCGCCAGCTCTTCGATCTTCGGCGAGTGCAGGCCCATGCCTTCCTTGATCTCGCGGACGGCCTCCAGGCGCGCGTGAAGCGTCTGCAAGCGGGCCTGCTGCTGCGCCTGCTGGTTCTGCCAGGCTCGCTTAGAGCCGGGCAAGGAAAGCCGGCCAGGCGCGGACGCCTGGGTCTGCTGCAAACGGGCCTGCTGCCGGTCGATCAGGTTTTCTAGCCTGTCCTCGATGTGCTCCACCTGGTCGTGCTTGGCCTGCACGTAGAGCGCCAGGGTTTCGGGGTAGGACTGCTCGACCGGGGCCGCCTCTAGGGTGGCCTGCTGCTCGATCTCGGCCGCCTGGGCGGCCTCCAGCAAGTCGGCTCCGGTGTCCTCGCGCGAAGCGCCGAAGGCGGCACCGCCGAGGGTGGCCGGCGCGCTGACGCGGGCCGGCTTGGTGGCGCGGCTCTCGGTGCCGCTGCCGGGGATGGTGAGTCGTTTCAAGGGCGTGCCTCCTTTTTAGCCGCTAAAGCTACATGGAGCGCCCCCGCGTCAGTTTCGGGGCCTCTGCGGCGACTGCCGCCTTGCCCTGGGCGTTGTAGCTGATGCTCTTTGCGCTCCCAATTTCAGGTACTTTATCGAAATCTGACCGAGCGTGCATGACAAAGTTCTTGCCGATCTGCTGGTACACGTTGGTGGCGTCGGCATGAACGATCACGCCGGCGTGGGTCTGCTTCTTGTCGGCCGCTTGGGCCGTGTACAGGTTGTAGATGCCGGGCTTCAACGCGCCCGCCTTGTCTACTTTCTGATTCGTCCAAGCGCCGTCCTTTTCGGCCTGAACGATGCGTTGACCGTTCATGACCAAGAGGCGTTCTTTCATCGGGCACTCCTATGGTTGCCGTAGTTCTCAAAAGGGTGATGGTGGCCCCATGCAAGCCGCGCTCCAACAAAAAAGCCGACCTCGGCAAAGCGAGGCCGGCTCTTCCCAGCGGCCGGGTTGTGCGTTTTGTCAGGGTTCCAGGGTAATTTTAAGGAAAACCAACCGATTTATCAGGTCTTTTTGCGTCCGCCGCTGGTCGGATCGGCCGCCCGGCCTTGCGCCATGACGGTTTCCAGGGCCTCCAGCCGGCCGCGAAGCCCGGCCGCTTCCTCGCGGGCCTGGGCAGCGTCGCGCTTCGCCTGGTCGCGCTCGCCCTGGGCGGCGGTCAGCCGCTCGGCCTGGCGGTGTGCCTCGGCCGCCATCGCCTTGCGCTGCTCCTGGTGGGCCTGCTCGGCCGCCTCGGCCTTGGCCTGCACCTTCACCAGCTCCGCGCGCACCTGGTCGCGCTCGGCGGCGGCCGCCTCGGTGGCCTTCCGCTGCTCGGCCTGAGCGGCGCGCGCCTGGTCGGTCGCCTGGTTCGCCCGCTCCAGGTCGGCACGCAGCTCGCCGGCGCGGCGCTCGATCTCGGCGGTACGGCTGTTCGCGGCCGCGAGGTCGGCCCGCAGGGCCTCCACCTGGTCGGCGCTGGCCGTGGCCCTCTCCTGGGCCTTGTCGCGCTCTGCGCGCGCCTGGCGGGCTTCCTGATGGGCGTGATCCAGCTCCGTGCGCAGCTCGCCGGCCCTGGCCTCGGCCGTGGCCGCGCGCTCGCTGGTCGCCGCGAGCTTGCCGCGCAGCTCGTCGGCCTCGCCCTTGGCGGCCGCCTCGACGGCCTCCAGGGCCGCGATGCGGGCCTTGGCCTCGTCCAGCTCGCCGGTGAGCTGGTCGGCCAGCTCTGCGGCTTCCTGGCGCGCTGCTTCCGTCTCCTGGCGCACGGCCTCCAGCGCCTCGCGCTCGGCGGCCAGGCGGTTGTTCGCCATTTCCAGCGCCACGGCCCACAAGTCGCCGCCCAGCTCGGCCAGCTTGTCAGTGATCGCCTGCGGTGCCGGCTCGCGGATCGGGGCGGCCTGGCTGGCCTTGCGTGCGCGCCACTCGTTCATCGCCTCGCTGATGGTGGTGAAGCTGCCGCTGCCGAGCTGCTTGCGCACGTTCGCCAGCGTGGGGTTCTGGCCGGCCGCGTCCAGTTCGTCGGCCACCGCAAATATCTGCTCCTTCGAGATCGCCATGTCGGGCCTCCTTTGGCCGGTTGTATGTTGTAGCGTGAAGCATACTACAACATACAACACTACGCAAGCGGTTTAGCTGAACTTTTTTTAGCGGCTAAAACGCGGGCAAAAAAAGCCCCGCTCGATGGCGGGGCGATGGGTGGGGGTCGGTGGTCGGCGATGCCCGGCGCTGGGCGTGTCAGCCCTCCAGCAGCGCGACAAGCTGCACGGTGCCAAGGTCGGCCTCGAACTCCTGGCCGTCATCCTCGTATTTGAGCCAGGCCCAGCCCTCGGCCGGGGGCCGGCGGTTGAGGATCAGCCGTGCCGGCCGGTCGTCGTGCTTGACCTGGATGATGGCCTTCTTGAGCTTGTCGGGGTCGGCCTCCTTCGGCTCCTTCTTCCCCTTGGCGTCATCATCCTGCGGCCCCTGCTCGCCGTCGCCGGCCTCGGCGTCGGTCTTGCCGGTCAGCGCATCGACGGTGTTGGGATCACGGTCGCCGTCCTCGTGACTGCGCTTGTCCTCCAGGAACTCGCGCAGCAGCTTCACCGAGCCGCGCGTCAGCTCCTGGCTGTCGTCGGCCAGCCAGGCGGCCACCTCGTCGGGGTTCTTCTTGTAGGCCGTCACCAGCTCGTTGATGACAGTCACGTCCTTGCCCCGGCCGCTATTGAACGCCTCGGCAATGGGTTCGGGCAAGTCCAGCAGCGTGACGTGCTGCGTGACGAAGGCCGGCGACTTGCCGATCTCCTTGGCGATCTCGCCCTTCTTCTTGCCCTTCGCCAGCTCGCGGCCGATGAAGTCGGCGATCTCACGCGCCGTCAGCTCGTTGCGTTGCAGGTTCTCGATAACCTGGTCGGCCTCGTTGTAGTCGTTGTCGATGAAGGCCGGGATCGTGGTCTTGTGCGCCCACTTCGAGCCGCGATAGCGCCGCGCGCCGTGGTTGATGAGGTAGCGCCCCGGTGCGTCCGGGTTCTCGCGCACGCTGATGGGCGACTTCACGCCGCGCGCTTTGATCGTCTCGCCGATCTCCGCGATGCTCTCCGGCGAGAAGCCGGGGTTGTCGGCCGTGCGCGGCTGGTGCGGGTCTTCGTCGATCAGGTCAAGCGGCAGCTCCTGCGGGCCTGCGCCGCCGGCGTTGGCCGCCGGCTGCTCGTTCAGCAGGCCGGCCAGGTCGCCCAGCCCGTCCAGGCCCAGCCCGGACGATTGCGGCTTGTCCTGCTCCTTCTTCTTGGCGTTGGTCTTGGCGCTCATTGCGCGATCTCCATCTTCGTGAACACGTAATCCGCCAGCGCACGCACCTCCTGGGTGGCCTTCCGCGCGGCGGTCTTCTTGATCTTCCACACCGGCATCTGCTCGCCCAGCGCCTCGGCGATGCTGTCACGCGCGCCGATGCTGAACGGCAAGATGAGCTGCGGGTATGCCTGCTGCAACGTCGCCAGGTTGTTGACGTGGCGCGGCTTCCGCGCGTCCACCTTGTTCGGCACCATGCCGAGGAAGCGCAGCTTGGGGTTCTGCTTGCGCAGGTTGCTGATGACCGCGACCATCTTCTTCATGCCCTGCAAGCTGTACGCCTCCATTTCGATGGGCGACAGCATGTAGTCGGCCGTCAGCACGGCCGCCGTCATGGCGACGCCAAGGGAGGGGGCCGTGTCGATCAGGCACACGTCGAAGAACTCGCCCAGCGCGGCCACACTGGCCCGCAGCGCGGCGGCCGCCTGGGAAAGCTCCATCTTGTCCAGGTTCGCCAGGTTGGCGTCTGCCGCGATCAGCGCCAGGCCGTCATCCTCCCGGTCAGCGAACCAGGCGCGCAGCTCGTCGCCGCCGGCGGTGAACATGCGACTGGCGGGATAGCCCGAGTCGTGGCCGGCCAGCGTCCAGCTCGCATTGCCCTGGGTGTCCAGGTCGATCACTGCAACCCGAAGGCCGCGCTCCTGGAAGTCGAACGCCAGGTGGCAGGTTGCGAACGTCTTGCCTTGACCGCCTTTCTGAATTGCCGTGACCAGTGTTTTCATGAGTTGGGTTCCTGTTTCCTCTTTCCCTTGGCGTCGGCTTCCCAACGCTTGACGATGAACGCTTGATGCTCCGGCAGTACCGCCGTCACCCGCTCGAAGCCCTGCGGGAGCACTTCCCCCGCCACTGCCCACACGCGGCTGACCGCTTGCGATACCGCCCCCTTGGTCAGCCCCAGCGAGGCCACAAACTCGGCCTGGGGCCTTCCATCGACCAGCACGCCGCGCGCTATGTCGATGGTCTGTTGCCCGATCTCCAGGCCCTTGATCGCCGCCTGGAATTGGGCTTCGGTTAGCCGTTTCTTCATGGAGAACACCCATATAAACTCCACACCCGGTTGTTGAACAAAAGGCGGTGCCAGCCGCCGACCATGTGCAGAAGTTTAGCTAAACTCGCCGCCCGCGTCAAGCGTTTTAGCGGCTAAAAATGGGCGCGTGATCTTCTTTCTTGGCGTTCAACCTGGCCGCGTCAGCGGCACTCATGAAGAACGTCATCAGCGGGCCGACCGTGCGGCTCGAACCGTTGGCAAAGCACACGTCGAACTGACCGCCGGCGGTGTGCGGATCGACGCCTTCCACCAGTCGCCAGGGGTCAAGGCCCCATTCCTCGGATTGCGCGCTGTACCAATAGGCCGGCGCATCGCCGTTCAAGTCGCTGGCCGCGTACTCGCGCACCAGGACGGCCACCCGGCCGGTGTTCGGCTCCACGAATCCCGGCGGGTAGGGTAGGGTCTGTTTTTTCATGTCAAAGCCCCTTCGGCTTGTAGATCGAAACGAAGTAGGTGATCGCGGTCAGCACCGCGAAGTACGCCAGGAACGACCAACCGGCATACACGCCAGGCGTGTTCCAGTGGTAGAGCATCCGCACGAACTGGAAGAAGGTGGCAATCGACAGCACCCACTTGAGGATCGGCCAGACCAGCACGGTCGCCACCCATACGAACTTGACCAGGCCGGCCAGCAGGCCAGCACCGGGGGCCTTGTTGGGGGCAGCAGACGCGGCGGCAGGCTCCACCGGCGCGGGCGCGGCGGGCTGCTCGATCTCCTTGGGGAACTTGATGATGTTGGACATAGCTTGACCCTCCACGCGCTTACGTGTTGAATGCTGGGTGCTCCCACTCGGAAGCATGGTTACGGTGTGCCAGCACCAGGCCAAGCGCCCCGGATCACTCCGGGGCGTTCCTCCACCTGGGGCCGCCCTTGATCTTGCCTCGGCTCACGCAATACTCCTTCTTGGCGTCCTCGATAGGCCCGGCCGTTGCCGACCGGGCCATGTGCTCTTACCAGCCGGCCCGGCGCTTGGCCTGCTCGACGGCTTCCATCGACCAATGGCCCTTGGCCTGCCCCTCCAGGGAGCATCCGGCGAAGTACGCCTTGCCGCGCAGTTCCTCGGCTTTGCACACCAGCTCGGCCGCCTCGGCCATCATGGCCGCGATCTCGTCACGGCGGGCCGGGAAGTCGGTCGCTGCCGCGCCCTCCAGCTCGTCAATCCAGGGCATAATCTTGTTGTCGCTCATCGGACTTTCTCCGGTAGTTGACCTGGGCAATGTGCCCGGCCTTCAAGTGCTATATTAGGGCAAAATGCCCTAGCCTGTCAAGCACTTTAGCTAAACTTTTTTCGCTTTACCGGAATCCGAAGGCTAAACTTTAGCCGCTAAAACCTTTCCCTTGGCGTCAATCCTCTTTCCAGATCACGCCCAGCCCGGCCTGGTCGCACAGGATCGCCCATGCCGCATAGGGAATCGGGGTGTCCTCGCCGATCCAGCGGCGGATCGTGCGGTCGCCCTTCGCGCCCAGCCCCAGCGCCTTCGCGGCCTTGCTGCCGCTGAACCCGGCCAGGCGCAGCACCTCTCGGACTTCCTCGCCGGTCGGTTGCGCCCAGCGTTCGGCCGGCTTCAAGCACTCCAGCCGGATATTGGCGTCGTTCGTCATTCGTTCGTTCTCCTGGTCAAGTGATAAGCCGCAACTGGTCGAAGCCGTAGATCGACTGGATGCAGCTCGGGTCTGAATCGACCACGCGCCGGCCTGCGCGATTGGTCTTGTACGTTACCGGCCTGTCGTCGTGCGCCCACACCTGGCGGGTGTCGGGATGCACCTTCACGATGATGATGCGCTTGCCGATGTAGCGGTCGAAAACCGGGTGATGGACGCTCACGATCTCGCACCGCTGGCCGGGCTTGAACTCCACCAGGTCGGCCGGGCCTCCATCGCCATTCCTGGCGATGCTGCAGGTTGCCGCGCTCGCTCGCGGCATCGTTGTTTCCGGCGATACAGGCCCGCCCTCGCCCGGCTCGGCATCGTCGGCTTTGACGATGCTGCAGGTCATCGTCGTTTCTGGCGATGCGGGATCTCGCTCCGGGCCTGCGCCGGTGATTTTTCCCTTGGCGTCCAACCCGGCGGCCCTGGCCGCCTTGATCCTGGTCGCGGCCTCGGCCGCCCAGCGCCTGGCGATGAAGGCCCGATGCGAGGGCAGCACCACATCGACCAGGACGAACCCCGGCGGCACCAGGACGGTCGCCGGTGCGCGCCGCGCCGGCGGCTCCAAGCCGGCCAGCCAAGCGGGCAGGGGAGCATCGGCCAGGCGGTCGCGGTAGCTGGCCTCGACCATCACCGGGCGCTTCTTCTCGGCTCGCTGCGCAGCCAGGATGCCGCGCGCAACCTCGTCCACCGTCATGCAGCCCTGCGCCGTGTCGAAGTGCGAGCGGTAGCCCGTTTCGGAGATAAACGGCCTGTCCAGGTCGATGACGTGGAACTGGAAGTGGGCACCCAGCGGCCCGCCGTAGCCGGCCTCGTACTCCACCAGGGCGCGCATGTCGCCATCCGCGACCAGGAACTGGCCGCGCTGGCCCCACAAGGGCACGTCGCCAGGCACCGCCGCGCAATGGCGCTCGATGACCTGGCCGGGCGCGTCGTGGTCGGCCATGCTGCCCACGTGCGTTCCGCCGTTCATCTTCCAGATGACGGCCTCGTATCGGTCGCTGGCCGCCTCGGCGGCCGCACCGTCACCGCGCATGATCGCCGCGTCGATCTCCACCACGGCCGCCACGGCGGCGGCCAGCAGCTCGTCGCGGTCGGTGGGCAGCTCGGCCAGCAGCTCGGCCGCCGGCGCGTTCCAGTCCTGGCCCGGCTGGGCCGGCGTCTTGCGTTTCTTCGCCATCGGCCGGCCCCTCAAGTGTCAGCACGCCGCCACGCGATCACGTCGCGGGCTTCGTAGCCGTGGCGCTTGCAGTCGTCGCAGAATCCCGAGCTGAACCCCTTGTGGTTCGTGCCGATCCATGCGGCCGGCTTGCCGCATTCGTGGCCGTAGGTGCCCGGCTCGGCGTTGTGGCACTTGCCGTCCGTCGCGTAGCTGTTCGTCGGTGCCTGGGGAGCGTTGTTCCTGGTCATGGTCGCCTCCTGGAAGCCCCGGCCGAAGCCGGGGCCGCCCCTCATCAGTCAATAGCCCGGTAGATCGCGGCCGCCTCGGCGTGGCTGGCTGCGAAGCCGCGCAGGAAGTGATAGCGGTCGATCAGGGCATCGCCGGCGTCCGTGTCGGCGGCCTCGGCCGCGAGCTGACCCAGCGCGAACAGGGTTGCGACAATGCCGGCGGCGTCGGCCGACAACTCGCCTCGGAAGCCGTTGCCGTCCACCTCGATCTCCAGGCGGTCGGCCAGGTCGGGGGCCATGTAAAAACCGCCGTCCGACAAGGTGTAGTAGTGCCAATACGCGCCGCTGTAGCGTTCGCAGAGCCGGCGAAGCCAGGCATACACCAGGGCCTCGCCGCGCATCATCAGACGCGGGCCGAAGTAGGCGGGCAGGAAGTCGAGGCGCTGGGCCTCGGCGACCAGGGAAGCGGTAACGGGTTGCTCTTGGGTGTTCATCGGACTTTCTCCGGTAGTTGACCTGGGCGAAATGCCCGGCCTTCAAGTGCTATATTAGGGCAAAATGTCCTAATCGTCAAGCACTTTAGCTAAACGTTTTAGCCGCTAAACCTTGCCCTTTCCCTTGGCGTGCATTACAATGTAATTCACGAACCCAACCGGAGAACCAATCATGGCTGCAAACCAGCTCGTACAAACGCGCATCGACGGCGCGATCAAGGAAGAAGCGGCGGCCGTCCTGGCCGCGATGGGCCTTACCGTGTCCGACGCGGTGCGGCTGCTGCTCACGAAGGTGGCCCAGGACAAGGCGCTGCCCTTCGAGCCGCTGATTCCGAACGCCACCACCATCGAGGCGATGAAGGAAGCCCGCAAGGGCAAGCTGCCGCGCTTCGCCACCGTCAACGATCTGATGGCCGATCTGCATGCGGCAGATTGAGCGCACCGGCCAGTTCAAGCGCGACTACAAGCGCGAGGCGAAAGGGCAGCACCGGGCCACGCTCGACGCCGACCTGGTGCCCGTCCTGGTCGCGCTCGCCGACGACCAGCCGCTGGAACCTCGGCACCGCGACCACGCGCTGACCGGGGACTGGAAGGATCACCGGGATTGCCACGTCAAGCCCGACCTGGTGCTGATCTACCAGAAGCCCGACGCCGACACGCTGCGCCTGGTGCGCCTCGGCTCTCACTCCGAACTCGGCTTGTGATCGGCGCGGGCCTGGCCCCGCGTCTCACGTTTCATTGACACTTGAGGGGCGCTTTCCGCGCCACCGGCCGAGCTGGCCGACCCCCTTCCTTGGCGTAAAACCTGCGGCGGTGGAGCTGCTGCGATGCTTGAGGATCGCGCGGCCGGTCGAACCGCGGCGACCTGGTTGGGGAGTGTGAGGGGGCTTTGCCCCCTCGCAAGCTCTCGAACTTACTGCCTTCCGCCAGGCGCTTGCGCCTGGCTCTCCTAAGCCGTAGCGCCGAAGGCGCTCCATTGTGGGGTGAGGCCGCAAGGCGGCCGAGGGGCGTAGCCCCTGGGGGGATGGGAGGCCGCTTGCGGCCGGGTGGGATCGAGAAGGGGGGTTTCCCCCCTTCGGCGGCCGGTCATGCTGCGCGGTAGCTTGGGCCGTGTTGCCGTTTTTTTCGCCAGCCTCTGGTTAAAACTACCTGGTTATATAAAAAGGTTATAAAGACGGTTAAAAACCTGGTTAGCATGACCGAAAAACGCGCGTAAACCGTTGTCACGCCAAGGAAAAGCGCGAAGAGGCCGCCCCTCAAGTGTCAATGGATAAGCCCCCCATGTGTCAATACGCTGCCCCTCAAGTGTCAAGAACCGCGCCCCTCAAGTGTCAGTAGGGCCGCCCCTCAAGTGTCAATACCGGGGCAGGGTTCCTAACAGGGTTATCCACAACTTCGGTGGATAACTCCATGCCGATCAGGCACTTAGGCCGCCTCGGCGGCCGCCTGGACGGCTCGACCAGGCCGAAATCGGCCGCTGCCCCCCAAGTGTCAACATCGCGCCGGCCCCGCTGCCCCTCAAGTGTCAACGTCAGGGCTGCGCCGGCCGGCCTCGGCCGACTTGTCCCGAAACTGTCCACAACGGCCGCGCCGGTGGGGCAGGGCAGGGAAGGCCCCGGAAACGGGCCAGGAAGGCCCGTCAGGGCCGCAAAGCCCAGCGGCGAGGGCCACCGGCCCGGTGAGCGTCGGGAAGGCGCTGGAAGCCCGCCAGGGGCGAGACGGGCGGCTCTGCCGCCTGGCTCGATGCGCAGCACGACATAGCCGGTTCTCGCGGCCGCCGGCCGGGAGAATCCCCCGCAGCTCGGCCCCTCAAGTGTCAAAGGGTGGATCTCATCGTCAGAAGCGGCGATGCGAGATCCAGCGCCGGCGTCGGCCGTCATCGTCGGAACTGGCGATGGGGCCCTCGGTTCATCGTCAAAGGTGGCGATGGTCGACCGTGGCCAGGACGTGGCCAGCCTCGCCGGAAGTGACGATGCTGCAGCTCGACGTGCGCGAGCTGGTGCGCGGTACTGCCTGGGGTCGCCTCAGAAAACGGAAAATAAAGCACGCTAAGCCGGTTGCAGCGGTCG
>CAZOEC010000129.1:0-12951 GCA_964578635.1 uncultured Pseudomonas sp.
GCCATCGGCCGCATCCAGGTGCGCGAGAGCTTCAGCCTGGTCGAGCTGCCGGAAGAAGGCCTCGAGCGTCTGCTGACCAAGCTGAAAGACACCCGCGTCGGTGGCAAGCCGCTGAAGCTGCGTCGTTATCGCGAAGATTGATTCTTCGCTGAATAAAGAAGCCCCGCCTAGTGCGGGGCTTTTTTATGTGTTGAGTTTTGCGCCGTAGCGCTTGCCCGTCCGGCTTACCTGTAGGGCTGTAGGCAAACCAGGTAGGAGCGGACCTGTCCGCGATAAGGGCTGAGGCGACTCAGCTGAAACTGTAGATATCCATCCCCAGCGCGCCCAGGGTAAAGCCACTGTGCTCGACCCTGAACTGGCCGCCTGCGGCCTCGGCGAAAAACAGCGGCAGCAGGTGTTCATCGCTGGGGTGGTTGCGCGCCGCATGGGGTGCTTGCCGGCGGTAGTCCTGCAGGGCCGCGGTATTCTGGCTTTCCAGCTGTGCCACGATCCAGTCACGAAAGGCCTGAGCCCAGGGCTCGATCTGCTCCGGCCCGGCTTGCCAGTCCAGCTCACCGAGGTTGTGGGTGATGCTGCCTGAGCCAACCAACAGCACGCCCTCGGCGCGCAGGCCGACCAGGGCTTGGCCAACCCGGCGTTGCAACGCCGGGCCTTGCTGGCTGGGCAGCGAGACCTGCACCACGGGAATATCGGCCTGCGGGTACATCAGCGTCAGGGGCACCCAGGCACCGTGATCCAGCGGTCGTTCGTCATCGAGCCGCGCCGTCAGGCCGGCTTGGGTCAGTAGGTTCACAATCTCGCCGGCCAGTTGCGGTTCGCCGGGGGCTGGGTATTGCACCCGATAGAGTTCGGCCGGAAAGCCCCGGAAGTCATGCCAGGTGTCTGGCTTGGCGGCGCTGCCGACCCGCAGCTCGCGGCTTTCCCAGTGAGCCGAAACCACCACAATCGCGCGCGGTCTTGGCAGTTGGCTGGCCAGGCGGGCGAGGGCGGGGCCGCTGGCACCGGGTTGCAGGGCCAGCATGGGTGAACCGTGGGAGATAAACAGGCTGGGTAACATGGCGTTCTCCTGATCGAATGCATTCATCATCTATCAGTCAATACGGCCATAAAAGCGCAAATATCCGGGTTTATTAATCGGCTAGGTAGATTATTTCCCTCTCATGGCCAATGGTCGATTAGTCTTGCTCGGCGCTTTCCGGCAGGATTAGCCGCTGAATATTTCTCGGAGTCGATATGCACGCGGAATTCTGGCAGGCGCGCTGGGCGCGCAGCGAAATAGGTTTTCATTTGTCCGAGGTCAATTCCTACCTGCAGCGCTATTGGCCCGACCTAGGTCTGGCGCAAGGCTCGCGGGTACTGGTGCCCTTGTGCGGCAAGAGCCTGGATATGCTCTGGCTGGCCGGCCAGGGTTATCGGGTGTGCGGGGTCGAACTGGCGCAGAAGGCGGTGGAGGATTTTTTCGCCGAGCACCAGCTAGAGCCGGTGATCACCGAGGAGGGGGGCTTCAGGGTCTATCGCTGTGAGGCACTGGAGATCTATTGCGGCGATTTCTTTGCGCTGACGCCCCAGCAGGTCGCCGAGTGCCAGGGCCTGTATGACCGCGCGGCGCTGATTGCGCTGCCGCCGGAGATGCGTGCGCGCTATGTTGCGCACCTTGCGGCCATCCTGCCACCGGAGTGCCAGGGCTTGCTGGTGACCCTGGACTACGAGCAGACACAAATGGACGGGCCACCCTTTGCCGTGTCCGATGATGAAGTGCAGCAGCGCCTGGCTGACACCTGGCAGGTTGAAACGCTGGAGTGCTGCGATGTGCTGGGGCAGAACTGGCGGTTTCTCCAGCGCGGTCTGCAGCGCCTGGATGAGCGGGTGTACCGGTTGCGCAAGCGCTGAATCGCAGACAGAAAAATGGCCGGAGGCATTTCTAACGTCACGAAGCGACAGCCCATAGAGTGGCTGTCGGGATGGCGCGCCATAAAAAATCGTCTGGAACGATTTTTAACGTCGCGAAGCGACGGCCCATAGGGCGGCTGTCGGGATGGCACGCCATAAAAAATCGTCTGGAACGATTTTTAACGTCGCGAAGCGACGGCCCGTAGGGTGGCGGCCATGGATGGCACGCCATAAAAAAGGGCGACTAAAAAGTCGCCCTTTGCGTTACCGCTGTACTTAGCCGCGCTGACGCAGGGCTTCGATGCGCACTTCCAGTGGCGGGTGAGTCATCAGCAGGCCCGCCAGGCCGCCTTTCAGGCCGCCGTTGATGCCGAAGGCGGTCAGGCTGTTGGGCATGGTCACCGGCACTTCCTGTTCGGCGCGCAGGCGCTGCAGGGCGGCGATCATCGCGCCAGTACCAGCCAGGCGGGCACCGGCTTCGTCGGCCTTGAATTCGCGCTTACGGGAGAACCACATGACGATGATGCTGGCCAGTATCCCCAGAACAAGCTCGGCGAAGATGGTCGCCACGAAGTAGCCGATGCCCGGGCCGTCTTCGTTTTTCAGGATCACCTTGTCGACGAAGTTACCGAAGATCCGCGCGAAGAACATCACGAAGGTGTTCACCACGCCCTGGATCAGCGCCAGGGTGACCATATCGCCGTTGGCGACGTGGCCGATTTCGTGGGCCAGTACGGCGCGCACTTCGTCGGGCGAGAAGCGCTCCAGCAGGCCTTGGCTGACCGCTACCAGGGCGTCGTTCTTGTTCCAGCCGGTGGCGAAGGCGTTGGACTCATAGGCCGGGAAGATACCCACTTCCGGCATCTTGATCCCGGCTTCGCGGGACAGCTCTTCCACGGTCTGCAACAGCCACTGTTCGTGACGGGTGCGCGGTTGGGTGATGATTTCGGTCTTGGTGCTCATCTTCGCCATCCACTTGGACAGGAACAGCGAAATCAACGAACCAGCGAAACCGAATACGGCGCAGAAAACCAGCAGGCTGCCATAGTTTTGGCCGGTAAAGCGGTCGACCCCGAGCAACTTCAGGGTGATGCTGGCGATGATCAACACCGCCATGTTGGTGGCCAGGAACAGCATAATGCGCATCATGGTGTATTGAGACTCCTCACGGGAAAGATCTGTCTGGTCGCTGAAAGCCCTGTTTCGGCGGCATCGCCTGGTTTTCAACAACCACTATTGGTTATGCCGGCTATATAAGGGCGCACCCCCCGGCACTTCAACCTGGCGACTATTTCAAACTATGTCGCTTGCGCCGTTCAGGCTGCTCTCGAACAGCAGGCGGCTGAGGCGCGAGATGCGTTCGCCGTGGCGCTGGCTCAGTGCCTCGCGCAGCTGGAAGGCCAGGGTGGCGTGCACGCGGCGCACGCTGGGCGGCAAGGCCTCGCCCTCGCGCAGGGCATGGGGTACGCCGCGGGTCAGGCGCAGAAAGCCCTTTTCGCTGAGCACCGCCTGGTCCAGGGCGTCGTAGCCGATGGTCGAGTCGAAGCGGATATAGCCTTCCTCGGCCAGCCAAAGCAGGGCACCCAGGCAGCTTTGGTGGCGGGGTGTGGGCAGGCCGAACTCGTCCGGCTCTTCGCGGCCGATCAGGTCTTCGACATACAGTGCCGCCTTGCGTGGGAATATCTGGTAAAGGCTCAGCAGGCCGGCGGCCGCGTCCTTGTAGAATTCGTCGATCTGCAGGTCCATCAGAATTTGCCAATCATCGAGGTGGGCAGGTAGGGCAGCAGGCGGCCCAGCAGTGCCCAGGGCCAGCCCGGGACATAGGCGCTGGCGGCGCGTTTGTCGATATGCCGGGCGATCAGCGCCGCGCCGCGTTCCACGTCAATCAGGAAAGGTCGGCTAGCCATATCGCTGTTCAGTGGCGTATCGATAAAGCCGGGCAGCAACAGGGTGGTGTCGATGTTCTTGCCCAGCAGTTCGGCGCGGGTGGCTTCCATATAGCTGATCAGCCCGGCCTTGCTCGCCGAGTAGGCCGCCGTGTGGGGCAGGCCGCGTTTGCCGGCCACCGAGGCGACGGCAACCAGATGGCCGTGGCCCTGCTGGCGGAACAGCGCGCAGGCAGCATCGAGGCAGGCAATCGCGCCGATCAGGTTGGTTTCCAGGGTCAGTCGGGCGCGCTTGAAGTGGCCGCCCCCAGCTTTGCCGGTCAGGGCGATGCCGGCGTTGGCGATCATTCCGTCGAGCCCGCCGAGCAGGTTGGCGGCCAGGCCCACGGCATCCTGGCAGGCGGCGTAGTCGGTGACATCCAGCGGCAGCACCACCACCTTGCGCTTAAAGCGTGCCTGCAGCTCGGCGGCCAGCAGGTGCAGGCTGTCTTCGCGGCGCGCGGCCAGGGCCAGGTCGTAGCCCCTGGCTGCCAGCTCACGGGCCAGGGCGGCACCGATGCCGGAGCTGGCCCCGGTGAGCAGATAGCGTTTGCCCTGGCTCATGGCGTTCTCCGCTTACTGTTGGTAGGTCTTGAGGAAGCTGCCGATACGGCCGATGGCCATTTCCAGCTCATCCACCCGCGGCAGGGTGACCACGCGGAAGTGATCCGGCCATGGCCAGTTGAAGGCGGTGCCCTGGACGATCAGCAGTTTCTCCGAGAGCAGCAGATCGAGAACGAATTTCTCGTCGTTATGGATCGGGCAGACCTTGGGGTCGATCTTCGGGAAGGCGTACAGCGCGCCCATCGGCTTGACGCAACTGACCCCGGGAATGTCGTTGAGCAGCTCCCAGGTGCGGTTGCGCTGCTCCAGCAGGCGGCCGTTGGGCAGCACCAGGTCGTTGATGCTCTGGTAGCCGCCGAGTGCGGTCTGGATTGCATGCTGGCTCGGCACGTTGGCGCACAGGCGCATATTGGCGAGGATATCGATGCCTTCGATATAGCTCTGCGCGCGGTGCTTGGGCCCGGAAATCGCCACCCAGCCGGAGCGGAAGCCGGCCACCCGGTAGGACTTGGACAGGCCGTTGAAGGTCAGGCAGAGCACGTCCGGGGCCAGGGAGGCGGTGGAGATATGCTGGGCTTCGTCGTAGAGGATCTTGTCGTAGATCTCGTCGGAGAACAGCACCAGGTTGTGCTGGCGCGCCAGTTCGACGATATCCATCAGCACTTCTTTGGAATACACCGCGCCGGTGGGGTTGTTCGGGTTGATCAGCACCAGGGCCTTGGTGTTCGGGGTGATCTTGGCGCGCATATCGGCGATATCGGGGAACCAGCCGGCCTGCTCGTCGCACAGATAATGCACCGGCTTGCCGCCGGACAGGGCCACCGCGGCGGTCCATAGCGGGTAATCGGGGGCCGGGATCAGCACTTCGTCGCCGTTATTGAGCAGCGCCTGCATGGCCATCACGATCAGCTCGGAGACGCCGTTGCCGAGGTAGATGTCCTCGATGGTGATGCCTTCCACCTGCTTCTGCTGGTAGTACTGCATCACCGCCTTGCGCGCGCTGAACAGACCCTTGGAGTCGCTGTAGCCCTGGGCGGTGGGCAGGTTGCGGATCACGTCCTGAAGGATTTCCTCGGGGGCTTCAAAACCGAACGGTGCCGGGTTGCCGATATTCAGTTTGAGGATGCGATGACCTTCCTCTTCCAGGCGTTTGGCGTGCTTGAGCACCGGCCCGCGAATGTCGTAGCAGACGTTGGCCAGCTTGTTCGATTTGCTGAACTGCATGTAAGGAATCCCGAATGGTGAAACGCCGCTGAATTACCCTGCAAAAGACTCGAACTGGCAAGCCTTGGCAGGGTGTAACGCCGGTGACAGACTGGGGTCGAATGATACGTGGCAGTCCGACCTTGGCAAAGGTACTGGTCGGGCTTTTTTGTGCTCAGCACATCCATGTGCTTTACCCCTTCGGGGCTTGTGCGCAAAAACGCTCCCGGCGTTTTTTGTGGCGTGCCATCACATCGCTACGCGACGTTAAAAATCGCTCCCGGCGATTTTTTCATGTAGAGGAGACCTGCCTGTGGACAAGCTGGAAAAACCCCTGGAAGCCTGGCGCGAGGAGCTTTCCGAGGAGCAGTTTCACGTCTGCCGCCTGGGCGGCACTGAGCGCGCCTTTACCGGTCAGTACCACGACAGCAAGGTGCCGGGTATTTACCACTGCGCTTGCTGTCAGGCCGAGTTGTTCGACTCGGATGCCAAGTACGACTCCGGCAGTGGCTGGCCCAGTTACTTCCAGCCGGTCAGCAGCGAAGCCATCAGCAGCCTGGATGACTTCAATCACGGCATGCACCGCATCGAAGTCAAATGCGCCAAGTGTGATGCCCATCTGGGCCATGTATTCCCCGATGGGCCGGCACCGACGGGGTTGCGTTATTGCATCAACTCGGCATCGCTCAAGCTGGTGCCGAAGGCTTAATGCCATTGCACAGGCCTGCTATCAGCAGGCCTTATTTTGCCTCAATTAAATTGCATGCAATTAAATTGCATGCAATTTAATTGCTCGCTATCTTGCGTCCGTTCCCACTCCTCAGGATGACCAGCATGAGCAACGCACTCTTCGATATTCCGGTTACCACCATCAAGGGCGAGCAGAAGACCCTGGCCGATTTCGGCGGCAAGGCCGTGCTGGTGGTCAATACCGCCAGCAAGTGCGGTTTTACCCCGCAATACAAGGGTCTGGAAAACGTCTGGCAGCAGTACAAGGACCAGGGCCTGGTGGTGCTGGGCTTCCCCTGCAACCAGTTCGGCAAGCAGGAACCGGGTGACGAGGGCGCGATCAGCGAGTTCTGCGAGCTGAACTTCGGCGTGAGTTTCCCGCTGTTCAAGAAGGTCGATGTCAATGGCAGCGATGCCCACCCGCTGTTCGTCAATCTGAAGAAGAGCGCCCCGGGCCTGCTCGGCAGCCAGGGCATCAAGTGGAACTTCACCAAGTTTCTGCTCAGCGCCGACGGCACGGTGATCAAGCGTTTCGCCCCGACCACCAAGCCTGAAGATCTGACTGCCGAGATCGAAGCGCTGCTGAAATGACCCAGGCCAGCTTGCACGCGGATGACGGGCTGCAGCTGGACAACCAGCTGTGCTTCAAGCTTTACGCCGCCTCGCGGGCGGTGATCCGTGCCTACAAGCCGATGCTCGATCAGCTCGGTCTGACCTATCCGCAGTACCTGGCCATGCTGGTGCTATGGGAATGGCAGCAGCAACCGCCAGCGCAACCCACGGTGAAGGCCCTGGGCGAGCGCCTGCTGCTCGACTCGGGCACCCTGACGCCCCTGCTCAAGCGCCTGGAGGCCCAGGGGTTGCTGCTGCGCCGGCGTTCGGCCAGCGATGAACGGGAGATGCACCTGGGGCTGACCGCAGCCGGTTGCGCCTTGCGCGAACGGGTGATGCCACTTAAGGAGCAGCTGCTCTGCGAGCGCGGGGTCGATGCCCAGGCCCTGGCGGCGCTGCGCGGTCAGGTGGCTGTGCTGCTCGATCAGCTTGTGGCGCGTTGACGCCGCAGGACGGCGCGCAACAAAGCCTCAATTGACTCTGGCAGTCAGCCACTGATCGAGCAGGGCGGCCAGTTCTTCCTTGCGGAAGGGCTTGGCCAGGTAGTCGTTCATGCCGGCTGCGCGACAGCGCTCGCGTTCGTCGGAGAGCGCGTTGGCGGTCAAGGCGATGATCGGCAGCTGCTGGTGCTCGGGGTGCTGACGAATATGGCGGGTGGTTTCATAGCCGTCCATGACCGGCATATTGCAGTCCATCAGCACCAGGTCAACCTGCTGTTTCTCCAGCACCGCCAGGGCCTCGCCGCCGTGATTGGCCAGCAGTACTTCACAGCCCAGCTTGCCGAGCATGCCCTTGGCCACCAGTTGGTTGACCGGATTGTCTTCCACCAGCAGCACCCGTGCCTGGCGGCTGTTTTCCGGCTCGGACAGCGGTTGTGTCGCCCTCGGCTCGTGCTGCCCCAGGCTGCGTCGTAACGCCTGCAGCAAGACCTGGCGGGACAGGGGACGGGCCAGCTGTTCGATGGGGGCCAGGGCCTGGACCTGGGGTGTGGAGAGAAAGTTGCCGTAGGCGCTGACCAGCAGGATGGGCTGGTGATACGCCGTGCGCAGCTGCTGCAGACACTGCGGGCAGTCGCTGATCAGCAGGTCGGCGGGGTGACCGTCCAGTTTGGCGTCGGGATCCAGGTGCACATAACTCAGCCCCCAGGCAGACAGCAGGCTCGCCAGTTGTTCGCTGAGGCCCGAGCTGGCCGGACTGACCACCAGGACGCGGCCGGTCAGATGGGGGAGTTGCTGGACGCTGGCCTGGGTGGGCAGTGGCAGATCCATGCAGAATTGACTGCCGAAGCCTTCCTTGGTCTCCAGGCTCAATTGCCCGTTCATGGCTTCGCAGAGCCGGCGGGTCAGGGCCAGGCCCAGGCCGGTGCCGCCGAACTGCCGGGTGATGCCGACACCGGCCTGGGCGAAGGGGTGGAAAATCCGCGTCTGGGCTTCCTCGGCGATACCGATGCCGGTGTCCCGAACGACGATTCGCACCCCCTCGGAGTGCGCGCTGACGCGAATGTCGACGCGACCGAAACGGGTGAACTTGAGGGCGTTGGACAGCAGGTTGCTGACGATCTGCCGCACTCGGGTCGGGTCGCCCAGGAGCAGGGTGGGCAGTTGCGGATCGATCAGACAGGTCAGTTCGACCCCGGGTGCGGCATTCTGCGAGAGCAGGTTGGCGGTGTCTTCGACCAGGCTGGCGAGGTCGAAGGGGATGCTTTCCAGTTCGAGCTGACCGGCCTCGAATTTCGACAGGTCGAGGATGTCGTTGAGCAACTCCACCAGCACCTTGCCGGAGTCGTGGGCAATCGACAGTTGCTGGCGTTGCTCATTGTTCAGCGGGCCATCCAGGGACAGGGCGAGCATGCCCAGCAGGCCGTTGAGCGGGGTGCGGATTTCATGGCTCATATTGGCCAGAAAGGCCGAGCGCGCCTGGGCCATGTCCAGGGCGGTGCGCCGGGCCTGTTCGAGCTCGCGGTTGGAGTCGAGCAGGCGAGTATTGGTGGCTTCCAGTTCGGCGGTGCGCGCCGACACCACGTCTTCCAGTTGCGCCAGGTACTGGGTCAGGCGGCTTTCGGCCTGTTGCCGCTGTTCGATCTCGCTGGCGATGCTGCTCAGCTGGCGGTTGGTTACGTCGACCAGTACGCCGATTTCGTCGCGCTCGTGGTTGGGCGGGTAGGGCAGTTTGCTGGTCTTGGGGCTGCGCAGGTCGCGCTCGCTGAGGGCGCTGATAAAGCCGGTCAGCGGTTTGGTCAGCATGAAATAGAACATCACCAGCAGGATCAGCGAGAGCAGCAGGCTACGGGCGAAGCCGGTCAGCAGGGTGAGCAGCGAGCGGCGCAGGAAGTGGCTGCCGAAGGCATAGGTGTCCACTTCCAGGCTCAGGCTGCCGAGGGCCTCGCTGGGCGAGTGGCTGACGAACAGTGCGGTCTCGAAGTGCCGGCGTGGGCCGAACATAAAGTCGCTGAGCACCCGGTAGCGGCTTTGCATGGCCGGGCGGTTGACCGTGGCCAGGGTCAGCTGGTTGTTGTCGATGATCTCGGCGCTGATGACCGCCGGCGAGCGCAGCAGGCCCAGCACCAGTTCCTGGGCCAGTTCGGCGTCGATGTTGTAGGCGATCCGCGCGGCCGGGTTGTGGCTGATCTCCAGCAGCGCATTAATCTCGCGGTCGATGGAGGCATCTTCGCTGGCATAATCGATGCCGACCTGCAGCACGCTGAGCACTGTGCCGAGGATAAACGCCACCAACACGGTCAGGCCGGCCTGCTTGAATGACAGGCGTTGGGTTAACGCTATATCCATATGGCTGGTGTTCTCGTGTGAATCGCCTGCCAAGCATAGCCCATCTGTTTTACCTGACGGCAGCCCCCGGGCGGCCCTGAATATTCTGGAGTGTGTCGTGGATTCCCGTTTGAGCACTTTTTTACAGGGGGCCGAGCAGCTGATGCTCAGGCTCGAGCCCTGGTTGCCGGTGCAACGCAGCGCAATCGACTGGCAGCAGAGCCTGGCGGCCCGCTGGCAGCGCGAGGGGCGTGGCGGTTACTTGCAGCCGCTTGCGGTCAGTCTCGACCTGCGCCTGAGCGATCTGATCGGGGTGGATCGTCAGTGCGAGCAACTGGCGCGCAATACCCGGCAGTTTATCCGTGGCCTGCCGGCCAACCACGCGCTGCTCTGGGGCGCGCGCGGTACGGGCAAGTCGTCCCTGGTGCGGGCGCTGCTGGCCGAACAGGCGGCGGCGGGGCTGCGCCTGATCGAGATCGAGCGCGATCATCTGGCCGACCTGCCGCGGGTGGTCGAACAGCTGGCGGGATTGCCGCAGCGCTTCGTGCTGTTTTGCGATGACCTGTCGTTCGAGTCTGGCGAGGGCGATTACCGCATGCTGAAGACCGTGCTCGATGGCTCCCTGGAGCGCGCGCCGGACAATGTGCTGCTGTATGCCACTTCCAACCGTCGCCACCTGCTGCCAGAGAAGGAAAGCGACAACCAAAACTGGCAGCGGGTCGATGGCGAGCTGCATCCCAATGAGGCGGTGGAGGACAAGATTGCCCTGTCTGATCGCTTCGGTCTGTGGCTGTCCTTCTATCCCTTTACCCAGGATCACTTTCTCGCCGTGGTGCGCCACTGGGTCGAGGTGCACGCCGCCCAGGCTGGCTTGAGTTGGGAGTGGAGCGAGGCCCTGGAAAAGGCCGCAATACGCTGGGCCCTGGGGCGCGGTAATCGCAATGGCCGCTGCGCCTATCAGTTCGCCCGGGACTGGGTCGGCCTGCAACTTCTGAGTCAAGACGATGATTGATCTGCAACAGAGTGGTCGGGGGCTCGATGGCTACCCGTTATTGTTCGCCCAATTACAGGCGCTACTGGCCGATGAGCGCGACTTTATTGCCAATGCCGCGCAGTTTTCCGCGTTCCTGTTTCAGGAGCTGGCCGATCTAAACTGGGCCGGCTTCTACCTGGCCCGCGGCGAGGAGCTGGTGCTGGGACCTTTTCAGGGGCGGGTGGCCTGCGTGCGGATTCCCTTCGGTCGCGGTGTGTGTGGCGTGGTGGCGGCCACCCGGCAGAGCCAGCGGGTCGAGGATGTGCATGCCTTTGCCGGGCATATCGCCTGTGACAGTGCCACCGCCAGCGAGCTGGTGCTGCCGCTGGTCAAGGCCGGCCGATTGATCGGTGTACTCGACCTGGACAGCCCCAGGCCGGCACGCTTTTCGGTTCAGGATCAGGCCGCTATCGAGCGTTTGGCCGAAATCTTTCTGCAGCTGACGGACTGCTGAGCCCGAGCCTGAGTGGCCTCAGGCCTTGCTGGCCATCTTGGCCAGGGTGCGCAGCTCGCCGGGGAGGACTTTCTGCAGCGATGGCCGCGCCTTGATCCGCTCATGGAAGGCGGCCAGGTTGGGCCAGCGCTGGGCGTCCAGTTGCACGTCGCCGTGTTCCATATTGATCAGCTGGCAGGCCAGTGCCAGGTCGGCCAGGGTCAGGCTGTCGCCGACCAGAAACTCGGCGCTGCCCAGGGTTTGTTCGAGGTAGTCGAAGTGTGCCGGGAGTTTTTCGCTGAGGGCTTTTTGCACTGCCTGCTCGTCACAGGGTTGGCCCATGCTGGGTTTCAGGGCGCGGTTGCGGAACAGGGTAAAGGTGCACAGGGGCCCCAGCTCGTAATCGGCGTATTTCTCCAGCCAGCGCACCCGGGCGCGCTGTTCGGCAGTTTGCCCGAGCAGTGGCGGTAACTGCGGGTACTTGTCCTCGATGTACTGGCAGATCACGCTGGAGTCGGCGAGGCTGAAGTCACCATCCTTGAGCGCCGGGATCCGCCCCAAGGGGCTGAGCTCGCGATACCAGTCCGGTTGAGCGAAGGGCAGGATAATCTCCAGCTGATAGTCCAGGGCTTTTTCGTCCAGCAGCAGCCGCACCTTGCGCACATAGGGCGACAGCGGGGCACCGTAAAGTGTCAGGCTCATGGGCAGTCTCGTTTTTGTTGGGGGCGGGGACGCTGCGGCGTCGACCTCAGTCGTAGATATTCTTTTTCTTCCAGTCCGCTTCGCTTTCCAGGGATTCGAGACCCTGGTTCAGTTCACTGGCTTCATCGGCGGCAGGCTGGGTTTTGTCCAGTACCATGGCATTGGCGCGGGCCAGTTGCTCCTCGAATGTCTTCAACTCATGCTGATAGCGGGCGGGATCATTCTGTTTGCGCAGGTATTGCGCGCCGCGCTCGAAGGCCAGGCGCGCCTGGCCTGGCTGGCCTTGCTGCAGCGCCTGCTGGCCGAGGTTGCCGAAGAACTCGATATGCACCTGGGTGAGCATATGGCGGATCTCTTTCAGCCAGTGCTTGGCTTCGTTGGCCGGTAGCAGGCCCTCCTGGGCCGAACGGGTCATCTGACCGTGGAGGTTTTCCAGCTGGTAGCGGATTTCCTTGGCCTTGGCCTCGGAAAGGATCTGTTGCGGCGGGTTGTTGACCGGTATCGATTCGCCGAGGGCGATCAGTTTGCGCAGCTCGTCGATGCGCGTCTTGAGTGCGCTGTTGTTCTTGTCCAGCGGCAGCAGGCGTTCGCCGAAGTGCAGTTGCAGGCGGCTGAGCAGGAGTTTCAGGGCGGGGGTCATCAGCTGGCCGGGCAGGGTTTCCGCCAGGTCCTGGCTGCGCCGCAGGCGATCACTGAGGTCGGCCTTGAGGCGGGCCTTTTCCAGCTTGTTGTTCTCGACCATATGATTGATGTAGGCAATGGCCATCAATAAGGCGATGCCGGCGACAATCATTATGGTAATCACGAGTGGGGACATGGGTGCAGCCTCTCGAACACCGGTTTTCGTTCGAGTGTAGTGCGTTAGCCTTGAGGCTGATAGAGCGGCATCATATTCAGGGTTGAAGTCGTTGATTTATAAAATTTTTTATAGAGAGGTTGACGGCTACTGCAAGGCTCCATAGAATGCGCGCCACTTCGTAGCGCAATGCCTTAGGGCCTAGCCTGCGAAAGCCGGAATAAAGTGGTGTATATTCCGGGCAGTGTCCCCTTCGTCTAGTGGCCTAGGACACCGCCCTTTCACGGCGGTAACAGGGG